>CAZBWV010000020.1:0-6580 GCA_964495805.1 uncultured Calditrichaceae bacterium
CTCTGCTGGTGGATTTCGCGCCCGCCAGACCCAACTCTGGCAGGTGGTAATGACCAAGCCGGGTCATCCTCAACCGGATTGTCGGTTGTCCTGAAAACTTCGTCTTTTCGATTTGTGCTACCAACAAAAAGGTGCGGGTACAACCTGCACCTTTTTGCTTTTCCCCGAAAACTTACACCACCTGTTTTGAAAATTCTCAGGACGAAAAAGTTTTCCTTTCACAACGACTTTTATTGATATCGTGCATTTTTTCACTTATATTTAATTCGGTGAACAGACCGCAAATAACAAAAAAAGAAATTGTTGTATTCTAAGAAGTACAGGTATTATTCAAGATAAAATTACAGACATATTTGATACAATATATAATAATAATCTCATACTATTTAACAGGAAGGTTATTATAATAAAATAAATACAAGTGGGCTGGCAATATTTTTTAATGATAACATTCCTGCTTGTGCTGGTCATGTCGCTCACGGATCGGGGGCTGGCAGTCAATTCCAAATGCGAGGAGTGCCATAAAAAGGTCACCCCGGAAATTGTGAAGGACTTTAATCGGGGAAAGATGGCCCGGAGCATGACCTGTGCGGATTGCCACGGAGATGGCCACATGAGCGCCGACGATGTGGATAAAGTGCAACTGCCCACCATTAGCACCTGCGAACAGTGCCACGAAGAACAAGTAAAGCAGTATATGAGCGGCAAACATGCCCTGGGTCCGGTGGAAATGAAAGAGCTGGCTACGGAGATGCGCAAACAAGCTCATCAATAACCTTTGCCCTTACTATTTACAAAGCCCTTCGGTGTTTGCCGAAGGGCTTTTTTATTCCCACCAGCACTTGTTCCGGCGGGTAAAAGCAACTAAATTTAACACGAGAACAAATCTGGAGAGATAGCAAATGGAATACGGCATCATCAAAATGGTGGATACAATAAAAAAGTTCGGATTTATCGTTGGGTCGGATGAGGAAGAGTACTACTTCAGTTTTCAGGACATCCATCCCCGATTTCGCAACCAGTTGTTCCGGGAGGGCGATCGGGTGGGATTCGATATCCGACGCGATTTGCGGGGCGACCGAGCCGTAAACATCCGCAAACTGGGCTAATCCGACAACCCCCTCACCCCACCTCCCCTCTTTTTGTCTTTTGTCTTTTGTCTTTTGTCTTTTGTCTTTTGTCTTTTACCTTTTCCGCAAACAGTTGTTTAACCCATTCATTTTTTTTAAATTGGAAACGCTTCAATTTCCCATGCATCTGGAGGGGAAAACACGAATAAAACCGGATAACCAAAACGTTTAAAGGAAGCATATGAAACCATTTAAAATTTACTGGACCAAAACCGACGAGGCGCCTTATCTGGCCAGCTTTTCGTTGTTGCCCATTCTGAAGGCTTTTCTGAAAGGGACGGACATCGAAATTGAGACCAAGGACATTTCCCTGGCCGGACGCATTCTGGCGTTATTTCCCGAGCGGTTACAAGAGGAGCAACGCGTGCCGGATGCGCTGAAAGAATTAGGAGAACTCACCCAGCATCCGGAGGCGAATATCATTAAGCTGCCCAACATTAGCGCTTCGGTTCCCCAATTGCAGGCGGCCATCAAAGAATTGCAGGAAAAAGGGTACGACATTCCCGATTATCCCGAAGAGCCGCAGACGGAGGAAGAAAAAGCCCTGCAGCAGCGTTTCTCCCGGGTGCTGGGTTCAGCGGTGAATCCGGTGCTGCGGGAAGGTAATTCCGATCGCCGACCGGCACCGGCGGTGAAACGATACGCCCAGAAAAATCCCCACAAGCTGATGAAGCCCTGGCCCAAAGAGGGCTCCAAAACCCGTGTCGGGCACATGGAACGGGGCGATTACTACGGCAGCGAAAAATCCATTACTTTAGAGGCACCCACCACCGCACGCATTGAATATGTGGACCCACAGGGAAATATAACTGTACTGAAGGAAACCCTTCCGTTAGAAGCAGGCGAGGTGCTGGACGCTGCGGTGATGAACGTCCGGGAACTGCGCAAATTCTACCAGGAAAAAATTGAAGAAGCCCGGCGGGACGATATTCTACTCTCCCTGCACCTCAAAGCCACCATGATGAAAGTATCCGACCCCATCATGTTCGGGCATGCGGTTTCTGTTTACTTTCGTGATGCGCTGGAAAAGCACGCCGAAGCGCTCAAACAGGTAGGTGCCAATGTGAACAACGGGCTGGCGGACATCCTGCAAAAAATTAAAAAACTACCGCCGGAGAAACAGGCTGAAATCGAAGCAGATATCAACGCCATGTACCAGAAACGTCCGCCCCTGGCTATGGTGGACAGCGAAAAAGGCATCACGAACCTGCATGTACCCAATAACGTGATTATCGATGCATCCATGCCGGTTGTCATTCGGGACGGGGGAAAGATGTGGAATGCAAAAGGAGAGTTGCAGGACACGCTGGCTATGATCCCCGACCGTTCCTATGCCACCATTTATCAGGAAGTAATTGACGACTGCAAAATACACGGCCAGTTCGACCCGGCCACCATGGGCAATGTGTCTAACGTGGGCCTGATGGCTAAAAAGGCAGAGGAATACGGTTCGCACGACAAGACCTTCGAAGCCACCGGTGCGGGAGTCATCCGGTGCGTGGACGAAAACGGAAAAGTGTTGTTAGAGCAACCGGTGGAAAGGGGCGACATCTTTCGCATGTGCCAGACCAAGGACATTGCCATTGAGGATTGGGTAAAGCTGGCGGTGAAGCGTGCGCGTGCCACCGGGAATCCGGCTATTTTCTGGCTGGACGACCGTCGGGCACACGATGCCCAGCTCATTCAAAAAGTGGAAAAATACCTGAAAAACCACGACTTGAGCGGGCTGGACATTCGCATCATGCGACCCCAGGAAGCCATGCGCTTTACCCTGAAACGGGTTCGTGCCGGGCAGGACACCATCTCAGTCACCGGAAACGTACTGCGGGACTATCTGACTGACCTGTTCCCCATTCTGGAGCTGGGAACCAGCGCACGGATGATGTCCATCGTACCGCTATTGAAAGGCGGCGGGCTGTTCGAAACCGGCGCCGGTGGTTCGGCTCCCAAACACGTCCAGCAATTCCTGAAAGAAGGGCATTTGCGCTGGGATTCCCTGGGAGAATATTGTGCCCTGGTGCCCTCCCTGGAACTGGTGTACGAAAAAACCGGCAACGAGAAAGCCAGAGTATTAGCCGAAACACTGGACCAGGCCATCAGCGATTATCTGGAAAACGGGAAAACGCCCTCCCGAAAAGTGAACGAGCTGGACAACCGGGGAAGCACTTTTTACTTTGCCATGTACTGGGCGCAGGCGCTGGCCAAACAGAGCAAAAACGAATGGCTCCGCAAACGGTTTACTCCGGTAGCGGAATATCTGAAAAAGCACGAGGAACAAATCAACCGGGAACTGCTAGCCGCTCAGGGCCATCCGGTGGATATTGGTGGTTACTACAAACCGGACGAAACACGGGTAGAGCGGGAAATGCGTCCCAGTGCAACTCTGAATACGCTTATCGATTCGCTGATGAATGAATAGCGGACAGGTTGAATCATAAGCCTTTTTTCAGCCGGAAGGTTTGCCCGTTCGGGCACCTTCCGGTTTTTTTAATGGAAATGCCTTGACCGTTTGCCACCGCCTCTTGCATTGGCAACGATTTTTGGTTATTGTTGCAGCCGGATTCCGGAAAAAACGAATCAATCCGGAACGAAACGGAGAAAAAGGACCGTGCCATGGGATATCGGCCTTCGGCGGAATTAGACCGTCTGATGGAACAGCTGTTAGGCAGCGAAAAGAGTTGTTTTTTCGACAGTGTGGGTAATCAGCTTCCGCACACTATTCGGTTCAATCCCCTCAAAGGGAGCCAGGAGCGGCTGGAGGAGTTCCTGCGCGAACAGGGGTTTCAGTTCGAACCCTTTCCGGGATTCCCGGATGTGTACCGGCTCACGTATCAACCGTATCCCATCGGCAAAAGTCTTTCGCACTTTCTTGGTCACTTCTATGTGCAGGACATTGCTTCCATGCTACCGCCGCGGGTGTTGCAGCCCCAACCGGGCGAGCGGGTGCTGGATGTATCCGCTGCGCCGGGATCCAAAACCACACAAATGGCGGTGATGATGCGCAACCGCGGTTTGATTGTGGCCAACGACGTGGTACAAAAACGATTGCGTGCGCTAATTAATAATTTGCAGCGGCTGGGAATTGTAAATACCGCTGTGGTACGCACCCCCGGCGAGAGCTTCGGAAACCAGTACTTTGAAACCTTCGATCGGATTTTACTGGACCCGGCGTGTTCCGGGCTGGGCACCCTGCATAAATCCCCCGAAGTTTTGAGCTGGTGGACGCCCAACCATGTGGAACGTCTGGCTACGGGACAGCGCAAGCTACTGGCCAGCGCACTAAAAGCACTCAAACCGGGCGGCGTGCTGGTTTACTCCACCTGCACCCTCACCCCACAGGAAAACGAAGAAGTCATCGATTTTGCTCTGCGGGAATTCCCGGTAGAACTGGAGAAGGTGGAACTGCCCGGATTGAAAATCCGTCCCGGACTGACGGAATTTGAGGGGAAGACCTACCACTCTCAGCTTCGGCGAACCGTGCGCCTGTACCCATTCGAAAACCAGACCGAAGGGTTTTTCCTGGCCCGGTTGCGCAAAACCGAAAGCTTACCCCGGGAACATCAGAAGCGCACCTATCGTCCGCTGCGGCTCAATTATCTGCACCATCACACCTCTCCGGTAAAAAAATATCTGGATTACTTTGCTCAACACTTTGGTATTCCCCGCGAAACATTTGCCCGCTACCGCTACTTTATGGAAAAAACCATCATTGGAGTTACTCCGGAGCTGGCCGATTTTCCTTTCCGCACCCGGCCCATGAAAACCGGGCTCACCATCGGACGCCCCATGCGTCAGATCGGCAAACTGACCACAGAGGGGGTGCATTTGTTCGGGGAGTTTGCCCGAAAGAACGTGCTGGAACTGGCCGACCTGAAGGCTGTGGAACAGTTTGTGAATCGTCAGCCGCTGGAACTGAACGGCGACTTTCACGCACAGGTGATGGTTCAGTACAAAGGGCTAAGTATCGGCTACGGACTGGCGGAGGAGGGTCGGTTGAAAAGCCAGTTTCCCAAAGCAGAATGGCCCTTCCGGTTGCTCCCTACTTAATGGTTCCCATCGGACACCAATCCCCCCATAGAGCACCAGAAGACGGCAATTTTTCCGCTCATTTTCTCCCCTTACCCCCCATTTCCACTTGATGTTTTCCCCGAAATTGGCTAATATTCCATCGGATTGGTTTTCTTTTCCGCGCACATGCTCAGGTTTTTCGAACAAGATTTGGGCAGGAAATGATTAATGTGAGGGGGATTCAATGAGCGCGAAGAGCTGGAAAACAGCCATCACCAAAATTGAACCGAACAAAATTGTCATTCGCGGCTACCGGCTGGATCAGTTAATGGGGAAGTTCACTTATCCCCAGCTCATTTATCTGCTGATTAAAGGGGAGCTTCCCACCAAAAACGTGGGGCGGATTCTGGATGCCCTTCTGGTATCCAGTGTGGATCACGGGCTTACGGCTCCTTCCACCCAGGCAGCGGTCACCGTGGCTTCCACCGGTGCGCCGTTAAACGCAGCGCTGGCTGCGGGTATTCTGGCCATCAATCAGCATCACGGCGGCGCCATCGAAAAGGTTATGGAACGGTTGGAGGAAGCCGTGCTACGAGTTAATCACCACAAGGAATCGGTGGAGGAGGTTGCCCGAAGTATTGTCCAGGAAACACTTCGAGAAGA
This sequence comes from uncultured Calditrichaceae bacterium, assembly GCA_964495805.1. Classification (GTDB taxonomy): domain Bacteria; phylum Calditrichota; class Calditrichia; order RBG-13-44-9; family RBG-13-44-9; genus JALXCH01. The sequence goes on from CAZBWV010000020.1 coordinate 5,802, forward strand.
CAAACCGCTGGAAGGATTTGGTCATCGCTACCACACCCGCGATCCCAGAGCGCAGCGGCTGCTGGAACTGGCTCAGAAGTACGGCATCTCCGGTCGGTACATCGAGATGATTCATGCTTTGCAGCAAGCGCTTCAGCAGCAAACCCGGCAGGAGATTTTTGTCAACATCGATGGTGCCATTGCAGCCGTGCTGTGCGAACTGAACATTCCGGCCAAACTGGCCAACGCCTTTTTCATTATGGCACGCATTCCCGGTCTGCTGGCGCACATCTATGAAGAGCAAACCCGATACCAACCCATGCGCCCGATTGATTTTTCCGCGGTGGAATACGACGGACCGGAAGAGCGGGAAATTTAATTGCACCAAATCACTTTTTAAACACAACTTTCGCCGGAAAAAGCTCCGAATCGAAAAATTTTTTCTATTTCTTGGTTTTTTTATTTTATCAAATATTTTTTCTACCTAAAAGTAGATTTTTACTAAAGACCTCCCGTTTTCCTTCGATGATAAATATGCTACAGAATTTCCTGCTACTATTCTTAATATTCCGATGCTTTTCAAATTCTATTTTGAGGGGGTTTAAACCAATGTCCGGCTTAATTAAAATTTTATTCATTAACGTTTCTCCCCCAACCGACCCACTTCGGAAAGCATTTTCGGACACAAAATTCTTTCCTGTTTTTGCCCGGGGTACCCGGGAAATTCTGAACAAATTTCAACATGAATCCCCGAACATTCTTATTTTTCAGTCCACCCCGGTGGGGGAGGTTCTTGCCAC
>CAZBWV010000021.1:0-55994 GCA_964495805.1 uncultured Calditrichaceae bacterium
CTGGATTTTTCCGGAAGTCTGAAGAAAAACTCCTGTTCATCCTGAATTCACGTCTCCAAATATCGGGATTTCCATCGGAATGCCCTGACAATGAATCCCCGTCAGAAAACGGAAAAAGAATCAGACTCTTCCCCCAAAACCCATAAAAAACTCCTCCTCCCCGTCCATTCCCCTACACCCCTTATCCCCCTATCTCCCTTATTTCCCTTATCTCCCTTATTTCCCTTATCTCCCTTATTTCCCTTATCTCCCCTATTTCCCCTATTTCCCTTATCTCCCTTATTTCCCCTATTTCCCCTATACCCCTTATTCCCCTTATTCCCCTTATTCCCCCTATCCCCCTTACCTTCAAACAAGGTTTCCATTCCCGGGAAATTTTACTATATTATTCCGATTAAAATTCCGATAATGCAAGCATACGCAACGGAAAGAAAGGAGTGAACGATGGCCAAGAAACGCATTGGAATATTAACCGGTGGCGGAGATTGTCCCGGACTGAATGCAGTAATACGCGGTGTGACAAAAACCGCAGTTAGTCGGTTTGGGATGGAAGTGATTGGATTTTACGACGGATTTCAGGGATTGATTGAGAACCGTTTTACTTTTCTGACTTTTGAGAGCGTTTCCGGCATTCTGACTCAGGGCGGAACCATTCTGGGCACCAGTAATAAAGCCAATCCCTTTGAGCATATTGTGATTGAAGAGGGCAAAAAGGTGGTAAAGGATGTGTCTGACGAATGCATGGAATTGTATGATGATCTGGGACTGGATGCTCTGATTACCGTGGGTGGCGATGGCACCATGACCATTGCCGGAATGTTGGCTGAAAAAGGCGCCAATGTGGTGGGTGTTCCCAAAACCATCGATAAGGATTTGATGGAAACCGACACCACCTTTGGTTTCGATACCGCCCGTTCGGTAGCCACTGAAGCCATCGACCGGCTGCACACCACAGCTCAGAGCCACCATCGGGTGATGGTGGTGGAGGTCATGGGGCGTAATGCCGGTTGGCTGGCACTGGAGTCAGGTATTGCCGGTGGCGGCGACATTATTTTGATTCCTGAGATTCCTTACGACATCGAGCATGTGATTAAGGTGGTGCGGCAGCGCAGCCGGTTCGGCAAACGCTTCAGCATTGTGGTGATTTCCGAAGGAGCGGTTCCCCAGGGCGGCCACCAGGTGGTAAAGAAAGTGGTGGAGGATAGTCCGGAAAAAATTCGGTTAGGTGGCATTGGTCAGGTACTGGCTAATCAGATTGAGGAAGCAACCGGGATTGAGTCCCGGGTGGCTATTCTGGGACACCTCCAGCGCGGTGGTACCCCCACACCTCTGGATCGCCTGCTGGCAACCCGCTTTGCCGTAAAAGCGGTGGAGCTGGTGGTGGAAAAGAAATTCAATCAGATGGTTGCTATTCAGGGATCGGATATTGTGAGTGTACCCATCGAAAAAGTGCAGGGAAAGCAAAAACTGGTTCCGAAAGATTCCCCGCTGATTCAGGTCGGACTTTCGGTGGGAACCAGCTTTGGTGTGGATATGGAATAGCTCCGCAATGAATTCAGGCCCGGAAAAAGTATGCTGCTTTCCGGGCCTTTTGGTATATGGAAAAAACACTTTCTCTCCCCGGACGAATTCAACAGATTGCTTAAAGAAACAACTGTATCAACCTCAGGGAAGGGTGATGCTGGCTTTCACCATCTGGTTTGCTTTGAGCCGATATAACCGTTTGATGCGCTCCTCCGGCATTCCGGACAATCTGGCCAGGGAGAGCCAATCCTCTTCCGTGTAAATTTCACCGAATTTTCGGGATGGAAAGGTTCCGTACCGGATGAATTTCTCCCTTCCAAATGCTTCGGCTAAGTTTCGGGCGGCATCGGGATTGTTCTCCAGAAAAGCCATTCCGGGTAAATCCCGGCGCGTGTATTCCCACCGTCTTCGGAACAATTCTCCGATTCCCATCTCCTGCGTCAGGCGATACCAGAGCTGAAATCCGCCATATTCGTAATAATGAGACCAGACCACCGCTTTGCCAGAAAGGTTAAGTTGTTCGATTTTGTCTGCCTGGCGAGCATGATTGTAAGCGGGCTGCCAGGCGCTCCCGAATTTCTGATACATTAACCGGGAGAGTACGGTGGCAGAAAAAGTTGCCCAGCCTTCCTCCTCCGCACCAAATATCCAGGGCAGGTAGGGAACGAAACCGAACAAATGGCTGTACTCATGCAAAATTCCATTCACCGGATCAGGAAAGTTGGGCGACAGCGTGGAATCGTTCAGAAACAGACTATCGTTGCAGGCTTGCAGATACTTTTCGCTAATGATGTTCCCCACAATGCGATGGGGAAATTCCCCATGAAAACCACCGGGAGCAATCCCGTAAATAATGAGTTCGTTTACTTCCGGAGAGATGCCCAGAGTTTCCCGGCACACGGTATTCGCCTGCTCAATTACCCGTGCCAGCTTGCGAGTGATTTCCCGCACCCGCGGATCGCCATAGCGAATGGTCATACTCCCGACCTGTTCGGTAGTGAGTGGCTGATGCGGATTTTTCCCCATAAATTGGGTTACCTGTTCCTGTGGGAGAATGAATGGAGGCAGTACCGATAACAGCAGAGCGATGAAAGGTACAATCCCGAACATTGCTGTGCGAAAGAACAGAGACCTTCGGCTGCGTAAAGCAAAAGTTGCCAGCAACATGGCCAGAGCAGGCAAAAATATGGTGAAGTAGCTGGTGGACACAACGTTTATGACCGGAAAAATAACCAGTGCACCGGCGATGGCTCCTGCAATCAGAGTATCAGCTGGTTGTTCAAATGAATAGCGCCGGAGCGCCAGGCTAAGCAAGGCAGTGGTTAATCCCACACTGGAGAACAGAGCAATGATTAAAGCGAATGATTCATCCCCGGTCGGTGAGAAAAACTCTTGTGTTCCTGCCAAAAACAGAAGAAGAATGAGTAACACAAACCGGCGAACAAATTTTTTGTTTACAGACAGGGCATCGGCAAAAAGCTGAAATCCGAGAAAGCTTAGCAGAAAGAGAACATAGCGAGCAATTGTCACCCGGTCCATCTGGAAACGGACGTACCAGCTGTTAATGAATCCGAAAAGGAAAAAGCCGGTGAGAACGGGCGCCAGGACAAAAAGGAGTGCTGCAAAGATGGGTTGCAAACGCTTATGGGAGCGTGGTGTGGTGTTGAAGCGTCCCGGAAGCAGAAAGATGAGCAGAAGCAGCGGCAGCACAAAATCCAGATAGGTGGGCTGAATCAACAGTCCCCGACCATTGAAATTGCGAATACCCAGAAAAAAAGTGGGATGGGTCTGCAGAAAAAAGGCGATGATCAGGCGTCCCAGTACAATTCCGCTGAGTAATATCCATAACCGTTTGTTCATTTGTTCCTCCGGATATTTTCTGAAACATTACGGAAGAGCAGGGGAAATTGTTACAGGTGGAACCCGAAGAAACCTTCGGGATGTTTGAATTATTGCTGCTTTCGTTTTAGCAAAATCATGGTGATGTCGTCAAATTGGGGAACACCCTGGGAGAAGGTTTGCAGCGCTTCCACCAGCTGATGGGCAATCTGCTGAACGGGCAGATGGCGATGGGTGGTTAAAAAAGTGTGCAGACGTTCCTCACCAAATTCTTCCTCCTGATTATTCAGGGATTCATTCACTCCGTCGGTGTAGCAAAAGAGAAAATCGTCCGGTTCAAAACGCACGTTACCCATTTCGTATGGAAAATCGGGCATCATGCCCAGAATCAGTCCGCCGGTGGTTAATTGTTCGGTAGTGCCATCCGCACGCAAAAGCAGCGGGGGATTGTGTCCTGCATTGACATACTGGAATCGGTGAGTTTCCCTGTTCAAAATCCCCAGAAAAAACGTGATGTATTTGTCCAGGTCGGTATTCTGATGGATGAGGTGATTCAGCTTACCCACCAGTTCCGGTAGGGGAATGCCGGTTGTGATGAGGGTGCGCAGTCCCGCCTGCAGATTTGCCATCAGCAGAGCGGCGGGAACACTTTTGCCGGAGACATCGCCAATGGCTATGGCCACTTCTTGTTCGTTTAAAGGGATGATGTCGAAATAATCGCCTCCCACTTCCCGGGAAGGCAAATTAATCCCCCACACCTGGTAGCCCGGGATGTCCGGAATGGTGTGCGGCAACAGCATTTGCTGAATGTTTCGGGCAACCTGCAGTTCCTGTTCAATCCGTTGCTTTTCCAGCGTTTCCTGAAACAATCGGGCATTTTCCAGGGAGATGGTTGCCTGGTTAACCAGGGTGGAGAGGAACTCCAGGTCAGCAGCTGAATAGGGTTGCTGATTGATCTTGGGACCTAACAAAACGGCGCCCATCATCTGATTCTGGGAGCGCAAAGGAATAATCACCCGAACGTTTAATCGGATGAGCCTTTCGCGCAATTCGGGGTAAGGAAGTTCTTCCGTCATCAGTGCGGTGGTGTGGGATTCAAGCTGGTGCAGGGCTTCCACCAAACTTTCCATGGCTTCCTGCCGGAAACCAACGGCATCGATGCCCCCGGAAAATTGATCGGGGAAGATAATCAGCGCTATCTGGTTTACCACCATCTGTCCCATGATGGCGTACGAGAGCAATTTCTTGATTTTGGTGATATCGAAAGTGGCGGTAAGCCCCTGGTTGATGTCGAACAGGGTCTTCAGTTGCTGGATGCGCTGGTCTAATTCTCGGTTAATGGCACGAATCTCTTCCACTTTCAGAGCATTGGCGATGGCGGTGGCGGCAATGTTGGCCAGGGAGGTGAGAAAATTGCGTTCCTCCGGGCTGAAAATTTTACCGTTAAGTTTATCGCCAAAAAACAACGCCCCCAGCAACTGATCCTGTGCCTTCAGCGGGATGTAAATGGGGAGTTTAAACTTCCGACAAAATTCTGCGAAGACATCATTTGTTTTACCTGAGGATTCATCCGCATGGTGAAAAATCGGTTCCTGGGGGAGCTGCCTGGCAGAAAATTCAGGAGAAGGCTCCGGTAAACGGAGTCCTTTGGCGTGTTCGGGACGGAAACGGTTGTTCCGCTTTAGAAAAATAACTCCCCGCCCGATCATGAGTCGCCCCATGGGAATAAGCAGAAGCTGGTTCAGAATGCTGTTCAATTCCAGCGTTGCATTCAGGATCTGGCTAATTTCGATGATGGAAGAAAGCTCCAGCAGCCGTTCGTTGATGCGTTGAACGTCCCGGATTCCGTATTTGCTGGAAAGGTAATCGAGCAGTTCTGCCATGGTATTCTCCTGTGGTCAAAATGGAATTGAAATCGGAGTTGGATTGTATGAACGAATTATCGGTTCCCCTGTAGCGGGATGAACCGTTTTTTACCTGGGATTGGACACTTTTTCTCTGGTTTCGCGCAGGTATTTGGTCATGCGGACTTCGTTTCGTTTACCGGGATTGATGGAAAAATCCACCCGGTCCATGAGCGTTCGGATGAGATAAAGGCCCAATCCGCCGCGCCGCATTTGTTTGAAATACTGATCCATGCGCGGTGGTTTGATTTCCGCTGGATTGAATCCTTTCCCCCGGTCGATGACACTAATCTGGATGCGATCCGGGTAAGAGGTGACTTCAATGAGAATGAACTGTTTTGCCTTATCCTGTTCCCGGTACGCATGGCGTAACACGTTGGTGGCAGCCTCATCCACGGCTAATTCAATATTTCCGATCTCTTCCTGGTCGAACCCCATATTTGCGGCAATTTTCCCCACAAAATCGCGGATGATTTCCAGATTGGCGCTCTCCAGGGGGAGCTTCAAACGATATTTATGGCTACGTATTTTCTTTCTGGAGGTCATGTTTTTTCCTGTTGTATTCCGGCTGCTTACGATTGTTCAAATTTTTTCAGCGCTTCTTCTTCGGTCTGGTAAAATTCGTACAAACTGGGAAAACCCAGTAAATCGAATACTTTAAACACTTTGGGGGAAGCACAGCAGATTTTTAAATCGCCTCCGTGCTGGCGAATTTCTTCGATGACTCCCATAAACACACCCAGACCGGCAGAGCTGATATACTGCAGACCGTCCAGGTTGACAATGATTCGGTACCGTTCCTCCGAGAGCAACTTCTGTAATGCTTTTTCAAATTCCGGTGCAGTATGGGCATCCAGAAATCCCTGTAAATTCAACGTACTAACCCGGTCTATGTCCCGACGGAAAATTTCGAAATTCTCCATTCTTCCTCCTGATTGTTCTATGTTCTTACGGTATTCTGGTGAAAAAGTTATCGAAAATTTTCTTCTTCCTTTTCTTTATAATAAAATACAAAAAAACGGACAAGGCAAATTCTCTTTCCGGGACTCTGGAAAAACTTTTCCGGATTTATCTCTCACAGCATTCTACCAGCACAAAGGTGAAATCGTCGTGCAGTGGGGTATTGCCGCAAAATTCCAGCACGCTTTTGACCAGATGTTCCCGTAGCCTGCTCAGCGGCATGCGGTTATTTTCCAGCATCGGTAGAATCCCTTTTTCCTCCAGTTCTTCTCCTTTTGCGTTTCGGGCTTCGGTTAAGCCATCGGTAAATACCAGTGCCAGACTCCCCGGTTGCATGATTAATTTTCGTTCTTCTAACCAGCGGTCGAAAAGCGTTCCGGAATCCAGACCAATGCCCAGACCGCGAGGAGTGAGAATCTGAGCGGGTTTGTTTGCCTCAGGGCGAAAAATCAGTGGTGTGTGACCCGCTCTGACAAACGAAAGGGTGTGCTGTTGGGGGTCAAGCTTCAGAAAAATTGCACTCACAAATGCCTTCCGTTCGATGTTGGGATAAATTGTACGGTTCACCGCTCTGGCCAGAGAGGCAGGGGATTCGTGGTATTGCGCCAGACTCTGGATGATTCCCTTAAATTCCGCCATGTACAGCGCTGCGGAGGTTCCCTTACCGGAAACATCGGCAATAACGATTCCCGGAGAACCATCCTGATAGGTGAAAAAATCGTAGTAGTCGCCCCCAACTTCATAGGCGGACAGGCAATACGCTTCGATGGCAAAATTCGGGATGTGGGGGGTAGATTGGGGGAGCAAACGTTGTTGCACGTCCCGGGCAATTTTTAGCTCATGTTCCATGCGTTCCCGTTCCAGCGAAGCCTGTAAAAGACGCAGGTTTTCCATCGCAATGGCAGATTGGTTGGCGATTCCCTGCAAAAGCGAAGCGTCATCCGGATCGAATGAATACCTTTTGGGTTTGGTGGCATACAGGATGCCCATCAGTTCCCCGCGATTGCTGAACAGCGGAGCACCGATGATGCTCTGGGCATCGCTTTTCCAGCGGAGCAAATGTCGATACTGGCGGTTGTGGGGCACATCGCTAATCAGAATTACCTGCCGGGTCTGGATGATCTGCCGGGTAAGTCCTTCCGGCAGAAGTAATGGATTCTGAGCCTGCTCCCGGTCGGTGAGATTCAGCGCATTTGCCATTTCAAAACGATTCGTTTTCGGATCGAACAACTGCAGCCAGGTCGCATCGCTTTCCAGAATGCGGGCGGTGTTCTCCACAATGGTGTGAACCAGCCGGGAGTAATCCTGCTCCGAACTTAGCAGTCTGCCAAATTGGTACAGTGAATTCAGCTCTTTCAACTTGCGGTCGAAAGCACGGGCGGTAGGAATCTGAAAAAATAATTTAAAAAAAGCCACTGTGCCGTAAATGGTCAGGAATAGCCACACACAATAAGCCAGTGCTCCTAAAGTAAGGCTGTAGGCAGGCAGCGCTTTGCGGTAGATAGCATTGTACAGAGAGCTGGTGAATCCCAGAAACACCATCCCCACCAGAAAATAGATAATTTTCTTTCGCCGGGGCAAGTAGGTAAGCCATTCGTTCTGAAACGAAAGAATAAGAATGCTGCCCACCACGACAAGCATGGTCAGGTCGATGGGTAACGTTTCCGGACGAAAATAAAACTTCTCCACCGGTTTCTCTAAAAAATACACCAGCACCGCCGCAACAGTGGCTGAGATTAAAAACAGGTTAAAAAGAAAAGCGGTATTCCTTTTGCGTTTGTAAAAAATAAGCTGTCTTAAAATCAGCACCGAAGGAACCAGTGTGAATGTGGCGATAAGCACCAGCAGAGTGGAGAGCACAATATCTCCTGGTCGGGAATAATGAGGCGGAAATCCGGTGCTGTAAGCAGGATGCAGCAAATAGTGCAGGACGAAATAGATGAAATAATTCGCCAGCACCAGCAGAAACAGGCGCCACAGATTCTGCTCAATGCTTAATTCGTCGAAATGAAGCTTCTTTTTCAGCAAATGGTACCAGAAGAAAAGCAGCGCGATGATGGCCAATTCGCGGAAGTAGCTGACTACCCGAATTTCCACATGGCTGTATAGAGAAACCAGATCCACGAAAAATATGAACAGAATCAGGGCGGGAATGAGCAGATAAAAGATTTTGGTGTATTTTCGTGTCATTCTGCGATATATGCCCGAATCGGGTCATAAATTTGGGTTCGGGTGGAAATGAACTGACCGTTTTTGTCGTACAACGAAATGGAATCTTCGTATCGCCTGACCAGAATAATAGAACCGTCCACCGGATGAATCCGGATATCTTTCAGACTCCGAACCGATGGTAGTTCCAATAGACGTTGTCCGTCTTCCGAAAGTTTCACCGCCCGGTAATTTCCTTCTCCCATATATTCGCCCAGCCAGAAGAAGCTTTCTGCAGCAGGTTGCCGGACAATAAAAAAAGTACCGGATAATTCTTGAAAATTCATCGTGGTCTGATTCTCAGTAAAAGTAAACAAAATGCTGGTCTGGTTCTCCGCATTCGTGGTAAGCAGGTACATGTGGTTGTTGCGGAAGCACAGATCAGCGCCTTCCTGCCCGAAATCGAAAGGAAAAGCGAACAGCGAATCGCCCGATTCGTTGAACACGCGCAAATGTGTTTTGCCAAGCAACCAGAGGGTGTTTTGCCAGCCGGTGCGAATTTCCAGGTAATCACCCTGGGGAATGGGAATGGAGTCGGTCACCTGTCCCTGTACCAGCGTGTAAATTAACCGTTTACGCGTGTCCAGGACGTACAGGTGGGATTTGTCGGCGTTAAAAGTCAGGTCTTCCGGTCGCTGGAACGGTTTCTCCAGGAACAGGTCTTCCTGTCCCACTTCCAGACGAAAGCGTGTCACAAACCGAAACTGTGCGGTAGCCAGCCAGATGATTCCAGCGCCGGGATTCCATGCCCAGTTTTTGGTAGCCAGAAAGGTGTTGGCGCGCATCAACGTGTGCAGCAGGTCGTAAGAAAGCTGGTAAATGGAGTATCCGTAACGCGAAAGAATGTAAGGTGTTCCCGGGCCTGGATAGGTCTTTTGCATGGGCGAAGGATCGCTCTCCACCCCGTGCCCCAGAACGCTTACCCGGTAATAGTACCAATGGTAAAATTGGACACTGGTATCCGTGTAAGTGCTGACAGAGGCAGGAAGCTCCTGGAATAGTTCCATTTGAGTGGAATCGTCCACTGCCCGATAAATTCGAAATCCCGCATAATCCTCCAGCCCGGTCACCGACCAGGTCAGGGTCACCTGCGTGCCAACGGGGGAAAGAGATAGGTCGATGGGCACTTTGAAATGGCTGCCAGGGTCGAAGGGATTTTTTCGTTCCCGTTCGGAACAACCCGGCAGCAGCAAAGTTACCAGAATTCCGATGGTTAGCAGAAGACTCCCTGCCAACCGAAAATATGCCCGGTGTATTCGGGCATCAGGATTGAATAATTCTTTCAATTTCCTGAAATACCTCCTCAATGGAACGGGTACCATCCACCCGGTAAAGATTTCCTTTTTTCTGGTAATACGACACCAGCGGTTCGGTTTGTTTGCGATAGACTTCCAGCCGTTTACGGATGGTCTCTTCCCTGTCATCATCCCGTTGAATAATTTCGCCACCGCACACTTCACATTTTCCGTCGGCAGGAGGAGGGTTAAAAATCAGATTATAATCTTTCCCGCACTTCGAGCAAATGCGCCGTGCGCTCAGGCGACGGATAATTTCTTCGTCGGGTACATAAATTTCAATCACTTTCAGAGAAATATTTCCCATCCTATGCAAAATTTCCTCCAGCCCTTCCGCTTGCGGAATGGTTCGGGGAAAGCCGTCCAGAATAAACCCTTTCTGGCAGTCCGGTTCCTGCAAACGCTTCTCAACCATTTTCAGGATGATTTCATCCGGTACCAGCTCACCACGTTCCATTACCTCTTTGGCCAGTTTTCCCAGCTCTGTTTGTAGGCGTACTTCGTTACGTAAAATGTCGCCGGTAGAGATTTGAGGAATCCCATATTTAGCCATGATTTTCTTGGCCTGTGTGCCTTTTCCCACACCCGGTGCACCTAATAGCATAATGTACATGGACATCCTCCGGAAGTTTTGTGTTTTCCTGAAATATTTAATGGAAATATAATTTCCCGAATTTCTTTAAGCAAAGGGAATTAAGGGAAGATAAATGGAGAAGAAAGGGAAGTTGAAAATGTAAAATGTAAAATGTAAAATGTAAAATGAAGGAGGGATAGGGGAGAGGAGTGATTCCCACTTTCTTTTTCCGAAAGGGTGTTCGTTTTTTCCGGAGGAATTTATTCTGCTAAGAATTTCTGATAATCGGCTACCATCCATTTTTTGCCTTTGGGGATGATCTGGAACCCCTCCGATTCCAGCAACTGGCGGTGGCGTTCCACCGAGCCGGGATATTTTTCGTTAAGGAATCCGCCGGACTTGAGTGTGCGCCAGTACGGGGTGATGTCAGTGGCACCTTCCCGGGCAGCCTCTTCGGCAGCGTTGGCTGCAATCCAGACGAAAATTCCCGTAGTTAATGGGCAGGCAATGGTGGTTCCATGTTTGGCTGCTAATTTTTGGCGAATTTCATTAACGGTTATCAATTTCCCTTTCGGTACCTGCCGCATAATTTCATTCACTTCCCGGGGAGCAGGAATCACCATGGTCCCCTCTCCGTACCGTTTGCGCATTTTCTCAGGAATTTCCACTATTTTGGGCAGATCTTTATCGTCGTTCAGTTTTTCGCGCCAGCTTTTTTTGCGAGCCATGTGAATCTCCCTGTTACGTTGGTTAAAAACCAATTCCCAGGCCAATACGTTGTACCATGCCCAGGTTGCTCATTCCGGTCATGGCATAGTCTGCCTGAATTTTCCAGCGCTGGAAAGGGAGTTGAAATCCCAGTCCGGCGCTGAAGCTTTCTAAATCGTGATTCAGCTTATAACCGCCGCGCAGGAAAAACATTTCGTTCCAGGCATATTCCATTCCGAAGGAGAGATTTTCCGGTGAATCGTTAAAATTGTTGCCATCCACACTAATGGTCAGGCGCTGACCGGGTTGCACAAACAGACCTTCCCGGGCACCCACCACGTCCAGCGCCAATCCAATCCGAAAATTGGAAGGTAAGTGCCAGCTCTCCGTTTCCATGCGTGAGGGAACCAGAGGGTTTCCGGTCTGGCCAGGGGAAGGGTCGTAGCTGACAATCAGATCGCGTCCGTCTAATTTCATTTTACCGCCGAAATTGCTCATGGACATGCCCAGCTTCATTCCTTTGAATCCTGTTTTCAGCATTCCCCCCAGGTCCACCGCCACGGTATGAGCCGATTCATTGAAGAGCGTTTGCTGAATGTATTTTACCGTAATCCCAAAAGAGAACCGGTTGGTCATCATCCGGGAAAAACTGATTCCCACGGCAATGTCCTGCACATCGAAATAAATTCCGTTACCTTCCGGCTCTTCAATGGTGGTTTGTTCCATGTCCGAAGTATTCAATGTGGTAAAACTAAATCCCAGTCGGGAGGCGGTGCTGATGGGTACCACCAACCCGAAGAAGTCGTGTTGAATATCCAGGAACCAGTCGGTGTGAGTGGCCAGAATACTGCCCCGGGGCATCCAGGCAATACCAGCAGGATTCCAGTAAAGAGCGCTGGCATCGTTTGCGATGGCGGAAAAGCTCCCTGCCAGCGCTGCAGCACGGGGTCCCACGGCAATCTTTAAAAATTGGGCGGCAGAAGTGCCCGCCTTGGTTACCCCATGTGCCGGTTCGGTAAAAAATAATATACCGGCAACCAGACCAATCCATCCCCAGCTTATTCGTCTTTTCCATAAACCCATTTTTCTATTCCTCAAAAACTCTTTACCTCACGCTCTTTTACCGAATAATGACAAATTTACCTGTGTACTCATCGCCCTCCGGTGTTTTTACCCGGAACAGGTACAAACCATAAGCCACGTTTACCCCGGCTTTATTTTGGAGATTCCAGAATTCGTAATCGTACAATCCGTTGTGGTGCAGGGTAATTACGTGGTCTCCGGCGGTGGTGTAAATTTCGATGTCGCATTCCCCCGGGAGATGGGTAAACTGAATGCGCCCTTCGAACTGACTGCGCTCCCAGCCAGCCCGAACGATGTATGGGTTGGGCACTACCTTAATCTGATTCAAATCCGCTTTTCGTCGCCGGGCTGTGGGTTCCGGGACGGTGAATTCATAGTAAACCTCCGAACGGAACAGTTTTCGGGTGCGAATAGTGAATTCGTCCCCCTGCTGTGGTTTGACCGGGGTTCGTTGCACCAGTTGGGCATATTGGTTCAAATATTGTTCAGGATAATTCTGGGTCAGGATGAAAAGTCCCACATGTCGGGTGTATCCGGTGCGGGGGTCGTGAATTTCCCGCTCGGGAATCAGCACGTCCGGCCACAAATATGCCCACAACGGTGTATTGGGATTGTACCCTTTTCCTCCCGGTTCCAGGTCCCAGCCCAGGGGGCTGTAGTGGGCATTGTGCCAGGACGGGTCTGCTTGAATCTCGTATTCTCCCAAATATGAAGTGGAGGAAATGTCGATGGGATGATTGGGATCGTTAATCACCTCAACCCGCAGGGGAATCCAGGGATGCACGGTATCTGCCAGCACTTCGTCGTAATACATGTCGAACCAGGTCAGATAGGAGCCGCCGGAATAATCCACAGTCAGACGGATGTCGTCGCTGGTGTAAATGGCTTCGGGACCTGCCCAGGGGTGATTGGCGAAATTCTCCCAGCGGTGCGCCCGCCATTCAAACGTACAGGTATCTCCCTGCACCTTCGTCCAGCCAATAAAAGTAACTTCCGGTTCGGCATCCTGAGCCAGTACCCGAAATCCGTCGGTTACCGGAATGTTATCGCCCGTTTCGTTAAGTAATGGCTGGTTAAAGAGCAGGGTGTCGCCGGTGGTGACGTCGATTAAGTTTAATGTGGTGGTAATCAGGGTGTCGGGGTTTCCCTCATCATCGGCAACAAACTGGTATCCGGCATCATTGAACGTCACCCGATAGGTGTGGCCGGTGAGTTGGGATGGGTCAATAATTTGTACGGCAAGTCGGGAATCGCAGGGTCCACCCAGCGGAGGCAGCGAATCGCCCTGGGGAATTGTCGGGGTCTCCAGGTCGGTCGCCAGAGCGGAGGGAATGACCGATACCACGTTCACCTCTTCCGGTGTTTGTCCCATGGGACTCTCCAGTGCCGGAACACCGGTGGTGGGATCGCCCCGGTCGTAGGCGGTAATGGCGTACCAGTACTCCCTGCCATTGTAAACGGTGGAATCCACAAACGTGTGGCGAATGCCGGTGTTGCTTCCTAAAAAGAAGTTGGAATTAGGGTCTCGTCCGGAAACGTTGTTGTTCAAATCGAACTGGGCAATAGGGACGTACCCGATCAGGTTGCCTTTTTCGTCAGTAATGGGAGTCCCCCAGCTTTGCCCAAAATCCTCGCTGCGGTATAATCGGTAGCCTTCAAAATCCATCAGTCCGCTGAGCAAATCCCGGGATGTTTCGGAGGGAGTCCCATCCCAGGTCAGGGTAACCCGGCCGTTTCCGGCGGAGGCCTGTAATATGGGCGGACGGGGTGCGTTGGGACCCAGGTAGCTGTTCTCCGCCATGTGAAGCACCATTTCGGCATTGGCGCGCATTTCTGTTTCGTTTTCGCCCAATACCACTGCAAAAGCGGAGCGAAGTGTATCGTGGGGTTGCATGGTCAGCGGTCCCGTGGAAACGATGAACACAAAATCAGTCCCCAGTTTCTGACCGGTGGGGTCCATATCATCGGCCAGGGCGTCATCGTCGATACGCCGGTTGCTACCGTGAAAAAAGTTGCTTACGGTAATGTGGCGCCCTGAAGTGTCGCTGGACATGATTTCCCAGATTTGTTCGTTGGTGTTGGGTTCGTAGATGTTATCGAAATAATGGAAGTCGGTAATGCCCTTGTTGCGGGGGGTGGTAAGCATCAAGAATCCGATGTAGCCGGTGATGTCCCAGTTGCCTTCGTTGGGATCGGCATCCCACAGGTACACCAGATTTCTGGGACTTCCTTTTTCCAGAGAAACAAAGCGCAGATGATCGTGACTATCGAAATCCACTTTAAAATCAGTCATGTAACCCACGTACACCGAATCCAGTGTAGAGTCCGATGTATTAATGATCCGGAAGTCGAAAATAAGAAAATCGCGTGCGTAGGAACGGCTGAAGGAATAGGAGACCTGATGCACTTCCAATCCGTACGGTCCGTTCAGATTGTTCTGGTCGGTGTACTCGCTGTAAATATCCCGTTCGGAAACGAATTCACCGGGCACCTGTTGACCGGTTTCCGGATTCAGGCGGAATGGCCCGGGCCAGAAGGGCTGCCCGTCCGATCCCATCGGCCAGGTTTCCTGATTATCCGAACTGGCCAGAATGGGTGTCCCATCCGATGCAGTCACATTACCGGAAAACAGATTCCCCAGCGATCCGTCTTTTGCTTCCCAGTCGTAGTTCTCTGCTACGCTGCTTATGTCGCTGATGGAAGTTACCACATCGCCGTGCACACCCACTAACAGTTCAAGCCCAAAACAGTACTGGTGGCGGAAGTTTGCCCAGCTGGGCCAGTGCATGGCCGGAGCAAACAGGTGGAAACTGGACACCACTCCGAAGTTGCTGGTCACATTGGACAGCTCTCCCCGATCCATGATGCCCACTCCGCGATCGACTTTAGCATACGGTTTACTCAATTCTCCTTTCAGGCGTTGCTGGTACTGGTTCATCAGAATTTGGGCTTCGTTGCGTGCATTGCGATAATCCTGCCCGAACAGGAGAATCGGCAGAGCGATTACCAGCAGGAAAACCCATTTCCAATAACGGTTCACGACAGATTTCATCAAATTCCACACCCCGTATTTTCTTGAGACAAAAAATTACGAAACACTTCCGCAAGGATAACGATTACCGGAAGCGGATCAAAGCTCCCACACGGATTAACCGGGGAGGCCCGGCATCACTGGGATCGTGTACATAATCCGTACCGGAAGCTAACAGATGGAGTTTACCGGTATCCCATAGCCGACCGGTAAACGGTTGCACCCGTAGTGCATTGAGTTTGTCGAACAGATTGGTGATTTCGGTAAACACGCCAAGGTCTGTCTGATGCCAGCGCCAGCGTTTTTCCAGCCGCAGGTCCACTGTGCCGGTCCAGGGCTGCCGGGCAGAATTGGGCTCGATGAACAGCGTGGGATCATCCGTGCGCGGCGTGTAGGGTAATCCGGAGGCATATTGCACGATGATGTTTAGATTCAGGTCGGAAAGCAGTGCTTTCTCCCAGAAACCGGCTCCAGAGCGTGTGGGGTAAGTCAACGTAGCGCTGGCGTTTATCACATGCCGACGGTCGAAATCCAGCGGATACTCCCGATGGACCTCCTCCATTCCGTAATAAGCGTTGTACGCCTGCTGGGTGGGGAAGGAGTTGTTCCCCGTGGCGACGGAATAGGTATAGTTTACCACCAGATTCATGTAACGCGATTTGCGGTATCGCCAGGAAAAATCGATGCCTTTCACGCTTCCGTAATCGATATTGGTAAATACGGAATACTTGTAAATGAGCTGTTTGCGGTAGTAATGGGTCCCCAGCAAATTCTCCAGGTCTTTGTAATAAGCGGTAATTTCCAGAGCGCTGTTTTCCCCCACCATGATTTTCAGGCCACTCTCGTAGGAAACTGTTTTTTGTGGCTTTACACCGGGATTTCCCACAATGACGAATGCTTCTTTAGCCATGTTCTCGGGGTTCTGGTACAGTAAGTTGGTAAAAATATCGGCATAATTGGGGAATTTAAAGAAGTGACCGTACGAAAAGTGAAAAACAGTGGTTTCGGTGATGGGGAAAGCCATTCCCAGACGGGGACTTAACTGATAGCGCGGTGGTGTGTCCACCAGGCGGGAGAGTGGGTCGTCAATGTGTTCCCACTTGCGGGCGTTTACATCCACGTAATCCAGCCGTAAACCGGCATTGATGATGATGTAATCGTATTCCATCTTATCCTGCAGGTACACCGCCCCCTCCACCGGCTGTTTGTCGAATGTGATGGTGCGATTGGCACCGCCTTCGTCCGGCCAGGGTTCCAGCCGCTTATAAGAGTACAGATCGTTGTATTTTACTTCGAAACCGGTTTTAAACTCATGGTGGATGCCGTACTGGTAATTCAAATCGCCTTTGATTGAATACGTTTGCGAACGGGTGTGCAGATACAGGTCTTCGTTCCCCCGAATGTAAAATTCCAGTTCGTTGTCCCGCTCACCTTTGCGATACTCGGTGTCCGGGTCCTTGAACCGATTGTGTTGCCAGTCCCATACCCCATACGTACTTCGCTGGTCTGCATAGGAGAGATTAAGGGTATAAAACAGGTTGCGTGAAATGGTGTGGGTAATGTTCAGAATATGTCGGCGCTGGTCGATGTTGTTCAGAGCGTGATTTTCCGGCAGATACTTCCAGGCGTGGCTGTACACCTGAAAGATTCGGTTGCTGTAATTTTCGGTAAAGTGCATTTTCAGCCGGGGAGAGGCAAAGAATGTAAGTTTGGCAAAGTAACTGCGGTCCAGATGAAATCCGTGGGGAAGGTGGGAATCTCGATTCCCGTATTTGCCGGAAAGGAAAAACGCCAATTTATGGAGTCCGGGAATGGGACCGCTAAAGGAACCCTGGAACTGGCCGGGAAAGGACAGAAGTGTGGGGTATCCCTGAAACGGTTGAGAAGGTGGAGAGAAAATTAGTCGTTCACCGGTATCAGCATTGACCACCGGATTTTTATCCTCCACCAGTGCATTTTTCCGGCGGTAAGGGGAACGGTTCAGGTAGCCGGAAGTAAATTCAAGCTTGCCGGTATAGTGTCGGGATGGCTCTTTCGTCACGATGTTGACAATCCCGGACATCACATTTCCGTATTCCGCATTGAATGTACCGCTAATGACCACCATCTCATCGATGGCTTCTTCGTCAATTGCCAGCCCCAGACTGGCGCCAATTTGTTGGCGACTCTGGCTGCTTTCCAGCACTTCGCTGCCAAAACCACCACGCAGGGGGTCGTCCATATACACACCATCAATCAGATAGGCAATGTCGCCGCTGCGCCCACCGCGAATGTGAATTCGTCCGGAAGCGTCTTTTACCACCCCCGCTTGGAGCGCCAGCACATCTTTAAAATCCTTTACTGGCATTTCGGTAATCATTTTGGCATCCACGTAAGCCTGGCGGGAGGTGATGTCCTTTTGCACCATGGGACGCTCAGCGGTGACCACCACCTCTTCCCCCTGAATGGCGCTTTGCTGCAGGCGAAACTGCAGGGTGGTGGTTAAATCCACCCGTACCTGTACCTGTTTCTGCACCACCGTCTGGTAGCCTAACATGGAAACCTCCACATCGTAATATCCGGGTGGCAGATTCAGGATGATGAATTCCCCCTGTTCGTTGGTAGATGCTCCGAAGTGAGTACCCACCAGCACGACATTTGCACCAGGAAGCGGATCGCCGGTGTCCCGGTCGTACACCACACCACGGATTTTTCCTGTGGTTCCGGCAAATAGCAAATGGATCGCCAGTGTTATCAGGATGACGGATACAAGAAACACGCGATGGGTCATCGATTTCATAAAAATCCCCTGAAATTAAATCTCAGGTTATGGAATCGGGTGAATCGATTCCCGCTGTTCGGAAAATACCAGTTTTTGTTGTGAACACGTTTCCCCGATTCGGTTGGGCTAACGCGAATCGGGGAAACCGGTGGAGATGTCGAAAATTATCGAACCAGCAACATCTTGTGGGTTTGATGGAAATTCCCGGCGGTCAGGCGGTAGTAGTAGATTCCCGCAGGCACTTCGTTACCGGTATCATCCCTTCCGTCCCAGGTCACCTGGTGGAGCCCAGCCGGATAGAAGCGATTGGTTACTTCCCGTACTTTCTGGCCCAGATTGTCGTAAATTTCAATCTGCACCTGGCTGCCCCGGGCAATTTCGAACGGAATCACCGTTGTGGGATTAAACGGATTGGGGTAATTTTGATGAAGCTGGAATTTATAGGTCAGATTAGGCCGGGGATTTTCGATGGAAGAGGCGACACTCATGACATAAATATCGTCCACAATGAGTGCCGTGGTATCATACCCCATGAAATCCAGGTAAAATGTGTAAACACCAACAAATCCCTGAGAGAACAGGGGACTGGAAGTGGTATCGCTGTACGGGCAGCCGGGAAGTTCCTGATCGTCAAAATAGAACCAGAAATTATTTCCGACCGCTTTAACAGCCAGTTTATGCCAGCCGCTGGTGGCGGGAATCCCTCCGGGAATTTCGCTGGAACTCCAGTCTTTAATAGCCACCGGCATCGCGGGGGAATCCACCGGACGTTTGCGGAAGCGCAAACGCGGAGTCATGGAATTGAAATTGGCCAGGAACTGATAACCGGCGCTCAGTCCGCTGGAATCCACGCGAAATTCCAGCCCGTAATATTCAACACCCATAAAAGTGGGATCAATGGGCAGGAAAAATTGGGCTTCCAGATAGAAATCACCATAGTTTCCTGTTCCGGTGAAATTTTCCCCTACCTGACCGGAATCCGGGCGGTTAGTTGTCAAACGTCCCACCCAGCCATCGCCACTGGGATTTCCGCTGAGCATATATGGTTCGATCAGTGGTGCCTGACCGCTGGTGTTAAAACCCGCATACCAGGGATTGTGGAGTATGCCATTGTCGAATGTTTCCACATAGAGTGTATCTGCACCAAATGCCGTGAAGGATAAAATGAGAACGGTGAAAATAGCGAATCGTACCAAGTGTTTCATGGGGACCTCCTTCTGCTATCGTTTTATCCAATATAAATGTTCCGGGTTAAATTTTCAAGTTTTTCCTGGTTGCCGGTAAAAATTTTACGAACTGAGCCATCTTTACGGTTAGAGAATGCAAAAATCAAAACAACTGCAATCTTTCTTCTTGATTTTTATAATTTTAAGTCGTAAACTATAATGAGATCGTAGCAAAAAAACGGAAGCAATGAAATATCATATTCAAGATGAGCTGGACATTCATCCCACGGTGTATATCGCACCGACTGCCCGAATTTACGGAAAAGTGAAAATCGGGGCGCATTCCAGTGTCTGGGACGGGGCAGTGATTCGTGGAGACCTGGCGCCTGTTGAGATTGGAGAAAATACCAGCATTCAGGAGAGTGTGATTGTACACGTGGATACTGATGTTCCAACCCGGATTGGCAACAATGTAACGGTGGGTCACGGAGCGGTCGTTCATGGCGCTACGATCGGTGATCATTGTATTATAGCGATTCAGTCGGCTGTTTTGAACCATGCGGTGGTCGGGGAGAATAGCATCATCGGTGCAGGTGCTATCGTTATGGAAGGGAAACAGATACCACCCAATTCGGTGGTATATGGAATCCCGGGTAAAGTTGTCAAACAGGTGACCGATGACATGAAAAAGGCCATCGTGGAAAATGCCCGGGTTTATGTGGAATTAGCCAGAGCGTATTTAAATCGGAAAAATCCGGTCGATCAGAGTAACCGGAAAGGTTAAGCCATGAAGAAGGAAAAATTTTATTCATCTTTGAATATATTATTGGATAATATTGAAGGCACCAACCTATTACTGGAATATTTTGCCGATTTCAGTCGCAACATCTTCCAGGCCAGGGATTTCAAAAGTGTCATCAACATTTTTTACCAGGAATTACGCAAAATTTATGTGAATCAGAATATTGAATTTGTGCTGTGGCATAACCATCAGAGACTGGTAAAATTTGTGTTTAGCGAAAAGGCCGGACGTGTGGTTCCCATCGAGGAGTTTACCGAACAGAATACCATTTACAATTATGTGCTGGAACAGCAGCAGGCCGTGTTAACCAACAACTATCGTCAGTTCTGCGAGAATCTGGGAGTTGAGAGCTGTCAGTTCAATGCCAGTTCCTGGATTGGGGTACCGCTGGTGGTGCGCGGAAAAGTGCTGGGAATGGTCAGCGTGTGGGACGAAAATCCCGAACGCTACCTGCGACTTCAGGATAAGCAGTTTCTTTCTGCTGTTTCCGATATGGTTAGCTTTGCCATCGAAAACATCTATCTGTATGATTACATTGTAGAGAAAAATGGTTCCTACAAAATTTTTGAAACCATTTTACCCAAAGGAATCCAGCGAAATTCCCTGAAGAATGTCATCTCCCATTTATTAGATTCCGTGATTCATCAATCCGGTGTTCAGTATTCCGGAATTTTTCTACGCAGTCAGTTCCATAATAAATGGCGTTTACTCAGTGAACGCTTTGATGAGAAAAATTTATCGCAGCTGGGCCTGGATTTGATGACCGGTCTGTTTAATTTGAAGGAAGAAGTGTTTAACGGACAGGAATATCTGTTCTGGCATAATCAGTTTGTTTCTCATCCACTTAATCCGGTTTTTCGAGATAGGTTGGGTAAATATGGGTTGAATTCCGCCCTGCTGGTTCCTTTCCGGGTGGATAAATCGTATTATGGTGTATGGATCGTGGCTTTCCAGCGTGCGGAGGAAGAGCTCTCGCACGAGGAATTACATCTTTATCGGTTCATCTCGTACATGCTGGTGCAGCTTATCGAAAAAAAGGCGTTGATTGAGCGGAAGAATCGATACGAAACTTACATGAAGCACCTGGAAAGCATGAAAATTGTCGGGGAACTGGCCAGTGGTTCTGCCCATCATCTGAATAACATCCTGAGCGTTATTTTGGGTAAGGTGCAAATGTTGCGCAAGAAAATGCGCAATTCCCCGTATATTCGCGACCTGGTAATGATTGAGAAAGCCGCACTGGATGGTGCGAAAACGGTGAAGCGGTTACAGAGCGTGAGCGGGAAAGCAGGAGAGGGAGGCGACCGGAAACCGTTGAATATAAATGATTTGATTCAAGAAGTGGTGGAAATTGTTCGACCCCGGTTTGAGCGTGAAGCCCAGTCCCGGGGAATTACCTACGACCTGCGCCTGAACCTGGGACGCATTTATCCGGTGGTAGGGGACGCCACTGCCTTACGGGAAGTGTTGCTGAACCTGGTCAACAATGCACTGGATGCCATGCCTGAAGGAGGGCAGCTCTCCATCCAGACAACATTGAAGGAAGATAATGTGCTTATTTTTGTGTCCGACACGGGTGTGGGTATTCCAGCCGAAGTGCAGGACCGTATTTTCGAGCCGTTTTTTACCACCAAGGGGAACAAGGGGAACGGGCTGGGGTTGAGCATTGCTGCCGAAATTATTGCCGCCCATCACGGAAAAATTTATGTGGATTCCATACCCAACAAAGGATCCATTTTTATGATTGAATTACCAGCACTCAAGGATGAATCCCTGATCGAAGTGGAAACCACCGCTCCCATGAATCGATTCGATTATAAAGTGTTGTTAGTGGATGACGAAGGGATTGTGCGGGAGACCCTGGCGGAAATGTTAGAAGACGAGGGGTGCGAGGTAACTGTAGCCAGCGGAGCCGAAGAGGCGCTCCTGAAATTCCGCAAATACCAGTGTGATGTGGTGCTGACAGACCTGAGCATGCCTGGCATCAACGGGTATGAGCTGGCTCAGCGAATTAAAGAAGTGAGTCCCGAAACGCCGGTGTTGCTCATTACCGGGTGGAACCAGCTGGATCGGAAATTTATGCAAGCCAACAAAGTGATTGACGGTATCATCGAAAAACCGTTCAACATGGATCAGATTCGGGAACAATTCGCCCGGGTGCTGCGACAGAACGGGAAAATGAAAAGTGAAAAATTGCTTTCCTTTTAATCATACCTGCCAGCAGGATTAAATCAGTATTTTAAAATTCATGAGGGGTGTTCAGTCGTTGGTGCTCAAGGAATGGAGTTTTGAAATTGTAGCTGGTACAAACGGTAATAGAGCCCCCGTTGTTTGAGCAATTCCTGATGTGTTCCCATTTCGTATATTCGTCCCCGATGCAGCACCACAATCTGATCCATAAACTGGATGGTGGAAAGCCGGTGCGCAATGACAATGGCGGTTCGGTTTTGTAACACCACTTTCAGTGCTTCCTGAATCAGGTGCTCGGATTCGCTGTCGATGTTAGCGGTGGCTTCGTCCAGGATGAGGATTTGCGGATTGAAAGCCAGGGCGCGTGCCAGCGCCAGCAGTTGTCGCTGGCCCTGAGAGAGATTTTTGCCCCGTTCCTGAACTCTGGCGTAATATCCACCAGGCATTTGTTCAATAAACTGATGAGCATTTACCAGCCGGGCAGCTTCCATGGCCCGCTCCTCTGAAATGGAAGGATCGTTCAGGCGAATGTTGTCCAGAATGGAGCCGGAAAAGAGAAACACTTCCTGAGGTACCTGTGCCATCAATCGTCGCAGGGAATAAAGGTCCCACTCTTTCACATCTACACCGTCCACTAAGATTTGCCCTTTCTGCACATCATAAAATCGTCCGATTAACCGTGAAATGGTTGTCTTGCCGGCGCCTGTGTGTCCCACCAGAGCGTAACGTTTACCAGCAGGAATTAAAAGATCGATCCCTTTTAACACCTCTTCCTGATCGTAAGTAAACCATACATTTTTAAATTCGATTCCCTGGTTAAGTCGATTGCTTTTGTATCCGTTGGTGGGCGATTTAATCGTGGATTGAGTCTCCAGCAAACGAAAGATGCGTTCCGAAGCAGCCAGTGCGGATTGTAACACGTTATACTTTTCTGCCAGATCGCTGATGGGTCGGAAAAATCGTCGGACGTATTGAATGAAGGCAATTAAAATACCAAATGTTACCAGTTGATGGTGAATATAAAAAGCCCCCCGGTAAATGATGAGTCCCAACGCAACTGCCCCCAGAAGTTCCACCAGCGGAAAGAATACCGCGAAGTAAAAAATAGTTCGGATGTAAGATGCGGTGTACTGCCAGTTAATTTCGCGAAACAGACGCAAATCTTCCTCTTGCCGGTTAAATAGCTGTACAATGGTCATTCCGCTGATGCGTTCCTGCAAAAAGGAATTAATGCGGGCCAGGTGACGGCGAATTTCACCGAAGAAATGCCGCACCCGTCGGCGGAACAAAAAAGATAGGAGAAGAATAAACGGCATGACCGAAAGCGTCCATAGAGCCAGACCGGCGTGAAGAGAGAACATCATCACAACAATGCCAGCGATGAGCAGGATATCACCGAAAATCATTACCAGACCCTGGGAAAAAATCTGATTCAGTGATTCCACATCGGAAGTTACCCGGGTGATAAGCCGTCCTATGGGATTGCGGTCGAAAAATTGCTGGGGAAGATTTTGCACATGGGAGAAGATGTCCTGTCGCAGGTCCAGCATCACCCGCTGACCCACATACTGGGTTACCATCATCTGAGCATACCGAAACAGGAAGTTACCCGAAAGGACTCCCAGGAAAAGCAGGGCAATTCCATATAAGCCAGAGTAATTTCCGGTGAGAATATAGCGATCCACAGCAATTTTCGTCAGGTAGGGTCCCAGAATTTCCATGGCCATTCCGGCAATAATCAGTATCACGGCCAATGCCATTAAATACCAGTAAGGTTTACCGTAATTCAGAAGTTTTAAAAAAAGCTGCCGATCCAGTCGAGCCGTATCGGTGGAATCCGGTGCAGTGAGCAGTCTGGGCATAGGTCTCTCATTTAATATTCAGTTAATGAGAAATGTATCATTTAAAAAAGAAAATGTAAAATTTAAAATGTAAAATGTGAAATGAATAGGAAGCTAAGCGAGATGAAGCATTAGGTAAAAATTAAAAAAGTTATTGAGGGGCGAATTCATTTTCTTTGTTTCCATTTTCTGGCAAGTCGGGGTAATTCTGTTTGCACCCATTTCTTGAGTTGCTGATAATGTTCGAATTTTTGTTCATCCTGTTTAAATTGCCGGGTGTGGTGAATGCGCTTTCCGTTTTTTAACTGAACTCGATGTACCAAATGAAGCATCTCGTGGTACATGATGCCTTCGCGA
Organism: uncultured Calditrichaceae bacterium; assembly: GCA_964495805.1. Lineage (GTDB taxonomy): Bacteria > Calditrichota > Calditrichia > RBG-13-44-9 > RBG-13-44-9 > JALXCH01. Next base: position 24,244 of record CAZBWV010000021.1, read on the forward strand.
ACATATTCGGGAACTTCCTGATTCCTCAAGCATCGGCTGAGCACCAACAAATTTTTGCGGTGGTTCATGTAACCCAACCGGCGGATACTGCGGTGGGGACTCCACTGAAGATTGGGCTGGGAGAGCATTCCCTGAAAATACCGTTTGTTCAGCTTCTGAAAGAGCTTGCTGAGGTACGGATCCGTTGAAACGGAAAGCGTAGGTGCAGGTGAAGGTAAATGGGACAATTCATACTTGATGAGTATCTGAGATGTCTCTGGTGGAATCGGGCGATTCGCGTAACGGTAGAAAAAATTTAATCCGAGATGGTAGAAATACTCCTCTGGAAAAGAGACTACTGCCAGAGAGGGTTGAAGAATAAAAAAATGATGTTGCATTTCCATACGGTGAGAAATTTGTTCCGAGGCGCGAAAACGCACAAATACCTGGTTGTGGGAGAGATGTACCACTTCCCGCAGCGCCCGCTGAAATGCCTGGTGAATTTGCAGAAACAAATGATTGCGGTTTAGTAAAACATGCGACCAGCCTTCGATGTTCAGCAAAGCGGCCCGATTTTTAACGGAAAGTTGACGGATGGAAATATGGTGGTGGTTCAGCATTTTCTTCAAATAAATCGTTTTCTCAAAAAATCGTTCTCCCATAAGCTGGCGTTTTTCCGGGTTCTGCTCTTCTAACAGGAAACGAAAAAACCACCGTTCCTCCTGTACCAGGCCAGTGATTCGATAGATGCTCTGCATTCTTTTTTGACAGTTGATGGGTATCAAAAACATGCAGGGGTGGTAGTGCCCCTGCATGTGGTTTGCTTAAAGGAAGATTTAATATTCCAGTGAACCACCAATTTCCAGAATCTGGCTTTTAAATCCTTTCGCCGTTACGGCTTTCACGAATTCCTCCGGATCCGCGTCAATTACATCAAATGTTTTATAGTGCATAGGAATCACCAGACCTGGCTGCAGAAATTCGGTGGCTTTAACCGCATCTTCAATGCCCATGGTAAAATTATCCCCAATGGGTAACACGGCCACATCGATTTTGTTCATCTCGCCGATTAATTTCATATCGTAAAACAGGCCGGTGTCGCCGGGATGATATAGCGTTTTACCGTCCATGGTCACCAAAAAGCCGCAGGGATTTCCGGTATATGTTCCGTCCGGTGCGGCGGAGCCATGGTGGGCGATGGTGAGTTTTACCCGTCCGAAGGGAAATTCGTGAGCACCACCGATATGCATGGGATGCACATTCGCCCCCTGATTGGCACAATAGTTAGCCAGTTCAAACGGTGCCACGATGGTGGCATGATTTGCTTTAGCTATTTCCACACCGTCGCCAATGTGATCTCCGTGTCCATGGGTGATGAGCACGTACTCTACATGAATATCCTCCGGCTTGGTTTTGGCCAGAGGATTACCGGTTAGAAATGGATCAATCACTATGGAACCTTTACTACCTTCTACCAGAAAAGCGGAATGTCCCAGAAACGTTAATTTTGGCATGGCTTCCTCCTTTATCGAATATGTTCTTTTAAAAAATAAACTTTGAAAAAGGTTCAGGCAAACAAAAAGAAGATTAATGGGAAAAGTAGGAGAAGAATTTAAAAATTTTACTTGAATTTTTAAAAAAAAAGTTTAAATTAAAAGTAAGTACTGATCTACAACATGATTTATTACTCAAATCTTCGTTACCAATCGATAATTAATAAACAAAACAAATCCAGAACTCCATTATTTAAAGAAAGGAGGTGATGGGATCTTACTTTTTTCTATGTTTTTCTAAATGTTTAATTAATAATCAGGAGGTCCATTATGAAACGAGTGTTATTGTGGGGATTGGTTGTTTTATTATTTGTTGGGAGTTTTCAGGTTATTTTAGCTAAAAGTAATACGCCAGATAAGGCAATTAAGCAATTATTGATCAAACTGGAAAATGGGGGGAAGTTAACATCAGAGGAAATGGAATTGGTCGAACCGTATTTATATATGGTCGACAAGAATAAACCTCAGGTAATTCAAGCGAGAAAAAACCGTTATTCCATTGACTCATGGGTAGTGAATGAAGGTTTTGAGACTGCTGTTCCTCCTTCCGGCTGGATAAATTACAGTGTTACTGGAACAAACTCCTGGACTCAGACCAGTGCGAGAGCTCATAGCGGAACTTATTCTGCCTATTTTGATGATTACAGTGGGGATAATGATGTATGGTTAATTACACCTGCGATTGATCTTTCGGGTATGAGTTCCCCGATATTGGATTATTGGGAGAATGTGAATTGGTCTTCTTGGGCAGATGAAAACAATGTAAAAATTTCAACAGATTATTCGGGAAGTGGTGATCCGACAAATGCAACATGGACATTATTACGCTCTGATATCGGTGCTGAAGATGTCTGGACGGAAATTATTATTGATTTATCTGCGTATGCTGGACAAACAGTTTATATTGCGTTTCAATATGTCGGAAATTATGCTTCTGAATGGTATATTGATGATGTACAGGTGGGAGAATCGAGTAATCCACCGAATTGTGCAATAGTAGTAGATCCGGACAGTGCTGCAACTGATGTTTCTATCTGGACTAATCTTGAATGGGCAAATGGTGGAGGAAATCCGACAGGATATAAGATTTATTTTGGAACCGATAATCCACCTACAAATATTTTAAACGGAGTAGATTTAGGTGACACGACAAAATACGATCCTTCACCTTTGTTGGGTTCAACTACATATTATTGGAAGATAGTACCGTATAATGCTAATGGTGATGCAACGAATTGTCCTGTCTGGTTATTTACTACCAAATCTACTACCATAATAAATTCTTATCCATATAGCCAGGATTTCGATTCATTTCCGAGTGGTGAGACATTAGGTGAGGGATGGGAGAATATTTCAGGCGATGATTTCGATTGGAGTGCCAATAGTGGAAGTACACCGTCAAGTAGTACAGGGCCCTCGGGGGATCACACCAGTGGAAGTGGAATGTATCTTTACACGGAGTCATCATCTCCTAATTATCCTGATAAAACGGCTTATTTAATGTCTCCAGGTTTTGATATCTCTTCTTTAACGAGTCCGTTGTTGAAGTTCTGGTATCACATGTACGGTGCCGGTATGGGCGAATTACATTTGGATGTTTATGCAAATGGATCCTGGCATAATGATGTAATGACTCCCATTTCCGGTGATCAAGGGGACCAATGGATTCAGAAGTCAGTCGATCTTTCTGCTTTTACGGGAACAATCTATTTGCGTTTCCGGGGAATTACCGGAGCAGATTATACAAGTGATATGGCTATTGATGACGTCTGGTTAGGAGAAGCACCTACTAATCCGCAATTTAGCATTATCCCTGATTCAGCTGGGTTTGGACAAATAAATGTAGGTGATACTTCTGCTGCTCAAATGTTTACCATTACTAACAATGGAGGTGGAAGTTTAATCATTAATTCAGTGGATATTACAGGCACTGACGCAGATCAATTCTTTATAGATGATCCCAATACATATCCAGCTACACTTGGAGCCGGACAAAGTATAAGTTTTGATGTATATTTTGCACCCACCTCCAACGGTGAAAAATCTGCCACATTAACCATCACAGATAATCTTACCGAATCAACCCATACCTATCCATTAACAGGGAAAGGGTATAATCCCAATTACGGCGGTGGAGGCAGTAATCAGGGTGGATATTATTTTGCTAATTCTTTGGCTACCAATGCACCGTCACATCCAAGTTTTAACTGGATTGATATCTCTACAACCGGTACCGATGTCATAGGTGATTTGTCTGATGATAATGTGATCGGACCATATGACATAGGATTCACTTTCAATTTCTTCGGAAACGATTATACCCAATTTTATATTTCGTCTAACGGATTTATCACTTTCGTTACGACCAGTTCATCTTATCCTGGTAATCAAACCATTCCAACAGCAGGGGCTCCCAATGCTATTGTAGCACTGTTCTGGGATGATCTTAATCCTACCGATCCAGATGTACTGAATCCTCATTGTTACTATGGAAATGATTCTAATGGCAATCTGGTTGTGACTTTCGAAAATTATCCTGAATATGGTGCTGATGCTGATGGTTGGATTACCTGTCAGTTAATCCTTAAACAGAATGGAAATATTAAATTCCAGTATAAAGAACATGGTGCTTCAATTAATTTAAATGGGGCAACTGTTGGAATTGAAAATGAGGATGGGACTCTTGGGGTGCAATATCGGTATGATAATTCCGGTGGTCCCTTATTTGGTTCTCCGCTGGCGGTCGAATTTGGCCAGGATGACCAAAGCTTGCCGGTAGAGCTGAACAGCTTTATCGCTCAAGCAGGAAATAACCGTGTCTTCTTGAAATGGACAACTCAAAGCGAAGTGAACAACTTAGGCTTTGAAATTTATCGTTCTCTGAGCAAAGATGGTGAATACGATTTAATTGCTTCCTATGAGAATTACGATAATCTGCGTGGAAGCGGCAACTCCAATACAGCCCATAACTATGCTTTTACCGATGCGAATGTTCATAATGGAATTACCTACTACTACAAATTGGCTGATGTCTCCATGAATGGAAAACGCCATTTCCACGGTCCTATTTCTGTGATTCCGAATAAAAATGGTGCGAACCTGCAGAATACAGGAACGATTCCGAGAACATTTGCTTTGAAAAACAACTACCCGAACCCGTTTAACCCGACTACCACGATCGGATTCGATATTCCGATGGTTCCGGGTGGAAAAATTCAGGTAGATCTGAGTATCTACAATATGCTGGGCCAGAAAGTGCGCACGTTGGTGAGCGATGTGCTGACACCCGGTTCCTACCAGATTACCTGGGATGGTAAAAACGACAATGGTGTGCAGGTAGCAAATGGAATCTACTTCTATGGAATCCGTACAGAAAAGTTTACACGATTCCGCAAAATGATTCTGATGAAATAATCCTATTGTCATGCTTATAAACAGGAGCCCGGGGAAATTTCTTCCCCGGGCTTTTTTATTCCATTCACCTGATCACGATTTGTTAAATGACGTTGTAAAAACGATATGTTTGAAAATTTGCATGCTTTAATCCATGAAAAGTATTAAATTTCGGTTAACCCGATGAAACGGAGAAAAAAGATGTTAAAGTACACCACGTTCAATACCGAAATTAAAGAAAAAAACTGCATTCAGATTCCCGTTGAAGTGCAGGAACGCTTGGGATTATCACCGGGTATGATGGTACAGGTCTCTATAAAAAAAATCCGCGCTAAACGGATTGATTTGCTTATCAAAGAAAATCCGTTATATCAATTAATTCATCTGGCTGAAGAAGAGGAAGGCCAATGAAAACATTCATCCATACCAGTGCCTGGCTGGCAATTGTGAATCGGAACGACCCGGAACACACTATTTTTACCGAAGAATTTCGGCGCGTGCTGGAAGAAGGAGACCGTTTATACACCACCAATGTGGCCATCGGACAGGTACTAAGCGAACTCAAGCATGTGGACCTTCAGAAAGCGTTTCGTTTCCATGAAATTGTGGAAGAAGCCTGGTTCGGGACACATCTGCATATTTTATGGATTGGACGGAAAACCCAGTGGGATGCACTGAAAATGTGGAAACGCTTTCCTAATCTGACGCTGGATGTGTTCGATTTTGCCAGCGTAATTCTGATGAATCGTCGGAATATCCGCCAGATATTGAGCCGAAATCGAGACTTCTACGAACTGGGATTTAAGATTTTACCCGAAAAATAGGATGGAGCAATGGGGTTATTTGAGCAATTATTTCCGGATCGAAAGGAAAATATAGTTGGTTTTACCGGTGGGGAAGGTAAAAACTACCTTCTCGAACAGCTTGCCAATCATCTTACTACAGAACGCAAACGGGTTTTAATTGCTCCGGTGGGAAATCCGGTATTGCCGGTAACGGGCGAAATTGTGGTGAATCAGGATGTCCGTGAACTGGTGGATACCATTCAGCAGCAATTTAACCACCATCCCGTTCTATTTGTCGGTCAGGCATTTAAAGAACATATGGTCAATGGATTCAACAGCACACAAATTCGGCATTTAATCAAACATGCTCCGTACGATTACTTTTTTATCATGGTGGGACCACCGGAGTTTTTTGGTATCTTTTCCAGTAAAACCATTCAACAGCTTCAAAAATATACTTTTCTTCACCGTCTGTTGTATTGCTTTCCGATTTCCATTTTAAATCGGGAAATTAACACTCAGGATGTGGAAGATGTTTCGGAATTTCGGAATCATTTTCAGGTAGGAGAAGATAAAAAAATTCTCGATCACGAATTGATTATTAAATATTTAAAAGATACGCAACAGGGTTTAGGTTCTCTGTTAAAAGGGGATATCCCGGTTTCGCTTTTATTAACCGGAGTGGAAAATGTGCTGGACGAGAATCGGGTCATTATGCTGGCTCGCAGTCTTCTGAATCAGGGAATTCATCCGGTTTATATGGCCAACCTGAAACAAAATCTGGTGAAACCCGCAATTAGTGAGATGTGATGAAACCGCTAACAGTGATTTACGGTGGAGGTGAGTTTGCCTCCTGCATTGCCACTTATCTTTTCCATGCAGCTCTGCCGGTTGCCATGGTGGTGCATCCGCATCAGGTGTACCTGCGACGACCGATTTCTCTGGGCGAAGCACTGAATCTGGGGCGTAAGCGAATAGACGAAGTGGAAGCAGTTGTGGTGGCTCCGGAAATATTAGAACGATTCCCGGAAGGCAACTGGGAGGAAAAGTGGGCGAAAGCCATCCATTTTTATACTACCGATCGAAAAATTCCTGTCTTTTCCGTGGAAGATTTTCCTGGTTTTTCCACCGTACTTCAACCCCAATTTCTCATTCTTTCGGAAATGGTTCCGGCTGCAGAAGATTGGGTTCGAGAGATTCCAGTTACCATTGCTTTACATCCCGGTATGGAGGGGGAACTGGATTATTCTTTTCGAATTGAAACACAATGGAATTATCGACTGGGCAAAGAATTCCGACCGGAATCCGGTGAAATTACCGATAAGTTTGACCTCCATTTTTTTAAAAAGCCGTTTTCCACAGTGGCGACGCCCATAGCGGGAACTTTTGTGGCTCTGAAAAAAATCGGCGATCGAGTGCGGACGAATGAGCCGCTGGGGACGGTGGACGGTATTGAGATCCGTTCACCGTATGAGGGACAAATCTGGGGAATGTTTCCGGCAGGACGGCTTATTTCTGCGCGGGCGGCACTGGCATTGATTTATCAGGGAAAATCCGGGGACGAATACCTGGATTTTGGGTTCGACCACCGAGCGGTCGCCGGAACAGTGCTGAAAATTGTCCTGCAGCAAAGCAGTTTTTAATCAGGCGGAAAAATCAAACAAATGCTGAAGTGGGGTTGAATTCCACAAACTTCGGGTTGCTAACATTCTTCCTGAGTTCACCGAATAAACACAAATATTTGTGAATATCATGAAATTTTGTGAGATAGAATAAGTTCTGATTCCGGTTGGACACCGGACGAGTGAAGGTGATGAACAACGACGGGAGCAGAAGATGAGTCTGTGGTTGCAAACGCTTGAAAAATGGATGAGCACCCTTTCCGGTTGGGTGTGGGGTCCACCGTTAATGATTTTGCTGGTTGGTACCGGTCTGTATTTGACGTTCATTCTGAAGGGATTGCAATTTCGGAAGTTGTGGTATGCCCTATGGCTGGCTTTGGTGAAACGGAAAGAGGAGGGCGACGAGCCCGGTGATATTACCCATTTTCAGGCATTGATGACGGCTCTTTCGGCTACGGTGGGAACCGGAAACATTGCCGGCGTTGCCACTGCCATTGCTGCAGGAGGTCCGGGTGCGCTGTTCTGGATGTGGGTAACCGGCCTGGTGGGAATGGCCACCAAATATGCCGAAGCAGTGCTGGCGGTAAAATATCGTGTTCAGGACGAGTATGGCACCATGAGTGGCGGCCCCATGTACTACATCTCCCGGGGATTGGGATGGAAGTGGATGGGCACGTTGTTTGCCATTTTTGCCTCAGTGGCTGCTTTTGGGATTGGGAATATGGTGCAATCAAATTCCGTCGCGGATGCGGTGCAGGCAACTTTTCATGTGCCGCTTTCGGTAACCGGTGTGATATTGATGGTGGCAACCGGTTTGGTCATAATCGGGGGAATTAAAAGTATCGGACGGGTAACCGGTGTACTGGTGCCATTCATGATTGTGTTTTACATGGGCGGTGCGCTGGTGATTATTTTGCTCAAGATTTCCGCTTTACCGGCTGCACTTTATTTGGTGATAAAACAGGCGTTCACTCCCACTGCTGCGGCGGGTGGTTTTCTGGGTGCTACGGTGATGCTCACGATTCGTATGGGAGTGGCGCGCGGAGTGTTTTCCAATGAATCCGGTCTGGGAAGTGCTCCCATTGCCGCTGCCGCCGCTCAAACAAAACATCCGGTCACACAGGCGCTGGTTTCCATGACTCAAACTTTTATCGACACCATTGTGGTGTGCAGCATGACCGGACTGGTGCTAATTTTAACCGGTACCTGGAACAGTGGCAAAAACGGCGCTGAATTGACCTCTTTTGCTTTTCAGCATGGTTTGCCCGGCCAATGGGGAAATGTCATTGTAGCAACAGGGCTCATCCTGTTTGCATATTCCACAATTTTAGGTTGGAGCTATTACGGAGAAAAATCCATTGAATACCTGTTAGGGGAACGAGCGGTTATGCCATATCGGGTTTTGTTCGTGTTGTTTGTGGGTATTGGTGCTATTCTGAAACTGGACCTGGTCTGGGCGCTGGCAGATGTGTTTAATGGCTTGATGGCATTTCCCAACCTCATCGGTTTGCTGGCTCTCTCCCCGGTGCTGGTTCATGAGACAAGGAATTATTTTGGAAGTAAATGAAGTGACTGATGAGGAAGATAGGTGTAAAGGGCATTCAGGACACAAATGGCATATTGGACAAAAAGGGAATAGGGAATTAAGGGGATTTGGAGGGGCTTTTCGTACGATATTTAAAATTCCTTTTTTTAAGATGAACAGCGGATATAGATGAATGAATAAATTGGCGGAACCGGATAATCAATAAAATGTCGTAAAGAAATGGATTTGGAATTCGACAATACAAATGATAGCGTGTTTCCCTGTGAAGGGAATTGACTGACATGAAGGAGAGTAAGTATGCCGTCCCTGCAAAAGCGTGTCCTGATCGTGGATGATGAAGAAGATCTGACCTGGACCCTCAGCAAGAAATTATCCAAAGATAGCGATAAATTTCAACTAACCTGCGTAAATTCCGGTCGCGAAGCTATTGAAGCACTCAACCAGTTACCATTCGACCTGGTAATTACCGATGTGCGCATGCCAGAAGTATCCGGCCTGGAATTGTTGATGGAAATTAAGCAGAAATATCCCCACACCAAAGTTATCATTATGACTGCTTACGGTTCCTCCGACGTGCAGAAGGAAGCGACTGAACGCGGCTGTTTCCGTTATATTGAGAAGCCGTTCGAGATTAACGAATTGCGCGAGCTGATTCTGGATGCGCTCACAGAAAAGAAAGGTTTCCGTGGCAGTGTGTCAGATTTCCATCTGTCGGACATTGTACAGCTAAATTGCCTGGGAAGGTTGACCTCTGCCCTGGAAGTTAAGAACGAGCAGGAGACCGGTTACATCTACTTTGAAGAAGGGAATATCGTTCATGCGGAAACCGGGCATCTGGAGGGGGAGAATGCATTTTATTACATCATGACCTGGCAGGGAGGCGAATTTGCGGTAAAGCGAAACATGAAGGCACCACGGGAGACCATTCAAAAAAATTGGCAGAGTTTGCTACTGGAAGCCATGCGTCGGCTGGATGAGAGTTCGGCGGGTGTGGTGGAAGAAAAAGAGCGCGAAAAGCGTCAGATTATTCACAAGATTCGCTGGGCGCTGAATCCTTTGCTGAAAAGCCGGGGCGTGGATTTTATTCTGGTGCACAATCGCGCAGGTTTTCCAATCACTTTTCTACCGGAATCGGAAGAAGGGAATCTGGAAGCCACTGATCTGGGCAACCAGCTTTCAGTGTTTTTCAACGATTTGAAAAAATTGCAGAAGCACCTCCAGGCACATCCCCCGGAATTTCTGGAAATGCGCCTGGGAAATTTGATTCTGCTGACGCTGAAAATTCTTAAACGCGATGCTTACATTACCGTTCTGGCTGAACCTTCTGCCAATGTGGGACTTTTACGTGTTGAATTGAATAAAGCTGCCCGGGAGATTCAACCACTGGTATAAAAAAAGAGCGACTTATTGAGTCGCTCTTTTGAATCTACTCATCTGTTTTCTGCTATTCATCCAGTAAATGAACAACCAGACCTGATTTTAGTTTGGGTTCGAACCAGGTGGATTTAGGTGGCATAATTTTACCCGCATCGGCAATAGCCATCAGTTCTTCAATGGATGTGGGATACATGGCAAAAGCCACCTTCCACTCCCCGCTGTTCACCCGTTTCTCCAGCTCTTTCAATCCCCGAATCCCACCCACAAAATCAATCCGTTTATCTTTGCGCGGGTCTCCGATGCCTAAAATGGGGGCTAACAAATTTTCCTGCAGGATGCTTACATCCAGCCGTTTCACCGGGTCCGATTCATCGAAAGTGCCCGGTTTGGGAGTTAATTTGTACCAGTTACCTTCCAGATACATGCCGAATTCATGCGTTTTCTGCGGTTTGTAGGGTTGTTCACTTCCCATAAGGGTAACTTCGAACTTTTCCTCCACCCGGCGGAGAAATTCCTGGGGGGTGAGCCCGTTTAAATCTTTTACCACGCGATTGTAATCCAGAATCTGCATCTGATTGTGGGGAAAAATAACCGTCAGAAAGTAATTGTATTCCTCCTGGCCGGTGTGGTTGGGATTCTCCTTCCGTTTGATTTCCCGTACCCGCTGGGCTGCGGCAGATCGATGATGACCATCCGCCACGTACAGCACATCCACCTGCTGGAAAAGTTCAATCAGTTTCTGGATTGTGGCATCGTCCTCCACCATCCATAGGGTGTGGCGAACACCATCGGAGGTGAAATCGTACTCCGGTTCACCCTGCATAATGTGATGAATGACTGCGTCAATCTCCGGACGGGCTTTGTAGGTGAGAAATACCGGTCCTACCTGAGCGTTCTGGTACAGGATATGTTTCACCCGGTCGTCTTCTTTCTCCTGACGGGTCAACTCATGTTTTTTGATAATGTCCTGTTCATATTCATCCACCGAGGCACAGGCTACCAGGCCCACCTGCTGATGTTCGCCCATAATCTGGCGGTAAATGTAAAACATCGGCTTTTCATCCTGAACCACCACACCTTCCTGGATAAAACGGCGTAAATTTTCCGCTCCTTTCCGATATACTGCTTCGTCGTACAGAGAAACGGAAGGGTCCAGGTCAATTTCCGGTTTATTTACGTGCAAAAATGTGTAGGGATTGTCTTTGGCTAATTCGCGTGCTTCCCGGGAATCCAGTACATCGTAGGGTGGGGCTGCTACTTTTTCTGCCAGCTCTTTACGCGGGCGCAAGCCACGAAATGGTCGTACAGTCGCCATATTGCCTCCATATTTTTAGTTTGTGTCGGCGGAATTTATTGGTTTGCCAGTTGGGAAGCAATGCGGGAAAAATTTTTGTTTTGTAATGGGCAAAGTGGAAACACTGGAATCACTAAAGATATTGAATGACTGATTGATGACATCTTGAAATACCTGAAAAAGCGAAAAGTTGAAAAAAGTCAAAGATATCATTTTATGAAATTTTTTAAGTCCGAATTGTCTGCTAAAATAATCGAATCCCGAAGTATGAGATGAGATATGGTTAAGGGCAATGCTTCAGAAGTGAAGCGGGAGGGTAACTCAGAATTGGCCGGAATGTGATTTGATGCTTCGTGGGTGACCATTTATTATGATATGGAATGAAGGGAGGGGACTTGGTTACTGCCTTCCCGGAGAGAGAAAATAGTCACGGATCAATTCTTGCCCCCGATCTACAATAAAAACGCCGGAACCCGCGAGTTCCGGCGTTCGTCGTTGGGCTATATGAGTCAATTAATGTTTACGAGGCGAAGAATAGCGATCGGTTGTCTTCGATATCGGCATTTTCCTTTAGCTTCTGGTACCATTCGGTAAAGAAGCGTTGACGTTTTTGACTGAGCAGCTGGTTGCGCAATATATCGTGCTGCTGGGCATATTTCTTTTCGTCAAACGGGGTGCGTTCCAGTACTTCGATGAAATAGAATCCCCGGTCGGTTTCCAGCATGCCGGAAGGTTTGTGCAATTCCAGAGAAAAAGCTGCTGCTTGAATAGCTGCGCTGCGTCCGATTTTAGGAATCGGTGATCCCCAACCAAAACTCACGGTGGAATCCAGCTTCACCTTGTCCTTATCGAAAGCCTGAGCAATTTCTTCGAACGATTTGTTTGCTTTAATCATCTGCTCAATCTTTTCGGCAAACAATCGGGCACGCTCTTTGCGTTTCTGATGCTCAATTTTACTTTTGCAGATGCCCTTTACTTCTTCAAAAGGTCGGTATCCTTCCGGTTTAATTTCCGCCACCTGGAAAACCACATACCCACGTTTGGTCCGGTAAACCCGGGAGATGTCTCCCTTCTTTGCTTTAAACGCCCAATCCGCAGCGGCTTTCATGGTACCGAAACCGGGAATGAACCCACGATTGTTAAATTCGGTGGTTTGTTTGATTTCGTATTTCAGTTTATCGGCAGCAACTTTAAATCCTTCCTCTTTAGCCATTTCCAGGAAGTTATCCGCTTTCCGCTGTGCTTCTTCCAGGGTTAGAGCGCTGGGAGTGAATTTTAGCAGAATGTGAGCGGCGTGAACTTTCTCCTTGCCGTTCTCTTTTTTCTTCTCAATTACTTTGATGATGTGGAGTCCAAACTGCGTTTTCACCGGTCCTACAATTTCGCCGGGTTTGGCAGAGAACGCTGCTTTCTCAAATTCTTTCACCATTCTGCCCCGTTCGAAGAAACCCAGGTCGCCGTGGTTGTTTTTCACCGAAGGGTCTTCGGAATATTCATCGGCAAGCTTGCTGAAATCGGCACCGGATCGGGCATCCTGAATGATGTCTTCTGCCAGGCGATACACCCGGGCGCTGTCTTCCGGTGTGGGCGCAATGGAAAACAACACGTAGTTCAGTTTCCGCTTTTCTTCCACTTTAAAATCGTCCTTGTGCGCTTCGTAATACCGGCGCATTTCCTCTTCGGTTACCTGAATGGAATCGCTGGCGAAAGCAGCGGCAGGGATGTACAGATACCGGATGCGGGCTTTCATATTCCGACGCATAAATTCAGCTTTTATCTCTTCCTCAGTCACCATTACCGAAGCGGTGATGATATCCTGAAGTTTCTGGTAGGGTAATACTTCCCGATAGTAGTCTTCCACCGGTTTCCAGTTAATCTCCGGATTCTGTAATGCCTGACGATACTTCTCCATATCGAAGTGGCCGTTGGTCTGAAAGTTTGGGTTCTGCCGGAGTTCCTGAGGCGGGTTCTGGGTAATTTGCAGGTAAATCTCCCGATCGGTCACCATAATTTTATGTTTCTTAATTTCTTTGCCCAGCAAAATTCGCTGAATGTAGCTTTCCCAAACCTGATCCCGAAGCTGCTGCATTTTCTCCTCATCCGGTTCCTGACCGGTGCGTTGCTTCTCCTGTATGTAAGCATTTTGCAGAGCTTTCTGAAATTCCTGGATGGTAATCTTCTGACCGTCAATTTTGCCAACCACATTGGCACGGGTCTTCAGACCGGTAATGTTCATACCCCATTCCAGTACCATCAATCCCACAAAGGCAATTACCAGAATCCAGATGAACACCCAGGTCATCTCACGCATTTTGGTCATCATAAAGCAGAGGTCTCCTTCATTTATTTCGTGGCTTTTCCGTTCAAAAAACAGCACGGAATTTAATTTTGAAACAGCATAAAATCAATTTAAATAATAAATTTGTACCTATCCGGAAAAAATGTTTGATATATTGGCCGACGGTGTGCGGGAGGCAAAAATAGTTTGTCCGGTTAATAAATAATTTGGAGAACGAACCATGCCCGAATTACCGGAAGTGGAGGTGATTGCCCGACAGATTCGGGAAGCGTACCTGGGAAAATGTTTGAGACGGGTGATTGCCCGCCCGGTGCGGATGTATCAGAATATTGCGCCGGAAGAATTTGCCCGGCAGCTATCACACGGTTGCCTGAAACAGGTAGAACGCTACGGGAAGTGGATGTACTGGCAGGTGGACGCTCTTTACCCGGTGTTCCATCTGGGAATGTCCGGTATTTTTCTGAAGCGTAAAGAAGATTCCCGGCACCCGGAACACATTCATCTGGAGTTCTATTTTGATGATGGCAGCCAGTTGTTCTTTCAGGACACACGAAAATTTGGTAAAATTTATCTGTACCGCCAGCCCCCTCAGTGGCATCAGTTGGGAGTGGACCCTACCAAAGAAAATTTCACTTTAAATAAATTCAAGGAATTATTACATTTAAAGGGTGTACGAATTAAATCGTTGCTCATGGATCAACAGGTTATTGCCGGAATTGGCAACATCTACGCCAGTGAAATTTTATTCCGTGCCGGTATCAGCCCTTTCCGATCGGCAAAGAAAATTGACGACCGGGAAGCCGAGCGATTGTACCACGCCATCCATACGGTATTACGGGAAGCAATTGAACGGTTTGGTACAACCTATCGTGCCTATCGTACGGTGGATGGTACCACCGGGAGCAACCAGCAATTTTTGAAAGTATATCATCGGGAGGGGGAACCGTGTCCTGTATGCGGAACACCCATTCGTAAAGCAATGATCGATAATCGGTCCACCTTTTACTGCGAACGATGCCAGAGGTAAAGGATGAAACAATATTCGCGTTTGGTAACATTGCTAACTGATTTTGGCACCGAGGACGGTTACGTGGGAGCGATGAAGGGCGTGCTTTTCCGATCCGTTCCACAGGTAAGTGTGGTGGATATTTCTCACGAGATTGAGCCGTATGCCATCCGGCAGGCGGCATTTGCCCTGTTGAATTATTATCACTATTTCCCCGCTGGCACGGTGCATGTGGTGGTAGTGGACCCGGGAGTGGGAACTGCCCGGAGCGGACTGGTGGTGGAGACCCGGGATTATTTCTTTGTCGGACCGGATAACGGTGTGTTCTCCTTTGTGTACGAGCGGGAGAATTTTAAGGCTTATCGTATTCGCGAGGAACTTTTTGGCGAACAGGTAAGTCCCACTTTTCATGGCCGGGATGTGTTTGCACCGGCGGCAGCGCAATTACTGAACGGGAAGGAACCAAAAGCATTTACCGAACCGGTAGAGCAACTGGAGTCGTTTTACGTGGGATTTCAGCAGAAGGATGACAACCAGCTGGCTTTGCAGGTTATTCACATCGACCATTTCGGGAATCTGGTGCTCAATTTCACCCGGGACGATTTCCGGAAGCTCAACCTTCCGGAAACGGTGAAAATTAAATTCAAAAACGGTTTTCTGTACGGAATTCAGCGTACTTTTGCTGATGCGGCAGAAGGACAGGTGCTGGCTTTGTGGGACAGCAGCGGGTTTTTGCAGATTGCCCAAAACCGCGGCAATGCTGCCCGTTTGCTGCAAATGGAAATTGGAGACACAGTTCTGCTACAGTGGTAGTGCGATCCGAAACTACCCAGCCGGTTCCGGACACCCGGCTGTTTAACGGAAAGTTAATAATTGTGGATGAAGTGAATGGGAAACTGGAAGAACAGTCAGTTTCATAAAAATTACAAAACCATCATTGCTTCCGTACTGCTGGCATTTTTGCTCTGGTTCATGGTGAAAATGAATAAAGTGTACGAGTATTCGCTGGACATTCCCATTCACTACATCAATATTGATTCGGATAAAATTTTTAAGTATCCGCAGTTTCAGCAGGTACGGGTGGGTTTTGTGGGTAAGGGGCTGGACTTGCTGCGCCTGCCGTTTTATCACCTGGAATATCAGATAGATTTGTCGGGATTTCCCATGCACACCGAACTGGATCTGGCTGCCCATCCCGAGTATGTGAAATTCCCGGGTGAGCTGCAGGTATCGGTTAAATCGGTGATTCGACCACGCATGCTCACTATCGAACTGGATCGAAAAGTGGAACGCAAATTACCGGTGAAAGTGGTCTATCGTATTCAAACGCCCCCGGGATATTTGCTGGCCGGTGTGCAACCGGAGCCGGATTCCGTGCTGGTAATTGGACCTGCTGCTTACTTCCGGGAAGCGCGGGAGATGTTTACAGTGAAGAAGGAATTCCCGCCCCGCGAGCGCCCCTTTACCGTGGAGTTTCCCATTCAGAAACCGGAAAAATTTTACACGGAAATTCACCCGGAAAAAGTACGGGTTCGTTTCGACATTCAGCGGCTGGCGGAACGGTTAATTTCCGATGTCCCGGTGGAAGTGGTCAATGTGCCCCGCAATATGCGGGTAATTCCTTTGCCCTCCACCGCTGCCATTTATGTAAAAGGGGGCGAAAAGCTGCTGGCCGAACTGACTCCGGACGATTTCAAAATTCGCATCGATTTCCGACGGGACTGGCATCCGGGAACCCGCACGGTGAAAGCGGATATTATTACACAGGCAGACATCCTGTACGTGGAGAGTCGTCCCTCCCGATTTGAGTTGATTGTACAGAAAGTCAACGGTAAGAAGTGAATCCGATAGCGGAAAAGCAACAGAAAATGAGTGATTACCAATTTCAATACATTCTGGGAATTGAAACCAGCTGCGACGAAACCTCTGCAGCGGTCATCACCCCCGATGCGGTGTTATCCAACGTTATTTCTTCGCAGGCGGTGCACTTGCAATTTGGCGGTGTGGTCCCGGAGCTGGCTTCCCGGGCTCATCTGCGTAAGATAATTCCCATTGTGGAACAGGCTTTACAACAGGCGGAAGTCCCATTCTCCCGAATCGATGCCATTGCGGTAACGCAGGGGCCGGGACTGATTGGCGCCCTGCTGGTAGGGGTAAACTATGCCAAAGGCCTGGCTATGGGATTGGATATTCCCATGGTGGGGGTGAACCATATTGAAGGGCACATATACGCGAATTTTCTGGAGGGGAAAGAGATACCGTTTCCGGTGCTGGCGCTGGTGGTGTCCGGTGGTCACACACAGATTGTGCTGATTCGCAAGCCGCTGGAGTACCATTTAATCGGCCAGACGCTGGATGATGCCGCCGGGGAGGCATTCGATAAGGTAGCCAAGCTACTCAAATTGCCCTATCCCGGAGGTCCGGAAATCGACCGACGGGCTGCCCGGGGAAATCCCGACTATGTGCGTTTTCCACGTGCCATCATGAAAGAAAACAATTTTAATTTTAGTTACAGTGGATTAAAAACGGCGGTTTTGAATTTTATTCAGGAAAAAGGAGAAGATGTCGTACAGGCGCACCTTGACGATATTTGCGCTTCGTTTCAGCAGGCGGCAGTGGAAGTTCTGGTGAAAAAGACTGTGGCGGCGGCGCGAAGGTATCAGATTCGACACATCCTGCTGGCTGGTGGTGTGGCGGCGAACTCCCTGCTAAGGGATTGGATGAGCCGGGAAGCCGGAAAATTTCATCTGCAGGTGCATTTCCCGCCGCTGAAATATTGCACCGATAATGCCGCCATGATTGCCCGGGCAGGATTGGAACATCTGCGCCTGGGACGTTTCAGCACACTGGAAATGAACGCGTATCCCTCCATGCCACTGGAGTCGTGAAGAGTTATGTTTAAAGATTTGTTTATCAGTTTTACCGTACCCGGATGGTTCCTGTTTGGATTAATATGGATTTTTGTGTTTGCCGGATTTTACTATTACCGGCGCACCATCCCACCCCTTTCCCGAATCCGTCGAATTTTTCTGGCCGTTTTACGGAGTGCCGTGTTAACTATCGTGCTGCTGCTGATGTTTCAACCGGTATTGCATCTGGTCTATCAGTCCCGATTAAAACCTACTGTGGCAGTGCTACTGGATAACTCCACCAGCATGAGGATAAAAGACCATTACGGTGTACGGTACGATTCGCTTTTGTATGTGCTTAAACATCTCCCGCTCAAACAGTTATCGGACAGTTTACACATTGTGTTTTATCAGTTCGATGGGAATGTCCACCGCTGGCAGGGAGATAGTTTACCATTCGACGGCAACCAGACGAACATCGACCGGGCTCTGCGTACTGTGGCAGACAGCCTGGCCGAGCAAAACCTGAAGTCCATTGTCCTGATTTCCGACGGTCAATTCAATCAGGGGATGAATCCCCTGGCGTTTGCTACCAGAAGTCCGGTGCCCATTCACACGCTGCTCATTGGGGATAGCGCCACGGGGAAAGATGTGCGGATTACTGGAATTCAGGTACCGCGGGTAACCTATCGTGGGCAAAGTGTACCGGTACGGGTGCGGCTCCACCAGCAAGGCTATTCCGGAAAACGAGTGCTTATTCGTCTCTGGCAGGGGAAACATCAGCTGCAGGCAAAGCAGGTGGAATTGGGCCGCAGCGGTTTTGAGCAATTGGTGGAATTGAGCTTCCCTGCCCGAAAAGCGGGGGAGTTTCAGTATCGCGTCGAAGTGGTTCCTTTTAAAGATGAAATTTCGGCCCGGAATAACAGTCGTTATTTCGTGGTTCGCATCTTAAAATCGCGGATTCGGGTGTTGCTTTTCAGCGGCCAGCCAACTTTCGACCAGCGAATGCTTCAGTTTGTCCTGCACGAAATTCCCCAGGTGAAGCTTACAGTGCGCACAGAAAAGAAAAACGGCACATTTTACGAAGGGGAACTACAAAACGCAGTAATTGACTCCCAGGATGTTTATCTGTTTCTGGGGTATCCCACCGCACGTTCTACCGGGGCGGTTTTGCAGTCCGTTTATCGAAATATCACTACCGGAAAGAAACCGCTGTTTCTTCTGCTAACTTTGCGGACAGCCCTGTCCAGACTACAACCAATTCAGGAATTCCTGCCTATCCGTTTAACCGGGCGAATCGATGCTGCCGGAGAGGTGAGTGTCCAGTTAACACCCGGCGGTCGGCTTCATGCGGTCACTGCACTGGATGAAGACCCGACCAGAGTGGCTGCTTACTGGTCGGATTTACCACCGGTAACCGCCCTGGGTGAGTATCTGAAACCTCAGCCGGGAAGTCAGTTGCTTTTGCAGGGAAGTTTTTCTGATGGTAGTGGGAAATTACCGGTACTGCTGGCAAATTATTCCCGTCAGGTAAAATCGCTGGTGTTAATGGTTACGGACATTGCCGGATGGCACCTCCAGCTTCAGGATGACAACACCCGGGATGTTTTCTTTCAGTTGTTTCTGGAACACGCCGTCAAATGGCTGGTGAACCGGGAAGATGTCCAAAAGGTTCAGATAAAACCCTTGCAAACAGTTTACCGGACAGGGGAAACGGTGGTACTGGAAGGGGAAGTGTTTGATGATTTTTATCAACCGTTAAACGATGCGGAAGTAACCATTCGGCTGACCGGCGAAAACTTTCAGCGGAAAGATGTGATTCCGTTTCGGGAAGGGGTCTATCATTACGAATTGAGTGGACTGGCGCCGGGTACCTATCAGTTTGTGATTGTAGCGCGCCGGGGAGAGCAGCAAATTGGCAAACGCACCGGAAAACTGGTGGTGGAACCACTGGAACTGGAAATGCAGAATCCCCGTGCCAATCCGGGGTTGATGCGCCAGATTGCCAGGCGGAGCGGGGGACGATTTCTCTCTGCCGCTCATTTTACCGAAGAAATTCAGCAGCTCAAATTCTCCCGACGCATCCGTCTCCGCACGGTGGAATATGTGCTGTGGACTCAGCTCCACTGGCTGGTAATCATCATTTTACTCCTTTCCGTGGAATGGTTCCTGCGCAAACGTTGGGGACTTTTGTAATTGAAAAACTGTTCGAACGCCTCCCCGGATTTTTTAGTGGAACGTTCTTTTGCGGTGTGGGAATCGGTTAAATTCAGAATACCGGACAGAAGAATTAATGAATGAATTGAAGAGAAAAATTGTGGGGAATATGAGCCGAAAAAGCCAGGAGTCAGGCTGGTTCCGGGATAGGAAATGTTGAAGAGAAAAGTAGTGAACGAAGAAAATTGTTCCAATCGGATAAAGGTAAACTTCTGCAATGCGAAAGCTTTCATCTCCCACGGAAAAATCCGGAGCAAGGTAAACGCTTGTCCGTTTCTAACTTTTTCCCGTTTCGCCAGAGGTCAAACTCAAAATAACGTATGGACTCCCTGGATCAACTAAATCGTAAAATCATATCCTGTCGGAAGTGTCCCCGGCTGGTGGCATGGCGAGAACAGGTTGCCCGGGAGAAGGTGCGTCGATTTGCCGGGTGGGATTACTGGGGAAAGCCGGTTCCGGGGTTCGGTGATCCGGAAGCGTGGTTGTGGGTGATTGGTCTGGCGCCAGCGGCACACGGCGGGAATCGGACCGGACGGGTGTTTACCGGAGATCGTAGCGGGGACTGGCTATTTCGGGCACTCTTCAAAGCAGGTTTCGCCAACCAGCCCACTTCCGTGAGTCGGGAGGATGGCCTGGAGCTGAAAGATTGCTACGTGAGTGCGGTGGTTCGCTGTGCCCCACCGGGAAATAAACCCCTTCGCCAGGAGTTTGACCATTGTCGCCCTTATTTGCGGGAAGAATTCCGTTTGCTCAGCCAGTTGCGGGTAATGGTTACCCTGGGACAGATTGCTTTTCGGGAGACGCTCAAAATGCTGGAGTCCGTGGGAATAGGCCCGTTTCGTCCCCGTCCGGCATTTGGCCACGGACGGCAAATACAACTGAAGGAAAACCTGTGGCTAATTGCCTCCTATCATCCCAGCCAGCAAAATACTTTTACCGGTGTACTAACGGAACCAATGTTTGACCGGATCTTCCAAAAAGCAAAACTTCTGAAATAGTTTATGCAAGCGATGTGTCTTTTAATTTTCGGAATATATTGATTTGGTCGGTCATAGAGATGAAACCCGGGCGCCCGGGACCATCAATTGGGGTTGGAAGATTGAAAAGATGACGGGAAGGGGAACATCCGGTGGTAGGCTCCTCCGGACCTTATTTTTTTGTTTTTGGTAAGTGCGAATAGGTTCTACGTCGAAAAGAAAAAGGGGTGACGAAAAAGCAAAAAAGAACATATGATGATTCCCACCGGAAGAAAGATCGTTAGGAATTTGCTTCATCATGAGAATAGTTGCATTGTATTTGACTTTTTAGTCACCCCTGTGTTTTATCGGGATTCAGGAAAACTTACTTTTTGACTTTTGCTTTTATGGCATCCATATACATGTAGATGCTCAGAAGGATGAACATGACGAATCCCAGAATTTCCGCCCCGCTGGATTCCGTCCAGTGTTTGTAACCCTCACCCAGTGCGTTCACCAGACTCCAATTCGGGTTGATGAATTGTTTCCCGAAGAAGATGATGAAGGCTGAAACAACCCCCATAATTGCTCCACCGGCAATGAATCCCGAAGCGATCAGCGTTCCTTTTTCGCGTCGTGCATTGTTTAGTTCCTCATCTTTCGATCGGGTGGAAACCAGGTAGGCGATAAATCCGCCAATCAAAATGGGGGTATTCAGATGAATTGGCAGGTACATACCCAGCGCAAATGCCAGCGGTGGCACATGGACCATCTCTAAAATAATGGCCAGAAACACACCGGCCATGTAAGCCAGCCAGGGTGCCGGTTGGTTGGACATGAGTGGTTTGAGCACGGCAGCCATAGCCGAAGCCTGGGGTGCTTCCAGCCCACCCGGTCCGAAACCGTACGTTTTGTACAATACCAGAATGACCACACCCACCGAAGCCGCCGCAAAGATGGTTCCTAAAAATTTAAACCGTTCCTGGGTTCGCGGAGTGGTTCCAAGCCAGTAACCGATTTTCAGGTCGGTGATAAAGCCACCCGCCATGGACAATGCCGTGCACACAACTCCACCAATGATTAGCGCAGCCAGCATTCCCTGATTCCCGGAAAGCCCCACCTTCACCAGAATGACCGAGGAGAGAATCAGCGTCATCAGAGTCATTCCGGAAACGGGATTGGTGCCCACAATGGCGATAGCGCGAGCCGCCACCGTAGTAAACAGAAAAGCAATGATGGTGACAATAAGCAGACCTACCACTGCGTGACCAATGTTGTGCACCACCCCAATGGCAAAAAAGACGAAAATACCAAACAGGGTGAGAATAATCATGGTTACCACCCATTTCATGCGGATGTCCAGTTGAGTTCGGGGAACGTTGTTCTCTTCGTGCGCCAGATGTCCACCGAAAATTTCGTCTTTGGCCAGTTTAAAGGCACCTGCGATGATGCGCCAGGATTTGATGATGCCGATAATGCCCGCTGCGGCAATGCCACCAATTCCCACATGCCGAACGTAATCATAAAAAATTTCCAGCGGTGCCATCTGGGCGATGGGCTTGGTGGATTGCAGGATGGGGTGGGGGATGTATTGTCCGATGAAATAAACAATGGGAATGAGCACCCACCAGGCAAGAAAGGAACCGGCGGCAATGATCATGGCATAACGCAATCCCACAATGTAACCCAGTCCCATTACCGCGGCACCGATGTTTAAGCGAAATTCCAGTTTCACGTTTTCTGCCAGTGCTTTGCCCCAGCCAAACACGGTGGAGGAAACCACTTCTTTCCAGGTTTCGAAAGCAGAAACGATAAAATCGTACAAGCCGCCTACTGCAGCAGCTTTCAATAAGATTTTAGCCTGGTCGCCACCGGATTCACCGGCAACCAGCACTTCGGTTGTTGCGGTGGCTTCCGGAAACGGGAACTCCCCGTGCATGTCTTTTACAAAGTAGCGACGAAAAGGAATCAGAAACAGAATGCCTAAAAATCCGCCAAAAAGAGAAGCAAGAAAAATTTGCCAGAAATTGGCGTTCAGTCCCAGAATGTACAATCCGGGAATGGTGAAAATAGCGCCGGCCACAATTACCCCGGAAGCAGCACCGATGGACTGGATAATGACATTCTCAGAGAGTGAGTTTTTCCGTTTTAAAGCAACTGAAAGGCCGACTGCCAGAATGGCAATGGGAATGGCTGCTTCGAACACCTGTCCGATTTTGAGCCCCAGATAGGCCGCTGCAGCGGAAAAAAGAATGGCATAAAAAATTCCCCAGAATAGCGAGTAAGGGGTCACTTCCGGTAAAAATTGGTCTGGCGGAACCACCGGAATATATTCCTCACCCGGTTTCAGCTTGCGATAGGCATTGGGGGGTAGTCCGCGTTTGGTTGTCTCCATGTAGTGTCTCCTCCTATCTAACCAGTTGGTTTTTAACCGATTCGGTCGATAGCGAAAATAATGAACCCTACCGGGAAAGTAAAGGAATTTTTCACAGAGCGATGGGATTGCTTTTCCACGAATGAAATTTCCATTGCTCAATTATCGTTTTTTCCAGTACTTTTACGGGAAGGTAAACCGTGGAGGCAACATGAAGTTTTATTTTCGAACGATATGGTTTGTTATTCTTGTAAGTTGTGTCGTTTTGGGATGGGCAGGAAGCGGTTTAACGCCTCAGGAAGAGCAATGGCTGAGCAAAGCGGATCGGAGTGAGAAAGCCGGATGGATTTTCCTCCACATCGAAGGGAAGCCGTTCGAGAGGGGATTTCAGCGTGGTTATTTAATGGCGCAGGAAATTGAGGATTTTTGGAATACCCTTGTTTACACAACCTACCATTCCACCGGACGGAAAGCAGACTATTTTGTGGATGCTGCCGAGCATCTGTTTGCCGAAAAAATTCCTGAAGAGTACCGGCAGGAAATGCAGGGGATGGTCTCCGGGCTGCAAAAAGCTGGTAAATCCATCACTTACCAGCAAATGCTTTTTATGAACGGATTTATTGATCTGATGTGGTATTGGTGGCCCATTCAATCGCAGAAAGAACAGGAGAATGGGCCAGGTTGCAGCGCCTTTATTGCCACCGGTTCTGCTACCCGGGACGGAAATATTGTTATGGGACATAACTCCTGGACGTACTACGATTTACTGCGCTTTTGCAACGTGATTCTGGAGATTGTTCCGGAGCAAGGCAATCGTATCCTGATGCAGGTATGGGGAGCGAGTCTGTACAGTGGCACAGACTTTTTTATTACCAGCGCCGGTTTGATGGGAACGGAAACCACCATCGGTGGCTTCAAAGGATTTAATGAAGAAGGGGTACCGGTGTTTGTTCGGGCACGGAAAGCCATGCAATACGCTACCAGCATCGACGAATGGGCAAATATAATGATTCAGGAGAATAATGGAGCTTATGCCAATAGCTGGTTGCTGGGGGATGTTAAAACGAACGAAATTGCCCGTCTGGAATTGGGTCTCAAGCATCACCGGCTGGATAAGAAAACGGACGGCTATTTTACCGGCTCCAATGTCGCTGAAGATGTGGAAATTTTACGGGGGGAAACCGATGCTACTTACGATGATATTCGGAATTTTTCCGTAGCACGCCGCGTGCGCTGGAAACAGTTAATGGAAAAATACCGGGGTAAAATCGACGTGGAAATTGCCAAAAAAATGCTGGCGGACCACTACGATGTTTATCTGGAAAAGGAAGCTCCCAGCTTTCGCACAATTTGCGGGCACTGGGAAGTGGATAATGGCATGGTGCCAGGAACCAGTGGTGCTTACTTACCAGGTGGAGCCATCGATGGGAAAGTGGTGGATACCCGGATGGTGCGTGAGTGGCAAATGTGGGTTCGCTGGGGACATCCCTGCGGGACTCCCTTCCATGCGGAAGAATTTCTGAAAAAACATCCCCAGTACGAATGGCGCCGACCCTATCTCAAAGATATTCCGGCTAACCCCTGGATTGTGTTGCCGGAAAAGTAGCAGGATTGGGAAAGAAAAACTATGGGATAAAGGGCATTATGAGGCTATATAGGGCAGGAACATAAAGAAGAAATATCAATTGGTGTGGATTGGTCAACTCTGTAGCTCCTGAAGAAAGAAAAACGATATCGAAAAGTGCCGGGTTGCACTGGCAAATTGGAAATATGTCCTGCACTGTTGCTTCGACCCGGGGGAGACTAAAAAGTAAGATATAACTCAATTATTCTCCTGATTAAGCAATTTCCTGATTCTATTTATTCGGGTGGGAATAATCGTACGTTCTTTTTTTGCTTTTCAGTCACCATCCTATCGCAGTTGATCTCCTGGGCTCGGTTTGATTGAAATTTCCCGTTTAGAATCCCACTTCTTCCATCGTATCCATCATTGGAGCGTAGTTTTCGAACCGTCCGATATTTTTTCGGAAAACCAGTTTTACCGAACCAATGGGACCGTTTCGGTGTTTGCCGATGATAATTTCCACCATATTTTCTGTGGGAGTTTTTTCTTCATCGTCGAAATTGGGGATTTTGTACACCTCCGGCCGATAAACGAACATGACCACATCGGCGTCCTGTTCAATGGCACCGGATTCGCGCAGATCGGCTAAGGTCGGTCGCCGGTCGGTGCGCGATTCCACTGCACGGGAAAGCTGGGAGAGAGCAATGATGGGAATCTGCAATTCTTTCGCCAGCGTCTTTAACGAGCGAGAGATGTAAGAGATTTCCTGCTGACGACTTTCCATACCCTTCGGACCTTCCATAAGCTGCATGTAGTCCACAATAATTAATCCCACATTCCGTTCAGCAGCCATCCGACGTGCCCGAGCACGCAGTTTCAGTACGTCCATGGCAGGGGTATCATCGATGTAAATGGGGGCTTCCACCAGACGTCCGATGCGTCGTGAGAGTTTCGGCCACTCCGTTTCGTGTAACTGACCGGTACGCAGGCGCTGGGAGTCCACTTCTGCTTCGGCACAAAGAAGTCGCTGAACCAGCTGGTAATTGCTCATTTCCAGGCTGAAGAAGCCTACCGGAATATCGTGTTCCACAGCCGCGTTCCGGGCAATGTTTAGCGCAAAAGCGGTTTTACCCATGGAGGGCCGACCGGCCAGCACAATTAAATCCGATTTCTGGAATCCGGCCAATATGTTGTCCAGATCGCGGTATCCGGAAGGGACTCCGGTAACTCCTTCGCGGGAGGTTGCATGGAGTTTTTCCAGTTCATGGAGGGTTTCCAGGATGATCGGTTTGACCCACTGGTAGCTTTTCTGACGACTTGCCTGAGAGATGCTTAGAATATCGGTTTCCGCACGGTCAAGAATTTTTTCGGCTTCGTCCTCTTCGTCGTAAGCGGCTTTAATAATTCCGGTGCACACACTGATCATCTGGCGCAACATGGCTTTATCGCGGATGATTTTTAGATGGTATTCGATGTTAGCGGCGGAGGGAACCACTGCAGCCAGTTCAGCCAGGTAATAGGAACCGCCCACTTCGTCCAGATCGTTCCGTCGTTTCAGCTCCTCGGTCAGGGTAATCACATCGATGGGTTCGTTCTGTTCGTACAGTGCCACCATCGCCAGAAAAATTTTGCGGTGCGCTTCCCGGTAAAATGCCCGTTCGTCAATGCTCTCAATGGCTTTCCCCACAGCTTCGCTGTCGATGAGCATGGCGCCCAGCACGGAACGTTCCACATCCACCGCCTGGGGTGGTACCCGACTTCCTGAAACCAGCTGGGCGTCAGTCAGATCGTCGCTTTTTTTATTCCTTCGCTTTGCCATAACTGATTTATATCCTTGAAATTACCATTTTTCTAAACACTTTTCCTCTACTTGCACAGATCATTTTGTTGTGATTTTCCATCAAAAGATTCAGAATTTTTACGAAACATTTCGTTTCAGTTTTTCCCGATACCGTTCGGCCAGAAATTTAAAATCTTCCAGGGTTGGATTCAATAGTCCACCGTTACGCAGAATAGCCGCGGGATGATAGGTGACGATCATGTCCACACCGCGGTACTGCCATAACCGACCACGCATCTGTTTCAAAGAAGAGTTTGTTCCCAGAAGATTTTGTGCTGCCACCCGTCCCAGTGCGACAATGATTTTTGGCTGAATCATCTCAATTTGAGTGTACAGATAGGGGATGCACTGCTGGACTTCCCCGGGTAACGGATCGCGATTGTTGGGTGGGCGGCATTTGAGTATATTGGCAATGAACACATCGCTGCGTTTGAGCTGGATATGTGCCAGAAGTTTATCCAGCAGTTTTCCTGCTCGCCCGACAAAAGGAATGCCGGTGCGATCTTCGTCAGCACCCGGTGCCTCGCCGATAAACATGATATCCGCATGTTCATTGCCATCTCCAAAAACAAAATGCTTACGGCTTTTCCCCAATGCACATTTCTGACAATTGCGGATGCTACGCATGAAGTCCCACAGTGGCGTGTGTGGTTTGGATTCGGGATCAAAAACGGTTTGCGTGCGCGGTTTGGGTTTTACTGGCATGGATTCCTTTCCTGTGGTTGGTTTTACCGGGGAATGGGAAGGAGCGGTAAAGAGCGGTGGTAATTGCTGTTCCAGCTTCTCGATGTGCCTGGCATCCACCACAAATTCGTCTCCATACACATCCCGGTAATACTGAAGAAAGTATGCAAGTTTTTCAAGAAGTTCTTTATCCATCGAAATACTGTTGTTTATTCTTTAAGCAATCTGGTGATTTTTTCGAAGATGTGAAATGCGACATCCAGTTTGGGCATCAGGGGGAGCGTCTCGCTGCTTCCATCCTTTGCCAGAATCGTTACACGATTGGTGTCGGTACCAAATCCGGCTCCTTTTTCCAACGGATTGTTCAGCACAATGAAGTCCAGGTTTTTTCGGTGCAGTTTTTCCCGGGCGTGTTCTTCCGGATCGTCCGTTTCCACGGCAAAGCCCACCAAAATTTGTTTCTCTAACCGTCGTTTCCCGATTTCTGCCAGAATATCCACGGTGGGTTTCAGGGGCAGTTCCATTCGGGTTGCCTGTTTTTTGATTTTCCCGCTGGCGGTGGTGACCGGGGTGTAATCGGCGATGGCTGCACTGCTGAGATAAACGTCAGAACCGGGGAAGTATTTTTCCACCGCTTTCCACATGTCCGCAGCGGTATTCACGGGAACAGTAGTGACTTCAGCAGGGTAGGGCAGGGTGGAATTTCCGTTAAGCAGAATCACCCGGGCGCCGCGGGCAAATGCTTCCCAAGCCAGAGCAAAACCCATTTTTCCGGAAGCGCGATTGGTGAGTATGCGCACCGGATCGATGGGCTCCTCTGTGCGTCCGGCAGTTATGAGCACCTGCTTGCCCTCCAGACTGGTTCGTTCCGGGTGCAGAGCGCGATAGAGGTATTGGAGCAAATGATGCAACGGTGCCAGGCGCCCCATCCCGCTGTACCCTTCTGCCAGGAACCCTTCTTCCGGAGGACAAACCAGATAGTCCAGCCCCCGCAAATGCTCCAGATTGTGCTGCAGGATGGGATTCTCCCACATGTGCACGTTCATGGCCGGTGCAATCACTATCGGGCAGTGCAATGCGGCAACGATTGTAGTGAGCAAATCGTCGGCAATACCGGAGGCAATTTTCCCGATAAAATTGTAAGAAGCAGGTGCGATTATGGCCGCGTCTATCCGGTCGGCCAGGTGGATATGGTGTGTACCGGTGAATTCACCTTCAGGAAACAGTTCCACTCCCACTGGATTTTGGGAGAGCGTTTCCAGGGTCAGGCGAGTAACGAACTTCTCTGCGGCAGTGGTCATCACCACATGTACATTGGCCCGGTGGGTCACCAGAAAACGAATCAATTCAATGGTTTTGTAGGCGGCAATACCACCGGTAATGCCCACCAGAATATTCTTATCACGAAATCGTTCGGTTGGAAACATGACTCTTCCCGCTGCGATGGGTTTCGATAATCTCCTCAATCTGGCGAATGGTGCGCTCCAGATTGTCGTTCACCACAATATAATCAAAAAGTTTGGCCCGTTCATATTCGAATTGCAATCGCTTCAAACGTTTTTCGATTTCCGCTTCGTCGTCGGTATGGCGTTTACGCAATCGCCGCCGCAACTCTTCAATTGAAGGTGGTTTGATGAAAATAAGAATGGCTTCCGGAAATTGCTTTTTAATATTAAGCGCACCGTTTACATCGATGTCAAACAGCACGGTGTATCCCTGACTCAGAAGCTCTTCCACTTTGGAACGCAATGTGCCGTAATAATGTCCGTGGACGTTTTCATATTCCAGGAAGTTTTTGTTTTCGATGTGTTTGCGGAATTCCTCTTCGCTCATGAAAAAGTAATCCACACCGTCCTGCTCATTGGGGCGGGGAGGACGAGTAGTGGCTGAAACCGAAATTTTGAAATCCGGGTGACGTTGCACCAGCTTTTTACAGATGGTGGTTTTGCCCGCACCGGAAGGAGCGGAAAAAGCTATTAACAATGGTTTCGGTTGGGTACGCTTGTTCATTGTCACTTTCTCTTCCTTATTCCACATTTTGAATCTGTTCGCGCATTTTTTCCACTTCTTCTTTAATGGTAACCACACGGTGCGAAATTTCGATCATGGTGGCTTTGTTACTCATCGTGTTCGCTTCCCGGTGCATCTCCTGCAGCAGAAAATTGAGCTTTTTCCCGATGGGAGAACCGGCGTTCAGGTTTTCCCGAAACAGCTGGATGTGGCTCTGCATACGGATGGTTTCTTCAGTGATATCCACTTTATCCGACAGTAATGCCAGCTCCAGTTCCAGGCGATTGGCATCAATTTTCTCCTGATTGATCAGTGCCAGCAAGCGCTTGTACAGTCGGTCAAATTCCTGACGTGGATTTTTTTCACCCAATCTGGCCACCTCCCGGGTTAGCGTTTCAATGCGCTCCAGCCGCTGAAGCAGGTCCTGGCGAAGATTCTCTCCCTCATTGGCACGCATGGTATTCAAGTTATCCATGACCTGTTCGGTAATCTGGTAAATCTTTTGAGTGAGGGCTTCGTCCACATTGCTCTCTTCTTCGTATGTAATGATGTCCTTAAAAAAGAGCAGGTGATCCAGGGTAATTTTCTGCCGAATGTCTGCTGCTTGTTGAATTTGTTCCAGCAAGTTCTTGTAAATCCGCACCGTTTCCGGATCGATCTTCAGATTTTGTAATTCACCGGTCAGGGAGGAGAAACTCAGATTAAAAGTGATTTTTCCGCGAGTAATTTTGCGCCGGATGATTTCCTTAATAGGATTTTCCAGATCGGCCAGGGCACGGGGTAATTTCACAATAATCTCCAGATACCGAGAATTTAACGAACGCACTTCGCAGGTTATCTCACTCTGGTTAAAATCGGTTTGCAGCGTTGCAAAGCCAGTCATGCTGTACAGTTTGTTCATCATCAAGCCTCACGGATATTGCAATCGAAAAATAAATTTAACACCGGAAAAGGCTAATCCAAAGCAGATATCCAAGAAATGAGAATCATTATTTTTAAATAATAACGATTACTATTTGTAACTTATGAAATGAGAACGCATCTCATTATTAGTTCGGCGGGAGGATTTAACTATCAAAGTTCAATTATTTTAATAACCAAAAAGGAGGAAACCATGAGTGATGTACAGGAATTAAAGACAGAAGAATATCAGGGATTACCGAGACTGAACGAACCAGCTCCACCATTCACCGCTAATACCACCCACGGACCCATTCGCTTGTCCGATTTTAAAGGGAAATGGGTGGTATTATTTTCCCATCCTGCGGATTTCACTCCGGTGTGCACCACGGAATTTATTGCTTTCGCTAAAAAATTCCCTGAATTTGAAAAAATAAATGTGCAGGTAATTGGTTTAAGCATCGATAGCATTTACTCCCATATTGCCTGGATTCGTAACATCGAAGAGAAATTTGGAGTAAAGATTCCGTTTCCGGTAATTGCCGATCTGGATATGAAGGTGGCAAAATTGTACGGAATGGTGCATCCACAGGCTTCGGACACCAGCGCCGTTCGTGCTGTGTTTGTCATCGATCCCTCTCAGGTGTTACGGGCGATGATTTACTATCCTCTCACCAATGGGCGCAGTATTGATGAAATTTTGCGTCTGGTGAAAGCGTTGCAGACCTCCGATGAGAATGGTGTTGCCACACCGGAAAACTGGCATCCGGGTGACTCTGTGATTGTACCACCGCCTGCCACCCAGAAAGAAGCGGAGGAACGGGTAAAACAACCCTACGAGGTGGTGGATTGGTACTTTTCGCGGAAAAAGCTGGATGAATAATCAGTATCGGTGTGGCGAATAGGGTGGGGGAGATCATTATCTCCCTCTCGCCCTATGCAAAGTAGTAACGGATTTGCGCTGGTTTGTTAGATTTATTGACCTTTTCCGATAACTAAATTCACCCTGAACACTCCACCAACCCTGACGGGATGTTTTTTTCAATCCGGAAAATCCCGTTCATCCTGTCTAAAAAATTCAAGCGAGATGATTAGGATGATGTTCACATGAGATTCCTCCGTTTCGCTCCTCACTGCGTTCGTCGCTTCAGTCGGAATGACAGCGAGGTGTCCTGTCAGCCCGAGCGGAGCCAGTCTGTTCTTCTGTCACCCCGAGCGGAGCGCCAGCGGAGTCGAGGGGTCTCATTCCCCATCCGGATTGTTCTTAAAAAAAAGAATTTGGGGACAGGATATACAGGATGAAACAGAATTCATTTTTAATGTTAATGATCTGGTCTGTAAACCCACCTACCTGGTTGGTTGCACCAAAAACCAAAAATTTCATTTTATCCTGAAAATCCTGTTCATCCTGTCCAAAAAAATTCAAGTGGGATGAGCAGGTCGATGTGCTCCGGAGATTCCTCCGTTCCGCTCCTCACTGCGTTCGTCGCTTCAGTCAGAATG
>CAZBWV010000022.1:0-22993 GCA_964495805.1 uncultured Calditrichaceae bacterium
TATGCGCAGCCTACTCCCGGGCAGAATGAATACCGTCTGGCAGCAATTAACCCGCGTGCCCATGCCGGCCAGGATACCATTGATGCAGATGCTGGTCGTGGTATCTGGG
Source organism: uncultured Calditrichaceae bacterium (assembly GCA_964495805.1). Lineage (GTDB taxonomy): Bacteria > Calditrichota > Calditrichia > RBG-13-44-9 > RBG-13-44-9 > JALXCH01. The sequence continues at coordinate 110 of CAZBWV010000022.1, forward strand.
TTGCTGTTAATCCGGACCTGGATAACGATGGAAAACCGGAAATACTGGTAACCGATTATTCGAAAGGTGGTCGGGTATTTGTTTACGAAATGGTTGGAGACGATCAACTGGAATTTGTCTGGGCTTCCAAAGTGCTTGACCCCATTAATCCTGGCAACGGTTCCACCCCTCGTTCGGTTACCGTCGGTGACTTTGACAACAACGGAAAAATGGAGATTATTTTCCCCATCGGTTATTCCGCTACTGATAGTACCTCTCTGGCGAATCGTGGAATTTATTTTTACGAATGGACCGGAAACGACAATGACTACGGAACAGAACCAACCTACAAATTAACTTATGAATCCATTGACTCCGCATTTGCGACGGTAAACGTTGGTCGGACGGAAAACGGAATTCGGGTGGAGGATATTGACGGTGACGGTCGGAACGAACTCCTTTTCCCACCCCGTTCCTTTAGCTTTGATGTGGCCAAGCTGTACATTCTGCAAGTAACCTCAGGAACTCTGGCTGGTGGCGATGCGGTAATTGACACGGAATATGTTTACAAAGGGATGGTTCATGTGTCCACAATTGCTCCGGACGGTTATGTACCCTGCGGTACCGAAATTGGTGATGTGAACAACGACGGGCTGAATGAAATCATTGTGGCTGGCTGGCGCAATATTGGTGCCGGGGCCGCGTTAGGGTTTATTCAGATTAACGGACCGGATTCCTATACCGACGGGAGCGTGGTGGACCTGGCAGACTTTAGCGCATTTGTCGTGAAAGCGAAACCGCTATACACCAAAATCAATGGCGATCCGGTGATTTTCGTCCATGGCACCAATGCCGGTTCGGGCGAAAGCAAAATGTGGGCTCTGAACGGTATTGTATCACCCATGTTCGTCACTCCTGCCAATGTGTACGAGATGTTCCACAACCTGGGTTACTGGAGCGCCTGGGCTCTGGGGAACCAGGATAATCCGACCAACGCCACTGGCGACGGAATCGATCTTTACCTCTACAGCGGTGGCGGACGATTTGTGGATATTGAATACAATGGTTCGGGACTTGTTACGGACACAGCAAACTATACTGTAAAACAGGTTTACGATCTGGGACAGGTGTATAGCAGTCTGGGTGGCCTGTTCAACGACTTCTACACCTACCCGGGTATGGACCTGGATAACGATGGTAAATGCGATCTGGTAGCCGCTTATAAAGGAAGCAGCATCGATTCGTTAAACGGTGTTTCGCTGCGTAAAAATGGTTTCCATGTCTTCTTCTTTGAATGGGGCGATTCCACCCAGTCCATCAATCCCGGAGATTATCTGGGACTGCAGGCCAAAGAGCTGAAGATTATTACGCCGGATGATTATGTGCTGAAACAGAATTACCCCAATCCCTTTAACCCGACCACAACCATCGAATTCTCCCTGCCACTGGCAAAAACCATTAGCCTGAAGATTTACAACACGCTGGGACAGGAAGTCAAAACACTGATCAACAACGAATCCTATCTACCTGGTTCCCATACCGTACAATGGGATGGTACGGATAATAACGGTAACCCCGTTGCCAGTGGTGTGTACATCTACAAACTGATCTTCGGCAATTTCTCCAAAACCAAAAAAATGATGCTGGTCCGATAAATCCACCGTTTTTTTCCTGAATAAAAATATGTATATTATGGAGTGAACTGAGGGTGTTCTCAAGGAACACCCTCAGTTTGCCCTTTTCATGCAAATAAACAAAGGCAGGAGGTCTATAATGAAGCAAATGCTAATTACCCTTACCATCCTGGCACTGCTGCTACCCTTAATGGGATTTGCCCAGACGAACGAATGGATGACCCAATACGTCACACTGGACGATGCGTCCAACGGCACCGGATATCGAACAGCCAGCGTGGCAGTCATGTCGGCCAATCGCTTTGTGGCTCTGGTGACCGGCACTCCCACCGATCCACAAAGCAATTTATTCGATGTACCCAGCAATTACCTGGTTGCTTACTGGGATGCCGATTCGGCAACCGGCCGGATTCCCTCCCCCATTAACGGGCAACAGACTCAACCTATGTACAACATCCAGGGACAGTACACCAACTGGACTTACATTCTGGATCAGGTGAATCTTCAGGGAGCCTGGCAAATTTGTGCGGACGACTCAGGCTATATTTACGTAGCGAATAACGATCCGGACCATAATATACTGGTTTTTAAATTAACCGATACCGAACTGGTTGGTACGGCTTATCGAATGATTACCGGCACGGAAAACATTTACGCCATCGAAGTGGATGAAAACGGTTATGTGTATGTGGTGGATTACGAAGGAAGCGATACCAAAACCGATGAAGTGAAAGTGTACGCTGGTATTCATGCTCCCGGAACCACCTGGGGAGTATTCGGCGGCCACAACGACTCTCCGGTAGCTACAATTGACCTACCCGCCGGAATTTATCAGGGAATTACGGTTAACGACGACGGTACGGAAATCTACATTAGCGCATCTTCCCAGCGTAGCATTCTGAAATATGTGGGTAGTCCGACCAGTGGTTACACTCAAGACACCAACTGGAATTTTACTCTGGCGGCGGATGACACGGTAGGTAACGGCGGACACGGAACGCCCACTGTACTGGGATTGGCTTATCTGAACGATCCGCAGTTTGTTTGCGCTGCGGTGGACACCTTTCTGGGGCGCGGTTTAGCTGGTGGATATTCGTATGGTCGTATTTACATCATTGATGCCAATGCAGGCGTGGCAGTGGATACCATCGACATTGCAGAATGGAACCTGGCTGTTACCGGAGCTTACGACAGCGGCTCCAACAACGGACGGGCTGGCGGTTATGCTTCGGTAATGGATGTGGATGCCGACAAGAATGAACCTGCACTTTACACGCAGACTTACTACGGTTGGGCGGCGGAAAAATGGATCTTCGATGGTGACTTGCATGTATTAGGAATTGAACGGGTCAACAATACTGTTCCCACTCAATACGAACTGAAACAGAACTATCCGAATCCATTCAACCCGGTGACAACCATTGAATTTAATATTCGCAAAACGGGCCTGGTACGCCTGGAAGTGTACAACGTGGCGGGGCAAAAAGTGGCAACGCTGGTGAATCAGCAGATGACACCCGGCACCTATAAAATCCAGCTGGATGCCAGTCACCTGCCTTCGGGAATGTATTTCTACCAGTTAGTAACCGGTGATTTCCGGGCAACAAAGAAGATGATTCTGAACAAGTAACAGTGTATCCAAATCGTGTTCCCTGTCGAACCTCCGACAGGGAACACGCAATTTCGCCTAAAGCCTTTTCTTTATTGTTCATAATTGAATGCTTACCGTTTATTTTACCCATTCAAATACACTCAATCTGGATGCGCGTTTGTCAAACGTAAGAATTTTTTCGCAATCGTCAAATAAAGCAGAATGAGCAATCAACAAATCGGATAAATCCAGGTTATTTTTTTGCGCAAATTGAACAAAATCTTGAATCACTAACGATTTTTCAAACCGTAAAATCGGCATCATCATTAGGTTGTTTCAAAGCGTTTAATATTTCTTTTCGTGGAACTCCATACACCGCTTCCACTACCCATAGCATTTCAAGAACAACTAACAAAGGCACCCAATTTTTTATAATGTTCTGCTTCCTTAAATAATCGATACACACTCATAGCTTGTTTCTTATCATCTCCAACCAGAAAACGGATTAAAACATGTGTATCTAATGCTTTCATTTTTGTTTTTCTTTTAATTTATTTTTAATCACCCAATCCATCTGTTCGACAGGAACCGGTTCTTTTGCATCGGAATGCAAAATTCGATATACTTCATCAACTTTCCTGGTGATCGGTTTCATCAATATTTCACCATTCGAAGTGAGTAAAAACTTTATTTTATCCCCGGCACTCAGTTTTAACGAATCTCTGATTTTTTTGGGAATCGTTACCTGCCCTTTTCTGGTAATTGTGGATACAGACATGAATATCCCGCCTGTATTTCATCTCTGTTTATAGATTGAAATATGAATTTTTTAAATGCAACCGAATAATTTCGGGCACGAACAATTTTCTAACAGTATTCTCCATATTCCGTTCAAGAAAATCGAACTTTATTAGGCTGAATGTCAGAAAAAAGAAAAAGCAGGTAATTCACCTGCTTTTTCAGAAACGTTCTCATCTGGTAAAATAATACCGAATTCCGGGGAATATTTAAAAAAATCAGAACTCCCCTTCCACACCAATTCCCGGTTTATCGTTGTAAATCAGTTTTCCTTTTTTCACTTTTACTCCGCTAAACGGGTCGTTACTGATGAGTAGATTGCCATCCAGGTCCAGCCAGTCCACATAGGGCCCCAGCATGGCGGCGGCAGAAATAGCCACTGAACTTTCAATCATACAGCCAATCATGATTTTCATATTCAACGCCTTGGCAATCTGAATCATTTTGAGCGCTTCCAGCAGACCACCGGATTTCATCAATTTGATATTAATCCCGTCGTAAGCCCGGGCCAGTTTGGGAATGTCTGCAGCGGTTTTTACTGCCTCGTCAGCTACGATGGGCATGGGAGAACGCTCCCGCAACCAGGCGGTTTCCTCTAACATCTCCGCAGGCATGGGCTGTTCAATAAATTCCACTCCCTGGCTTTTGAGCCACTGAATCCGTTCCAGCGCTTCTTCTTTGGTTTTCCAGCCTTCGTTGGCATCCACCCGAATGGGTTTGTCCGTCACACTACGCACGGCACCTATGATTTCCTCATCCCGATCGGTACCCACCTTAATTTTTAAGATGGGAAACTCTTCGGCTTCGCGAACTTTTTGTTTAATCATTTCCACAGTATCAATCCCGATGGAGAACGAAGTCAGCGGAGCTTCCGCCGGATTAAGTCCCCACATTTTATAAAGCGGGACATTCAGCGCTTTACCAATCCAGTCCATCAGAGCAATGTCCAGCGCTGCTTTGGCACAACTCTGGTCGGTGATGGTACTGTCCAGTTCTTTTTTGATATCGATATAATGGAAAAAGTCCTTCCCCTGAAAAATCTTCTTTGCTTCGTTGATCCGACGGGTGGTTAATTGGGCATTTTCGCCATACCGTACATTGGGCGCTGCTTCGCCATATCCCACAATTCCGTCTTTCTCCAGCTTCACAAACACATTCTGCTTAAAGTCGCTGGAATTGCGGGAAATTGTCCAGGTGTGTTTAAGAATGAGTTTTTTGGTTTTTACTTCAATCATTGCTTCTCCTAACATGTTTTGAACATCCCGGCTGCTACCAAATGTTTTTCCCCACAACGATCCAAGCAGAGAAAAACCTACCACCGATTTGCCCGTTAAGGCAAGAAATTCTTTACGGGTGAGCTTCATCTCAACTTCTCCTCTCTTTTAAACCAATTCAGCCCCCTTCCCTTATTTTTCCACATCAATCACTCTCACAATTTTCTGTAACGTTTTCCGGCGATAGGGGCTGAACCGTTTAGATTTCGGATCGAAACTGTTCAGGTGCACCATCCCGCTCTGATGGATGTATTCCGTGCCCCCCAGACTGATTCCCACATGAACAATTTTTTCTCTGGTACCAAAGAAAAGCAAATCGCCGGGGAGGACATTGGAAAAGGTTGTATCGGGAATAATTTGCTGCCCCACCTGTGCCTGCTGCCGGGCATCCCGGGGTAAATCAATTCCGTTGGCTTTAAATACAGTCTGCACAAATCCGGAACAATCGTTCGCTTTACTGGAATTTCCGCCCCACAGGTAGGGAATTCCCATCATACGATATGCCGTTTGCACAATAGCCTGACGCAAATTTTGTTTTGTTTGCCCGGCTTTTACCGGAACCACGCCGGTACGGGGCAGAAACCCTTCCCGTCCGTCCGCGAGTGCAACTTTGAGCCACTTCCCCCTCTGCCCGACCTGTTTAACCAGCATGTTCAGCACCACATCGCTCACCGGCCGGGAGGTTGCGTTCGGTTGAGAACGGATAAAACTGCACAGGGAGGTCACCCGGACCAACGGAGCACGCTTCCAGGCTTCCACACCGGCTTTATCACTACGCACAAACGACTCCCGGCGCATCCAGCCGATATAACCGTAATCGGTTTGCACCAGGTACCATCCACCTTTGTTTTTCAGCAATCGCAAGATGCGACCGCCAATGTACTGATCCACCATCTGGGCAGCGTGGGCCGGCCGATCGCGCAAATGGGCAACGCTCACTGTAACTATGGCATAGGTGCTGTCTCCCAGATCGGGATGTGGCAACACCAGCAAACTGTCCCTGTACCGACCAACACCTATCAGAGAATCCGCCAGTGCAATCAGTGCTTTTTTCGCTTCCGAAACGGTGGTTTCGCCTTTCAGCACCCATTGCCCGTCCTGCCTGGTTAGCTGAGCGGAAAAGACATTCAGGCTCAGGTCGGGAGCATATTTTTGTTGAATCTGTTTTGAACCGGTTTCAAACTGACGAAGAATGGCCTGGTTCCCTTCACACGAAAAAAGAATGAGTATGAGCGCCAATATTACCGGTACTGCCAATTTATGATGCTTCATATTTTACCTCATCCGTTTGTTCAATTTCAGAGCGTAAATATTAAATTCCAGCCCATTTCCAATTTTTTCTTAAATCGGAACTTATTCAAAAGTTCGCAGCCACTGTTCTTGCTCAAAAATCCAATTCATCCGAATAGACCGCAGGGGCTTTTTGCCGCAAATTATAGTTGGATGCCATCACTTCAGCATAAGCCCCGGTGGAACGAATGGCTAACAAATCGCCACGGCGAACTTCGGGCAACCGCACGGATTTTCCGAAAAAATCGGACGATTCACAAATGGGACCCACCACATCGTAAGGTTGTTCTTCCCCCCGGCCGGTTAAATTTTGAATATGATGGTAAGCGTGGTACAGAGCCGGACGAATCAGTTCGGTCATCCCTGCATCTACCACCGCAAAGCGTGTTTTCACACCGGTTTTGACGTACAGCACCCGGGTTATCAGGGAACCGCATTGCCCTACTACGGAGCGTCCCAGTTCAAAATGGACGGTTTGCCCCGGTAACGGTTTGAGGTGCCGGTGAATGGCAGCAAAGTAAGCCGGGAAATCGGGAATGGGATGCACATCCGGTTGCTGATAGTCAATTCCCAGCCCGCCTCCCAGATTTAAATGGGCCGGATTCCACCCCAGTGCGGTGAGTTGCTGCTGAATGTCGTTTACACGGCGCGCCAGATTGGCAAAGACTTCCAGATCAGTAATCTGAGAACCAATGTGGAAGTGTAATCCCACAAAATGCAGATGTTTGAGCCCGGCAAGTACGTTCAATGCTTCTTCCAGCCGGGTAATGTAAATACCGAATTTATTCTCTTCCTTCCCGGTGGTGATGTAATGGTGAGTGTTCGCCTCCAGATCGGGATTGATGCGCAAAGCCACCGGTGCGGTTTTGTTTAATCGACCCGCAATTTCATCAATCACCTGAAGTTCCTGGATGGATTCCACATTGAAGGCAAAGATGTTGTTCTTAAGCGCAAATTCAATTTCCTTATCGGTTTTTCCCACCCCGGCAAAGGCGATTTCTTCGGGAGGGAATCCCGCTTCCAGTGCTTTTCGGACTTCGTTTCCGCTCACACAATCGGCACCCAGTTCAAATTGCCGAATGACCTGCAAAATCCGATCGTTGGCATTGGCTTTTAACGCATAATGAATCCGATACCCGTATCGTCCGGCAGCCTGTTTGAGTTGCCGAAGGGTTTCCTGTAAAAGATTCAGGTCGTAATAATAAAATGGGGTTTGTTTTTGTTGTAGCTTCCGGATGAGTTCCCTGTTGAACATCGATCCCTTTCCTGTTGATTGCCCTGGTTCCGGAAAGGCTATTTACTGCCTTTCAAAAGCCTTTTGCGTTTGTGTTCACCCGCCGGGTAAATCCCGACAGCACCGCTCCGATTCGGTCCTGAACCTGACGGATGCGGGAAGCTTTACCCAGAAAATGTTCCATCATGATGGAAAAAGCCAGCACTTCCCCATCTGCGGTTTCGGTGTAGCCGGACAGTGTACTGACCCCGCGTAGTGTGCCGGTTTTTGCGTGCAGTTTTCGTTCCGCTGGCGTTCCCACCATACGCTTTGCCAGCGTGCCATCCACACCGGCAATGGGCAACGATGCCTGAAACTCCGCCTGAACCCGAAAATCGCCATACATCCGGCGAAGCAATTTGACCATCAGCGCAGGCGTGACCACATTGTAGCGGGAGACACCAGAACCATCCACCATCGCGTAGCGATTGCTGTCCACCCCGACTTCGGCAAGAAACTGACGTACCACCGCAGTACCCTTCTCCGCACTGCCCGGAACTCCTTTGAATTCCGCACCCAATGTTTTCAACAACATTTCTGCGGAAAGATTATCGCTGATTTTGTTGGTGTTAAACACAACCAGAGTCAGCGGAGGCGAAAGGTGCGTAACCAGCGCCCGAACATGCTCCGGTGTTTTCCCGATCATCACACTGCCGTTTAAGGCAATACCCGCTTCTGCCATCAACTCCCGCAACCGGGTACCGACGTAAAGGGGAGCATTCAGCACCTCTATACGATACCGCTTTGGAGATGCTCCGGCTACCATTCCCCCTCTGATTACAATCGTGTTTTCCGGATGCACCCATTTGCGTTCCACTTTAAACTGCTCTATTTGCACGGAATCGGTGGAATCCACGGTAATTCCATCATTTTCAATTTTCATATAAGAGGTTTTCGGTTCCATCCACACCTTCAGGGAATCGCCCGGTTTTTCGCCGGGTTGCACCCAAACCGTTACACAATTATCGTTTACCGAAAGCGCACTAATGGGGGCGAAATCCGGAGAGGAGGTATCGTCCCACATCCAGCCCTTTCCCCAGTACAGGCTATCGAAATAAGTGGCATCGCACACCAGATGACCGGTAATTTCACGAATTCCCTGGCGTTTCAGTTCATTCACCATCCAGCGCAGGTCTTCGTCGGTCAAATCGGGATTCCCGAACCCTTTCAGATACAGGTTACCTTTTATGATGCTATCCCGGACGTTGTTTGAATCGCACAGCAGAATCGTTTGAAATCGAAAATCGGGTCCTAATTTTTCCAGCGCGGTGGCAGTGGTGAGTAATTTTAGATTGGAGGCAGGATGGAATAGCTCCTGAGCATGACGCTGGTACAACACGTCCCCCGTTTCCACAGCCACCACCTGAATTCCCACCCGGGTCTGGGACAGAACCGAATCCTGGAGAATGGAATCGATTTGTGCCCTTAAGAAAGCTACCGAATGACGTTTCAGGTGGTTGCCCTGTTCGGGTCGGGTTGCAGCGCAGGAGGAGAACAGATAGATCAGAGAAAGTGTGAAAATCAGGGTGAACCCTATTTTTCTGTACTTCATACCACACTCCAGCTGAATTGAGTGTTAAAAGTGGTTTCCGACACAAGCAGCGGAGAGTCTTTTGTTTCTCCAATTTTCTGAGCTATCAGCAGCTCTGGACATCCTGGTCTTCGTTTCATCGGATCAACCGTTTTTTTCAAGCTTCGAAAAATACTCCCGGGCTGCTTGCATCACACGCGGAGCCAGCAACAGGGTGGCGGTCATGGTGGGAATAGCCATCAGGGCATACATTCCATCGATTAAATTGACCACCACATCCAGCGAAACAACCGACGCCACCACAATGAGTAACACATAAAAATAAGTGTACCAGTGCTGGCGCTCCGCTCCCAACAGAAATCCCAGGCATTTGGTGCCATAATAGGAATAACTGAACATGGTGCTCATACTAAAGAATAGTACAGCGGCAAACAGAATATAAATGCCAAATCCGGGAATTGCTTGCTGAAACGCCCGGGCAGTTAATGTGACCCCATTATCTGCAGTGGTTTGCCAGACGCCGGTCACCAGAATCATCAGCGCAGTGGTGGTACATACAATAATGGTATCGATAAACGGACCCAGCATGGCTACCAGACCTTCGCGGATGGGTTCTTCCGTTTTCGCCGCACCGTGTGCCATGGCTTCGGTGCCGATGCCAGCTTCGTTGGAGAATGCTGCGCGTTTGATGCCGGTAATCACCACCGTCCATAACGCTCCGCCGGCAACCGCTTTTCCGGTAAACGCATCTTCGAAAATCAGCCGGAAAAAGTAAGGAATTTGATGGATGTGAGTGGCCAGCGTCCAGATGGCAGCTCCCATGTAAATTAGCACCATAGCCGGTACCAATCGGGCGGTTACCGCGCCAATGCGGGTAATTCCGCCGAAAATAACCAGCGAAACCAGTGCGGCAATGGTGATCCCCGCCAGCAGGTTAAACACAAACACCGACTCCCCCACCCAGCCGTTGGGAATAAAAATAATATCCCGCATCACCTGCACCAGCTGATTGGCCTGAAATGCGGGCAACGCGCCAATAAGCCCGGCCAGGGAGAAAAAGATCGCCAGCGGTTTCCACTTCTTCCCCAGACCTTCCACAATATAGTACATGGGGCCACCCTGGATGTGTCCCTGTGAGTCTCTTCCCCGGTACATGATGGCAAGTGAGCAGGTAAAAAACTTGGTGGCCATTCCCACAATGGCGCTTACCCACATCCAGAATACCGCACCGGGTCCGCCCACATAAATCGCTATCGCCACCCCGGAGATGTTGCCCATTCCCACGGTACCTGCCAGTGCAGAGGACAGTGCCTGAAAATGAGAAATATCTCCGGCATCATCCGGATTGTCGTATTTACCGCGCAGAATATCCACCGCGTGGCGGAAATAGCGAAATGGCAGCAGACGGGAGTAAACCAGGAAGAACAATCCACCGCCGGTCAGCAACACCAGCAACCAGGGACCCCAGGCATAGCTGGAAAATTGAGCCAATATGTTTTCAAGTTTCGTCATCAAATCCGATAATCTTTATTTCTGTGGTTACACCCCTTCCGTCTGGTTACTTAGCGATCACAAAAAATGGGTCATTTGCCTCTACCGAATGGACGTTTTGCATCCAGAACTTCCTTTATTTCCTTTAGGAAAAGCGAAAAAATTAATTCTGCATGTTCAGGTTCTGCGAAATGGCTTTCCGGACAAACCCGTCCGCTGCTTGCAGACGCCGTCGGGCTTCTTCGGCATCCACCCCGGCAAGAATCATCACCAGCGCCGTTTTGACGTGCCCATTAGCCAGTTTTAATACCCGCGCCGCTTCGTCGTAATCCACACCGGTAACCATCATCACCACCCGCTTGGAACGTTCCTCCAGCTTCTTGGAGGTCATCATCAAATCGACCATCATATTTTTGTACACTTTGCCCAGCCGAATCATGGAAGTGGTGGTCAGCATATTCAACACCAGCTTGGTGGCAGTACCGGCTTTCATCCGGGTGGAACCCATAACCACTTCGGGACCCACCACTGGGCAAATGGCTACGTCCACATCCACTTTGGATTCAATTTCTGAACGGGGATTGCAGGTGACGAAAATGGTCTTTGCTCCAATTTCTCGCGCTTTTCGGATGGCGCCCAGCACGTATGGCGTGCGGTAACTGGCTGCAATACCACAAACCACATCGTTTTTATTGAACCCGCGCTCCATTAAATCCCTGGCGCCCAGATCCGGCTGGTCCTCATACCCCTCCTGAGCAGTTACCAGCGCCTTATAACCTCCGGCAATAATCCCCTGAATCATTTCCGGGTCGGTGCCGTAAGTAGGCGGACATTCCGCAGCATCCAGCACACCCAACCGTCCACTGGTTCCGGCCCCAATGTAAAACAGCCGACCTCCCCGCTTGAATGTGTCCACCAGAATATCCACTGCCTGTGCGATGTAAGGAATCTCCTTCTCTACTGCAAGCGGAACCGTTTGATCTTCGCGATTAATAATGCGCAAAATCTCTTTCGTATCCATAGCGTCTATTTCATCGGACGCCGGATTTCTTGCTTCCGTAATCAAATCCTTAATCTCGTCAAAAACCTTGTCTCTCATAATCTCCCCATATTGATTTATCCGATTCAATGCCCGATCATCAGGCGATTTTCAATTCCGAAATAAAGGCATAAGGGGCATAAAGGGATTAAGCAATGAAATACAAAATCGCCTATCTGGTTTAGCGGCTCCATGTTTAGTCGGTTTACCCATCCCCCCGGATATTCGACCCGTTACCGAAAGGGATCGATTCACCACCGCCACCGTGTTGCCCTATCGTCCCTTCAATGCCCTGACCCGGTTCACTGCGTTCGCCACCAGAATAGTGGTGACACTGCCCACCAGGGTGTATAATGGCCAGGCAATTTTTACCGTCTGAATGACCAGTGTCATCACCACAATGGCAGTAATAAATCCGATAATTGCTTCGCTCTGGTTAACCCGCTTGAAAAACAACCCCAACAAAAAAGCGCCCAATAGTCCGCCATAGGTATAGGAAGCAATACCCAGCCCTACTTCCACCACGGTTCCCTTCAACCCAATAAATGCAATGGCAACACCAATGAGCACCACCCCCCAGAGCAGGGTAACCAGGCGTGAGATTTTCAGCAGTTGCTGCTCAGTTTTATTTTTCCCGGCAAAAGGGATGTAAATATCCAGCATTACAGCGCTGGAAAGGCTGGAAAGGCTGCTGGAGAGTGTGCTCATAGCCGCAGCAAAAAGCGCAGCAACGATGATCCCACTCACCCCGCTGGGCATTTCTTCCACAATAAACTTGGGAAAAATCCCATCGGCGCGCAAAAGTCCTAACTCTTTTACCGAAGCCCCGCCGTAAAAGGCGTACAGCATCACCCCCAGCAACAGGAATAGTAAAAATTGCAGAAACACGGCAAATCCGCTAAAAGCCACCGCCTTTTGCCCGGAACGGGTATCCGGACAGGTGAGAATGCGCTGGACAATGAGTTGATCGGTTCCGTGGGAAGCCAGGCTGAAAATCGCACCGCCAATCAGCGCCGTGAAAAAAGTGTAAGGCGCCCGAATGAATTCACTGAAAGGCAACCCGAATCCGGTGTCGAACCACTTCAATTTATCATCCGCAGCGGCAGCCTGGATGACTGAAACAAAACCGTGGGGAAGTTTGCTTAGAATAATCGCTCCCGCCAGGAGTGCACCACCCAGATAAATAACCATCTGCACCACATCCATCCAGATAACGGAGCGAATGCCCCCCACGTACGTGTACACCATGGTGAGCAACCCCACGAAAATAATGGAAATTAAGTAGAATTGCACATCGGTTAGTCCCTTCAGTGCACCGCTACCTTTTATGATAATAGCCAGAGGGATGGCTGTCGCAAACAGCCGAACGCCATCTGCCAGCAGCCGGGTAATCATAAAAGTAATACTGGCGGTGTTGCGCATCTTTTGCCCGAACCGCTCACCCAGGAAGTGATAAGCCGTGTTAATCTTCCCGCGGAAATAAGCAGGAACCAGCAGGGCTGCCACCAATAACCGACCGGTGATGTAACCAAACGTGATTTGCAAAAAAGTCATGTTGCCCAGGTAAGCCACCGCCGGTACGCTAATAAACGTCAGCACACTGGTTTCCGTAGCTACGATGCTGAACGTCACCGCACCCCAGGGAATCCGGCGTCCGCCCAGAAAATAATCGGTGGTGTCCTTCTGCTTCCGACCGATCCAGGAGCCAACGCCTGCCGAAACAACCATGTAAACCAGCACAATAATCACATCAACTGTCGAAAAACCCAACAAACACCTCCGGAGTTAATTTCCAAAGCACAAATGGTGGTACCACATTGCAAGCGAAATCCAATAAATTAACAGACGTGCAGCGGATGGCAAAGCAATTGAAATTTTATCTGGAATTCGGAATGGGCGATTGGGAAACGGGTACACCCATTCTTTCCAGAATTGCTTTCATCGCCGCGTTGTAAAAATCCCGTCGCACCTGATGCATCCCTCCGCGTTCGCGGGTGGGATACACCCGATTGGTCAGCAAAATGATGGCAACTTTCCGATTGGGATCGATCCAGATGGAGGTTCCGGTAAAACCCAGGTGCCCGAAGCTGCCCGGGGAGAAATAATCACCTGCAGAGGAATTTTCATCTGATGGCGTATCCCAGCCCAGCGCCCGTTCGCTACCCGGAGGCAGATTCTGGCGGGTGGTCCATTCCCGGATGGTTTCCGGACGGTAAAAACGATGATGCCGATAGATTCCCCCGTTAATCAGCATTTGAGCCAGTTGGGCCAGGTCCTCCGCCGTGGAGAATAGTCCGGCATGCGCCGATACGCCCCCCAGGAAAAACGCATTCTCATCATGCACTTCACCATGGATGAGTCCGCGATTCAATCCGCCACCGATTTCAGTGGGAGCAATCCGGGGGAGCAGGCTGTCCGGCGGATTGAACATGGTATTCTTCATTCCCATGGGCTGGTAAATAAGTTCCCGGGCCAGCACGTCCAGTGGCTTCCCGGTTACAATTTCCAGAATCCGACCCACCATAATCATTCCCAGATCGGAATAAATCATCGAATCGCCAGGTGTGTAATCCAGCGGCAAACTGTAAATATATTGCAGTGCTTCTTCCCTGGTTTTTGCATACTTCCATAGCGGAACCCACCAATGCATTCCGGCGGAATGCGTAAGCAGGTGGCGCACCGTAACCGAATCCTTTAATCCGCCATGGAATTCAGGTATGTAACTGCTTACCGGAATATCCAGCCGCAGTTTCCGTTGTTCATACAGCTTCATGGCTACCACGGTGGTTGCAGCTACTTTGGTTACCGAAGCCAGATCGTACATGGTGGTGGTATCTACTGCCGGAGAATTGGGATCGTAGGTCTGGTGTCCAAACCCCCGGCTGGCAATGAGCTCCCCGTCCTGCACAATGGCAATCTGAGCTCCGGGGAAAATGGAGTCGGCAATGGCTTTTTCCAGAACCAGATAAGCATCCTTTAAAAACGCATCGTCGATATGTTTTTCCAGTTTCATGGGATAGACATCGCGGGTGAGTCCTGCGCCCATGGGGAAGAATCCCGGAATGCTGACCGGTAGTTTACCCTGCACCGGTATTTCTCCAAACACCGCCCGAATGGCGCTGCGCACCGCCAGAGCACTGGAATGGTACGCACACAAATAGGATGGCGCTTGCGGAATCTGACGAATCAAATAAGGTGAGCCAAAGGAAATGACCGCCATCGGTTTCCGGATTTGAAAAAGCCGGGCAATCATCTCCGCGGTGGTATCCGGCAGGGTAATGGAGCCTTTGTAGCTACCCAGGGTGACGAAGAAGCCCATAATCACCGCCTGGGCGGAATCCGCCTGCGCCGCAATCTGTTCAATTTGTTCCGGACAGGTTCGCTTGTCAATGAGCACACTTTTTACATGAGCAATTCGCGCAGCAACCGCCTGGCGCAACCGGCGTTCGTACAGATATCCCCAATCCCGATCGGTTACGGCAATCACCAGCACACTATCCAGCCGATCGGCTTTGAGCGGGAAAATATGGGCATCATCCCGCAGCAGTGTCATGGCCGCATCGGCAATTTCCCGCGCTTTTTCCAGATGCGCAGGACTGGCCATAACCTGCTCAATTTTCTTCACGTCGATCTGCGGTTTGCGAATCAATCCCAGTTCCGCTTTGGTGCGCAAAATACGGCGCACGGATTCGTCGATTCGTTCCATGGGGATGCGACCATCTTTTACCGCATCCAGCACAAACTGAAAGGTGGCTTCGAAATTGGGCGGATCCAGGATAAAATCTGCCCCCGCATTAATGGCCATTACCGCAGCCTGACCACTCCAGTAATTGTTCACCACCCCGCCCATGCTCATGGCATCGGTTATTACCAATCCACGGAATCCCATTTGTTTACGCAGTACATTTTCCACCCAGTAAGGGTCCAGCGTTGCCGGGCGACCTTCCATTTGTGGAATAGCGCTGTAAGTAATGTGAGCGACCATCACCATTCTGGCACCGGCTTTCACCGCCGCTTCGAACGGCGGGAGTTCCACCTGGTTCAAACGTTCCTTGGTGGCAGTTACGGTGGGCAAACCAAGATGGGAATCCACATTGGTATCTCCGTGACCGGGAAAATGTTTGGCGGTTGCCAGCACACCGTTCTCCTGGAGCCCGCGAATAAAGGCAGTTCCCAGCCGCGCCACCAGGGCTGGGTCTTCCCCGTAGGATCGGGTATTGATAATCAGATTATCGGGATTGTTGTTCACATCCATCACCGGGGCAAAATTCACATGAATTCCCAGCGCCCGGGCTTCCAGCGCCGTAATCCGACCCTCCTGGTAAGCAAAATCTTCGGAGCGGGTAGCACCAACGGCCATATTGGGCAAAAACTCCGTTCCCTCTTCCACCCGCATGGAAACACCCCACTCCATATCTGCCATCACCAATAAAGGGATGTCGGCGGCATCCTGGAGCCGCTGAATATACCGGACAATGGCGTAAGGATTTCCCCGGTACATGGAGATGCCGCCCACATGATATTTCTCAACCCGTGCAAGAATTTCCTGAAACTGCGGATCCTGTTCGTTGTAAAAATGTGGCTGGTAGGTCACCACCATCATCTGCCCGATCTTTTGCTCCAGACTCATGCGCTGAAGCTGGTCTTCCACCCACTGGTCGGGTTTTTCCGTTCGGGTTCCGGCGCAGCTTAAAATGAGCAGCCACATTGCAACCAGCAGAACAGTTCGTATCCCAAAAACGGTGTGTTTCATAAAACGCCTCAATCATTTTTTCTTTGAACCCATCCCGCTCGGGACCTTTGTGGATCATAAAAAATCTTTGCTTTTTTACCGAACTCCTGACGGTTTCATTAGAATCGCACCCCTCGTAACGCATTCAGGAGTTTCGGAGCAGGTTCCCGTCCGTTTTGACGCAGAGAATACAGGACGGCAGCAGCAGCCGGTTCCATTTCCGGCTCCAGGTACTGAAAACGGTACCCTCGGTCCCGTGCTTTTTCCTGAAACCGCTGGCGAACAAACCGATTGTTTTTCAAGATGCCACCGGTTAATGATATTTGATACGGTTCATTTCCGTTTTCCCCGAACCGGGAGAGAGCCCTGTCCACCAGCTTGAGCAATTCATTCACCGCAGCATCCACAACATCCTCAGCTTCCCAATCGCCCCGGGCAGCCAACTCGCATACCAAACGCGCACAGGATGCGACCAGCCGGGCCGGATTCACAGAGGAATAGACAATGGAAATCAGTTTCTCCGGGGTATCAATTCCATAAAAAGAAAGCAGCTCCCGGGTTAGCGGGGATGGTGGTTGGGCTTCTTCCATATCCTGCAGTGCGTTCCGAATTGCCCTTCGCCCGATGTAAAAGCCGCTTCCTTCGTCGCCCAACAAAAATCCCCACCCCCCAATTTGATGATAATTACCGGAATGATCTCGCAGCAGACAAATGGAACCGGTGCCCGCAGAAACCAGAATGCCGGGATTTTCTCCGAACACTGAGTAATGAAGCAACTCCGCATCGGTCATCACGGAAAAATGCTTCATTCCAGCGCCCTGAATTAATGCTTCCACTGTTTCTTTCTCGGCGGAACGGCCGGCACCGGCAAACGCAAAAGTCGCCCAGGCAATTTCCCGGATTCCCTGAGTTCCTACAAGCTCACCAATAATATTTCGAATCAACTGAGCAAGCGAACCGCGATCCAGCACCGCAATATTACCTGGTCCTTTTTTTATCGAACGCACAATTTTCCCTTGTTCGTCGATCAGAATCGCAGCGGTTTTTGTACCGCCTCCATCAACACCCAGATAGAACATGCTTTCCTTCACCAATTTACCTGATTAATTCCTGTTCTTCCCGACACACTGTTTATGAAACCGTTTTAATGTAATGAAAATAAACAGAATAGAAAATTTAATTTCTACATTTATTTTATCCGTAAATTGTACTATATTGACTGGTGGACAAAGGGATTTGGAGATTTTTGCTCAAGATAGTATATAAAGAGAATTTTGCCGTATGAAACCGGTCAATGTTAAGCTTTCCAAACCGCCCCAATCTTCTTTTAAATTTAAAAAGATCCATCTTAAAGCATTGGAATTTAACTGGCACTACCACCCTGAATACGAAATCATGTTCATGGTCCGGAGTCGGGGAAAACGGTTTATTGGAGACAATATCTCCTATTACAATGAAGGCGATTTGTTCATGATCGGTCCGAATTTGCCCCACACCTGGTATTCCCCACCGGGAGTGCTGGGCAGACGCCGGGCTCATGAAGCAATCCTGATTCAGTTTCGGGAGAATTTTGCCGGTCTGAATATTAAAGAAATACCGGAATTGGTTCCTGTCCAACAACTGTTCGGTGAAGCTGCCCGGGGACTTCAGATTGTGGGAAATACGCGCCAGAAAGTCGCGCGCCGGATTCTTGAGATGGAGAAAGCGGACGGGCTGGATCGATTCATCATCCTTCTTACCATTTTAGGCATGATGGCGCGGGCACCCCGAGAAGAGAAACGACCCCTTTCCAGCATCGAATTCAATCATCCCCTCCAACCCAAAGAACAAAGTCGCATCGACAAAGTGTGCACGTTTATCAACGAAAATTATAAAGAGCCCCTGCGCTTGCGCGATGCTGCCTCTATTGCTAATATGAGTACCACCTCCTTCAGCCGATTCTTTAAAAAATATACCGGAAAAACATTTATTAACTACGTGAATGAATTACGTATCGGGTGGGCATGCAAGCTGCTCATCGAAACGGAAATGACCGTGGCGGAGATTGCTTATGAAGTGGGATTCAACAACCTGTCCAATTTCAACCGCCGTTTTTACGAACGGCACAAAATGAGCCCCCGCCGGTATCGACAGGAATTTGGTGCGAAATACTAACATTGCAACCACGGAACCACTGCAACCGCTGAAGGCACGGAACCACTGAAGACACTGCAACCACTGAAGACACTGAAGACACTGAAGATACTGAAGGTACTGCAACCATTGAAAACACTGAATACACTGGAAGCATTGAAGGCATTGAATTACTTAAAAGACAGAATTACTGAAGACGCTGATGAGGCTGATGATACTGAATATTATTGAATCATTGAAAATACGAAATTACTGAATACATTGAGGCATTGAGGATATTGAAAATATTTATGATAAGTATTTTGTTGAAAATGCTGATGATGTTAATTTGGTTGATAAATAAAAGAAATTTTTAATTATGTAAGGATTGAATGTCCTGAAAAAGCTGAAAATTTTTTGAAACATTGAAGGAAGGGAAAATTTAATTTATTATTGGTCATGGAAATTTTAATAAGTTAAACCTGTGCAGGGAGAAAAGATAGAAATGGAAAGGGAAAAGGGAGGTAAGTTTTGAATTATAGGTTACTGTGATGGGTTGATGATGTGCCGGTGATGTGGTGTGTTCTGAGGTTATGCGGAAAAAGGTTCAAAAAAGTACGAAACTTAAGAGTCAAACATTGTCTATATTTTGAACAACATGGAAAGAAAATCTGAATTTATTAAAAATAATTATCTTTATTCGGAACTGACCCATCAAATTATTCAATGTGCTCTTACGGTTCATCAATATTTTGGACCTGGTTTTCTGGAAAGTGTTTATGAAAATGCTTTGATTGTTGAACTTCGGAAGAATGGTCTGAAAGTGGAACACCAAAAAATAATTCCCCTGTATTACCATGAAACTCCCATTGGTGAACATCGGCTGGACATTCTGGTGGAGGATAAAATAATTGTCGAGAATAAAGCGGTGAAGGAAATAAACGACATTCACCTTGCTCAGGTGCTTTCCTACCTGAAAGCTACAGGAAAACATGTGGGTTTACTGTTTAATTTTGCTAAAACCAAACTGGAAATCAAAAGATTTGTGTTATAAATAAATGTCGGGTAAAACATGCACACTACTGTTTTTCCAACACTTTTCATATTTTACGATTTGCCTATCCGTGACTTTTCCACAAACCGCATGTTTATTAGAACATCCAGAAAAATATTTTCCCATTACCCACCAGGAGAATTTTGGAAATTCAGAATACATTTCAATACATTTTATTCCCAAACTAATCTTGGTTTAACCACAATGCCATTTGCATCTCCTTACACGTTAGCACTTTCTCTATACACGTTTTCCAGAAATTCATCCGATCAGGATTTTCAATCCAACCAACCGATTCAGCACATTCAATGCCTTCGGTCCCTCATGTGGTTCATTAATGATCATTACCTTCAGAGGTTCAATCCTCTTCATAGCCTTAAATGTGCTCATTATCTTCCGTATTTCAAACTCTTTCAGTATCTTAATATCCTCAGTACCTTCAGTGGCCCAATAACCCCCAGTATCTTCAACGCTTTCAGTGCCTTCAGTGTCTTCAGTGTTTTCAGTGTCTTCAGTGGTTCCGTGGTTTCAGTGCCTTCAGTGGTTTCAGTGGTTTCAGTGTCTTCAGTGTTTTCAGTGTTTTCAGTGTTTTCAGTGGTTTCAGTGTATTCAGTGGTTTCAGTGTCTTCCGTGGTTCCGTGGTTATAAAAAAGAAAGGAATTTATTGTGAAAGGACGATTAACTTCTCTGGACGCGTTTCGCGGTATTACCATTGCCGGAATGATTCTGGTGAACAACCCCGGTAGTTGGGCGCATGTGTATCCTCCCCTCTTACATGCGGAATGGAATGGCTGGACGCCTACGGACTTGATTTTTCCCTTCTTTCTGTTCATTGTCGGTGTGGCGATTACGCTTTCTCTCTCCAAACACCGCGCCACCCACGACAAACGGTTTCTGTACAAAAAAATTATTCGGCGAACGCTAATCATTTTCGGTCTGGGACTTTTTCTGAACGGTTTTCCCTACTTCCATCTGGAGCACATTCGTATCATGGGTGTACTACAGCGAATAGCACTGGTGTACTTTTTTGCTGCCATTATCACCCTGAATTTCGACTGGAAAAAACAGGCAGGCATTGCTGTCGCGCTCCTGTTAGGATACTGGGCGATGATGAAGCTCATTCCAGTGCCGGGACACGGTGCAGGCGATTTAAGTCCGGAAGGCAATCTGGCAGCGTATATCGATAACCTTCTGCTTCATGGACATATGTGGCGGAAAACCTGGGACCCGGAAGGTTTGCTGAGCACGCTGCCTGCCATTGCCACCGCATTAAGCGGTGTGCTCACCGGAGAATGGTTATTGAGTGGTCGCGACCGCCGGGACATTGCCGGGTGGATGTTTGTAGCAGGCTGGATTGCCATCGTAGTGGGTTTGTTCTGGGGTATCGTTTTCCCCATCAACAAATCCCTGTGGACCAGCTCCTACGTAGTATTTACCTCCGGTGCTGCGCTGCAATTCCTGGGTTTCTGTTACTGGTTAATTGACGTCAAGGGCATTCGTAAATGGGCCAAACCAGCTATTGTGTACGGGATGAATGCCATTGCCGTGTTTACCCTTTCCATTCTGGTGGTCAAAATTCTGATTCGGGTAAAAGTTGCCACGGCAACTGGAGATAAAATATCGTTATATAGCTGGTTATATCGCCACCTGTTCCTGACCTGGCTGGAACCCATCAATGCTTCGCTGGCATTCGCCATAGCAAACGTACTGTTCTGGCTGGGAGTGATGTGGATTCTGTATAAGAAGCAGATTTTTATTAAGATATGAAGAGGCGATAGATGATGAATTATCATTTGAAGAGATATTTTTCTCAGTTTTTCATGGAGAAATAATCGAAGATTATCCTGGGGATAAGCCTTATCCAAGTTGTTTAATTTCCGGTGAAACATTCAAAGGAGAACCAGTACATAGTGTGTGGGCATTTAATAAAGAGAATCAATGGGCAGTTTTAATCACCGTCTATCGCCCCGATCCGACACGCTGGATTGATTTCAAAAAAAGGAGAAAATAAAAATGCAACCATTTAGGAAATGTCCCATCTGCGGAGGAGAACTGGTTGAAAAAGAGGTCGAGAAGCTGCTGCGAGGCGGGAAACACACCGCTATCTTCCGTGTTCAAGCGGAGGTTTGTCTCCATTGTGGAGAAAGGTTTTATTCACAAGATACTATCCGGAAATTTGAACAAATCCGATACAAACTGAAAAAAGAGGAATTTTCAGAATTTCAACCAATGGGTAAATCATTTGAAGTCAACATCAAATAAAAGGAGTCAATGAGAAACACCCGTTTTACCATGATTCATATTATCACGAATCTTTCTCCGAATGTAAAAGATGGTATTTGATTGTCAACCATTTCCGAAAATACTAGCAACTTTCTTGAATAAACTGGAGATACGATTTTGAGACAATTGACCTTTTTTTCACTTCTTGTTATTTTCATCTTCGGTTGCCACAAAAATGAACCCACCAAACCGCAACCGGAGGATCAGCATCCGATTACCGGAAATCGTGTGGCCGGTTTTCGCGCTTCGCGAATTTTGAGTAGCTACCCTAACCATCAATTTCCTTCGGCGGAATACTGGCAGAGTGTGGCAGACAGTATGGCCGCCAAATTCGATTCCACCGCACCGGGTGGCATCTGGATTGTCAGCCTGTACCAGTCCGGCGGAGTCACCCGGTTAAATTTTCCGCTGATGGGTAATTACCCGTACATCACCGATATTTCTGAGGAACAAAATGAGGACTACCTGAACTATTTCGATGCCCACGGCACCAACATCTGGTTACAGGTGGAACCGGGTGCCGCCAGTGTGGATACGCTGATCTATCTGGTGCTTAACCGCTATAAACATCATCCCTGCGTGGTAGGTTTTGGGGTGGACGTGGAATGGTATTTGACCAACCAGTATTCCGGGGGCAAAAAAGTGAGCGATGAGGAAGCGAAGCGCTGGGAAGCGAAAGTTAAAAAAGTAAATCCCGATTACACCCTTTTCCTGAAACACTACAGCGCCAGCTGGATGCCCCCCACCTATCGCGGCGATATTATTTTTGTGGACGATAGCCAGAACTACACCGGTTATTCCCG
>CAZBWV010000023.1:0-6773 GCA_964495805.1 uncultured Calditrichaceae bacterium
ACTCCCACCTGTTTCATTTTCCGATACAGATTAGCGCGGTCTATGCCCAAAATACGGGCAGCCCGGCTGATGTTACCACCAGTCTGTTGAAGGACTCGCTCAATGTAGCGTTTTTCAAATTCCCGGCGGGCTTCCTGCAAAGTGCCGCCCGGTTCCGGTTCTGTTACCGGTTCCTGCGCAACCAACGGGCTTTCCGTAAACGGACGGACATCTTCCAGCCGATATTCCGGCTGATAGTTGATAATTAACAATCGTTCCACAAAGTTGCGTAACTGACGGATGTTCCCCGGCCAGGATTGATGCTGGAGATATTGCATAGCCTGAGGGAAGAACCGCGGTACGGAGAATCCATTGGCTTCGGCAACTTCCCGGGCAAAATATTCAATTAACGGTGGGATGTCATCGGGTCGTTCCCGAAGCGGCGGAATATGAATATGAACCACATTAATCCGATAAAACAGGTCCTGCCGAAAACTCCCTTCCTGCACCGCCTGCTGTAAATTCCGATTCGTCGCGGCAATTAAGCGTACATCCACCTGAATGGTTTCTGTAGAACCTACTTTCTGAATCTCGCCATTCTCCAGAAACCGCAACAATTTGACCTGCATCCGCTGGTCAATTTCTCCGATTTCATCCAGGAATACCGTACCGCCATTGGCCATTTCCAGGCGCCCCTTCTTGCTCTCCACCGCTCCAGTAAATGAGCCGCGGGTGTGGCCAAACAGTTCACTCTCGATAATATCCGGTGGGATGGCAGGGCAGTTAATCTTTACCAGAGGTCGGTGATTCCGCTTGCTGCGCGTGTGGATGGCATTGGCTATCAGTTCCTTCCCGGTGCCGTTCTCACCGGTAATCAGCACCGGTGCATCGGTGCCGGCAATCCGTTCAATCAGCTCAAAAATCTCCTGCATGGCTGGAGATTGCCCGATCATCTGAAATTTTTGAACCACTTCCTGGCGGTACTGTGCCAGCTCCCGCTCTAACTGACTTTTGGACAGAGCATTGCGCACGGTAATCAGCAATCGGTCACGATCCAGCGGTTTGGTCAGAAAATCGTACACACCCATCTTGGTTGCCTGCACCGCATCCCGGATTTCCGCAAAACCTGAGATGAGAATAACCGGAATATCCGGCTTTTCGTGCAGAAATCGTTGAGCCACTTCCAATCCGTGTATATCCGGCAACATCATATCCAGAATCACCAGATGCATGGAGTTTTCCCGAAACAGCTGAATGGCTTCCTCACCCCGGGCAGCCAACTGAACCCGGTAACCATGATTCACCAAAATTCGCCGAATGGTTTTGCGAATTTCTTCATCATCATCAACAATCAGGATAGTTTCCGGTTGCATCTTAAAATTCCTGAAGTTTATTCCAATATATAGCAATCGGTATGCCAGTTATCTATGTGCCGGACGGAATCGCAACAGGACTGTGGTCCCCACATTCTCCTGGCTGTGGATTTCGAAGGCACCACCGTGCTCTTCCATGATCTTCTTCACAATGCTCAGACCCAATCCAGTGCCCCGGGACTTGGTGGTAAAATACGGTTCTCCAACTTTTGCCAGAAGGGCAGCGGGGATTCCGCATCCGGTATCGGTGATTTCAATCTCCACAAAGCGCTGGCTAATTTCCTGATTTCTTTCGGAGAAAGTATTCACTTCCCGGGTGGCAATCAGAATCCGCCCCTTGTCCGAAATGCTTTCTACCGCATTGAAAAACACGGTTTTTAGCACAAACTCGAACTGTTCGGCATCCAATAACGCTCGGGATAAATTCTCCTGGAATTGATATTCGATCTTAATCCGGCTGGAATCGGGTTTCCACTGGGCAATAAGCTCCGGAATCCGTTGATTGAGGTGAACGGGACTTAAACGTGGGGTTTCCAGACGTACAAAACGCATGAACCGATCGCTGATGCGGGAAAGTTTCTCTGCCTGCGAAATGATGGATTCCAGATATTCATCCAGCTCACGGCTCTGCTCGCCCAGACGTTCCCTTAAAATATCCTTCAACTCCTCCGCATTCAGCTTCACCGAAGTAAGCGGATTTTTAATCCCATGGGCCATTCGCTGTGCCACCGGCGCCCACGACTTCACCCGACGGGCAAATTCCTGATCCGAACGATTGATTATCTGAATATAATATTGCTTAAGTATGGGCAGGTAAAAAGAGGAAATCTCCAGCAGAACTTCCTTTTGCTCAATCGTTACCGGAACCGAAATCGACTGCCCCGTTGAACGCTGTTTCCGTAAAGCCTGTATCGCTTTCAATACAGGCGGGTACTGGGAAAGCTCCGCCACTTCCTCAACATGCTTCCCCCGATAGGCTCCTCCCCGGATGCGAAACATTTTCGCCACATTTTTCCCGATTTCCAGAACCTTCCCCCGATGATTAATAACGATTATATTCTCGTTGAATCCCCCGGAACGCAGCAAAAAAGTAATGAAATTCTGGATGGAATAACGAATGTACAGATTTCTGGCGACCACCACCATCCCCACCAACACCAATAAAAACACCCCCCATTTTACCAGAGGTCGGGTTCCCGGTGGGAAAAAAGCACGTTGAATCCGGTAAATAGTAACCACATTGCGCTTTTCACTTCCCACATTCACTGGCTGCTGGATCAGCAACCACAGCTTGTTTTTGTGACGTGCCAATCGGAACCCGGCAATTAACGGAAGCGGGATGGAACCACTCTGTTGCAGCAAATGATCCAGAATGATCAACCGGTGATCAGCGGAGGTAGCAAGTATTTCCGGAGTACCATTGCCATCCACATCACCCACTTGAATGGGATTGATTTCGGTGGGAAAGACTTCCGAAAAGCGTTCCACATTCAAGTCTTCGTTAAATACGCGAATGGTTCCATCCGAATTCCCCAGTACCAGCTCATCTTTCCCATCGCCATCAATATCCTTGAGAATATCCAACCGATATGTTTTGGGAATCTTTTTCCCGAACCGTCGCTGATTTAAGATATGCCCATCTCGTACATCCAGGATGGCCACATAGTCCTGCCCACCTTCCACAACTCCGATACTAAATCGCCAGGCAATTATATCTTTCCATCCATCCCCGTTCAGGTCTCCCACCAGGGCACAGGCACCGGTAAACACGCCGCCCATCTTACGACTCCATAGCAATTTTCCATTCATCGCATCAAGCAGAAAAATGTAACTGGCGTTATCGGCAAACCCGTTCCATTCCGCGCCGTTGTCCGGTGCATACGTACTCACCAGTATTTCCGGTCGAAGATCGTGATTTACATCCACCACCTGCGCTTGAATGATCTGAGGTCCAAAGCGGTACTCCCACACCTTCTCCCGTTTAGAAAGGCGAAACGCAACAATTCCCCGGGGGAAAAGATCTTTTCCGCTATCCATTTTCAATAACACCATATCCTGAATTCCAGGATATACGGCATGGGCACAGATGGGATGAATGGTTAGATTAATCTCGCCATCTTCATCCCGATCAATTGCCGGAAATTGCAAAAGAGCGGGTATCCGTTTCTCCCGGAAGGAAGGGCTATTGGGATGCCAGAAATCCATATAGATAAAATGGTCCTGATCCCGCCGTACCAAAAACGCCAGGGAATCCAGAGTCCCCGTACAAAACGGGCTCATGGGAAGGTAACTGAAACCGGTTTTGTTAAAACTGGCTAAGTAATTTTCCCCGGTAACATCCCGCACATCTACCTGTACTCCCAGGTCGTAGACCACTTCATCATTTCCATCCCCGTCGATGTCCAAAACACAAAATTGGGAGCAATCGATGTTACGAATGGGAGTGATATGAAACTGAACCGAAGATTGGGCAAACAACCAATGAATCCAGAACCCAATAATAAAGGGAACAGTCAATAACACCGATTTCATTTTTAAAACTCAATCCTCCGAATCCGTGGAGCAATATGTTCAATTATCAAACAGAATTTAATAAATCCGAAAGAAATAAACAAATTTTCGCCCTGCCTGTTTAAAAAAATTCATTGATTTTTATTGGACCGTTAAATTGGATTCGATGTGTTTCTCATAAACTTTGCAAAGCACTTAAAAACTCATTTGTCACTGGCCTCATATTTCACAAATCCTGATCTCCCCTGAGGTAAAAAATAAGTTGATTCCCGCCTGACCTGATCCCATTTTCGGATTCAGACAAAGGGAACACTCTGGGTATGGATATGAGCATATTTTCATTCTCAAACATTCTGATTCTTTTCCCCGCCGGGTTGGGCGATGGAATTCTGGCCCTACCCACGCTTGCCGCGCTAAAGTTATCGTATCCTGGAACACGAATCGAAATCTGGGGTTATCCGGAACGCTGGGAATGGTTACCCCCGGATTGGGTGTCACGGCTCCGTTCCATCGATCATTTGCCCATACACCGGCTGTTTACCCAACCATTGAATTTACCTGAATCATTCTTCCGGGAGCTTGCCCAATTTGACCTGATTATTAGCTGGTTTGGCGAGGGACTTTCTGTTCCAATCTTTCTCGAATCGCCAAAAGAAAAACGGTGTGTCAGCCATTTCAGCACAGTGCTTTAACCAATCATGCATCATTTTTCTTTGCTCACTCCCTTCAATCTGCCGGAATTCCCATCTCCGCACCCTCAGCCCATTTCACCCTATCCTTTCCCGATGAGCCTGCCCGTCCGACAGGTACTCCGATACTGACCATTCATCCCGGGAGTGGCAGCAGTAAAAAGTGCTGGCCGATTCACCATTTCCTTACCGTTGCCCGGGAAGCGCACCGTCTCTGGAAGGCACAGATTGTCTGGTTATTCGGTCCTGCGGATGAGCCAATCCACCAGAAACTTCGGGAAATTGCCGGAGAGATTCCGGGGAAGATTTTCCGGCACCGACCGTTGCGAGAAGTGGCTGCTCTCCTTCGGCAGAGCCATGCCTATCTGGGGAACGATTCGGGCATCTCCCACATGGCCGGAATACTGGGCGTTCCTTCAATTGTTGTGTTCACCACCACCGATCCCCGGATATGGAAACCGCTGGGTCCGCATGTGGTGGTGCTATCGGGAACGCAAAGGGAACTCTCTCCCCAACGGATTCTCAGGGAGCTTGGACAAATCTTCTCTGGCATCGGATAACAACCGGATTGACATTCTCCGGAAAACCGTCTAATTTTACCCGGACGAACGTCGATGGTAAGAAGGAAGCAAAAGTGTAAATCCAAACAACCGGTAAATAACATACGGAAATATCATGAAAAGTTTATGGGCAAATATTTTCCAGAAAGATACGGAGGGGGAAGAAAGCATTATTTCTATTTTAAGAAAAATCCCTATTTTTAGTGAACTATCCCGGCGGGAACTGGAGGCGATTCAGCACATATTGCATCAGCGAACCTATCGCAAAGGGGAAGTGATTTTTCGGCAGGGAGATGCCGGAGTGGGAATGTACATCATCGAAAAAGGTACGGTTTTGATTCGGCTGGAACCATACGGCCAGATTGTTGCCGAATTGCACGACGGGGAGTTTTTCGGAGAGCTGGCGCTGCTGGACGATTCGCCGCGCTCCGCTTCGGCCATCGCCGGTACGGATTGCCGCATGCTGGGCTTCTTTCAACCTGACCTGTTCGGACTCATCGAACGAAATCCCCGACTGGGAGTGAAAATTGTGCTTAAATTAGCCCAGGTGATTGGCGAACGGTTAAAAGCAGCCAACCGGGAAAATCAGGAAATGCGGAAGCATTTGCAGGAGCTGGAAGAAAAGGTCGGAGCCCAATCATGAATCGATACGTCAAAATCGCCTTTGGTATCGTTATCGGAGCAATTTCCCTGCTGTTCCTGTGGGCCATCGCACCGCTGGTGAAAATTCTGGTAATTGCTGCGCTGCTGGCGTACATTTTCGAACCTCTGGTCAGCCGACTGGAATCCACCGGCATGAAGCGCACGGTCGCCACGGTGGTGGTTTTTGCGGGAATTGTTCTTATTATCACCGGATTCGTCCTGGTGATTTTGCCCACAGTCACCCACGAAGTGCAGTCCATTCAGCAGGGCATTACCAGCGGCGAAGCCCGGCAGTATCTGGATAACCTGGAGAAATCGCTGCAAAATCGGCTCTCCTTTTTAGGCATCGAAAATCTGGATATTGAAGCGCGTCTGCAAACGGTACTGGCCACCCTGGGCGACCAGTTATTTAACTACCTGCTCAATGCCGTTTCTCTGATTACCAATCTGGTCATTATTCCCTTTATTATGTTCTTTTTACTGAAGGACGGGCGGGAAATTAAGAAAAAAATCATCTCTCTGGTTCCCAACCGCTATTTCGAATTCAGTCTGAACCTGCTCTATAAAATGGACCTGCAGTTAGGCAACTACCTGCGCGGGCAATTTCTGGATGCGGTGATTATCGGAGTTCTCTCCATTGGTGCACTGTGGATATTGGGAGTGAATTACTTTGTCATTATCGGTGCGTTTGCCGGATTAGCCAACCTGATTCCCTATGTGGGACCCATCGCCGGTGCGATTCCCGCTATTATCGTCTCCATTATGCAAACCGGTGATCTTTCCATGGTACTATGGATTGCCATAGCCTTTACTCTGGTTCAACTGGTGGATAACGTGCTGGTGCAACCGTTAGTAGTAGCCAAAACCGTGAATTTACATCCGCTCATTGTTATGCTGGTGGTAATTATTGGAGGACAGTTTTTCGGGGTGCTGGGTATGTTGCTGGCGGTTCCGGCCACGGGGGTGGTAAAAGTAATTGTGGAAGAGAGCGTTCGGAGTTTTCGGCAATATTCGTTTGA
>CAZBWV010000024.1:0-45650 GCA_964495805.1 uncultured Calditrichaceae bacterium
AAAAAAATCAGTGTTTTCGGTTTCGCCGATACGGTGGTGCGTATTATATTTTCAGACAAAAGAAACACAGGAATCTTGGTTATTCACCAATCGGGAGACATCGGATATGGAAATCGGCAAATACAGTGTGTACCGCCTGGATACCGGGCGGTTTCGGCTGGATGGCGGAGCGATGTTCGGCGTGGTGCCCAAAGTGCTGTGGGAGAAAAAACATCCCGCCGATGAGAAAAACCGCATCCACATGGCGCTGAACACCCTGCTCATTGTGGGCGAAGGGCGGGTGGTGCTGGTGGACACCGGCATCGGTGATAAATGGAACGAAAAGTTGGCCAGCATTTACGGGGTGGACCACTCCCGCTTTTCGTTGATGAAGGCGCTGCTGGAGCACAACATTCAGCCGGAGGATGTAACAGACGTAATTCTCACCCACTTACACTTCGACCACGTGGGCGGCGCCACTTATTACGACGAATCGGGCGAACTCAAATTGCGTTTCCCCGAAGCCACCCATTACGTGCAGAAGTCCCAGTTAGAATGGTCGCAGAAGCGGTTCGAGAAAGACCGTGCCAGCTATCTTCAGGAAAACATCGAGCCGCTGGTGAACTCCGGCAAACTCAGGGTACTGGATGGACCTGCCACAGTGGTGCCGGGAATCGAACTGCTGGTGACCGGCGGACACACCCCCGGCCAGCAGTTGACCCTGGTCTCCGGCGACGATAAAAAACTGCTCTACGCCGCCGACCTGATTCCCCTGCACTCCCACGTGGCTATTCCCTGGGTCATGGCATACGACCTGTACCCGGTAACCACCATTCGGGAGAAAAAAGAAATTCTTGCCCGCGCGGCGGAAGAAAACTGGATGATCTTCTTCGAACACGACCCGGAAATTTATTGTGCTACCGTGGTGATGGGCAAAAAAGGGTATGAAATTCGGGAGAAAATTTTGCTGTAGCCATTCCGGCAGAAGAAACGGAGCGGCTTCTGGAACCCTGCCCGCTCTGTTCAAAAAATGGCCGACAGCCGATGTGAAAATGAATAAGGATAGCCATGAGTGGCGGTATAATCATACTGGCGGGGAATCGGTTCAGTGAACTGGAGGCGGTGCTGCGTCGGGAATTTCTGACGCCGTTGCCTTCCCGCCACACGTTATTCCTTGCCCGGAGCAGCGAACGGGTTCGACTCCTGAAGGAGCGATATTCCCTGCTTTCCGAAGCACGAACCGTTCCCGATGTTCCCTTCCTCACCCGGGACAAATTTCTGAATCTTCTCTCCGAACGCTTGCTTATCCCCGGCCCACCTGCTTCGCCACAATACAGGTTGCTTACCCTGCGCCAGCTGGTATTCCGCCACCAGCCGGATTTGCGCTATTTCCGTTTTCCGGAGGGCAACTTTCCCGGTGCCATTCTTCAGGGATTGTTACAATTCCTGGATAATTTATGGCTGGAGGGGGAAGGGGAAAACGGTTCACTGCTCCAACAGATTTCCCTGGAGGCACTGCGCCACGATTTGCAGCGGCTGATGAATGCCTATGGAGAGGCGTTGCACAGTGACCCTTTGCATCCGGCGCAATGGCTTGCCCGAATTCGCCAGGAGCTAACTTCCGAAGCCTGGCGCAACATCTTCCCCGAAACAGAACGTGTGATATGGGAAGACGTACGCGATTTTGCAGGTGAGCATATCCGATTTGTGCAGCACCTGAAATCGCTGGGGCTGGAAGTGGTACTCACCTTTCCGCGGGGGGAGAATCCCGAAGTATATGGGCATCATCAGCGATTGTGGCAACATTTACAGCGTATTGCCAGCCAGGTGCGGCAAATTCCCGGGTCAGATATGCTGGATCGGGTGTTCTTCCGACTGAGTGAGCACCGGATTTCGTTTGCAGGGCGTGTTCAGGTCCGTGCTGCCACGGATATTTTGCAGGAGGTGGAAACACTGGCGGGGGAAATCCAGCGAGTGGTGCGGGAAGACTCCCTGCGCTACGGCGAAGTACTGGTCACCAGTCCCATCCTGAACCGCTACCGCCCCGTGCTGGAGACGGTGTTCCGCCGGTACGGAATTCCCTACACCTGCTTGAGCTCCCGGCCGCTCTCTCAGATGCTGGTGGTGCAACATCTGTTACTGGGATTTCAGATGGTGCGGGAAGGGTATCCGCTTACCACTCTCATTAAATTACTTCACTCACCATTCTTCGATTATCGCAATCAACTTCGCGGAAGCACCTGGGAGGCGGTGCTGGGTGGTTTACGGGTGCGTTACGGGCGGCAGGCAATACCGGAAGCGCTGCGGCGTCAACTTCGCTTCCGGCTTCAGCGCGCAGAGGATTTCTCCGAAACGGAGGCGCACACCTACCAGCAGCTACTTGACACGCTGGAGCAGCTATTTACCGACTGGGAACCGTTCACCCGTAGGGCATCGGTACCGGAATTTTACCAGCATTTCAGAGATTTGATTGAGCGGCATATTCTCACGCAAATTCACCGGGCACCGGAGTTCCGGAATTTTCCGCTGCAGGAGGAAACCCTGGTGGCGTTGCAGCAGCTCATGGCTGCTTTACTGGAGTGGCAGCAGGTTCATGCCCGACACACCGAATCGATGGAGGGGGAGACATTTTTTCAGGAGTTCTGGTTGATGGTGCAAACGGTGCGCATTTCCCCACGTCGCCCCCGAAGGATGGGCGTGCAAATTCTTCCGCCGGAACAGGCAGTCATCGCAGAAGGGAAAGTGCTGTTTGTGCCGGGAATGCAGGAGGATGCCTTTCCGCGGGGAGAGTCCGTCACCTTTGCCGAAGCGGCTTTCTTCCCGGAGTCTATCCGTCCCATGTTACCGCACCATCCCGTGAGCCGGGATCGGGAGCTCTTCCTGAGCTTCCTGCGCCATCCTGCCCGGAAGATTTATTTCTCCTATCCCCGTTTTCGCGATGACAAGCCGGTGTTACCCTCCATCTTTCTCCGCGAACTCAAACGGGTGACAGAGGAGGAGTTAACCTCCACCGAACCGGTGCGTCTGTTCTCCCCTTCGGAAATGCTGGTGCGCCTTCAGCAACGGTTTGGGGTGAAAAGGGTGCAGGAAGCGCTTCAGAACCGGAACGTTTCGCTTCCTTCAATTCTTCGGCAGCTGGACGTACCATTCCTTACCCTGCGCTTCCGAATGATCGAGCAGCGGGAATCGGAGCAGCCCTCCGGGGAGTGGGAGGGGGTGCTGAATCATCCGGTGCTTCGGCAATACCTGCATCGCCGGTTTACCCGGCATCGCTATTCCGTCACCCAGCTGGAGGAGTATGCCCGCTGCCCGATGCTGTATTTTCTGAAGCGGGTGCTTGGATTGCCTGAGCCGGAAGCTCCGGAGGAATTACTCACTCCGCTGGACGTTGGTATCTTTATTCACCAGACGCTGTTTCGCTTTTATCGGGAGCAGAAGGAAACGCAGCGCACCTGGAAGGCATTACAGCGCATCGGAGTGGAAGAATTTCACCGGATTCCCGTTCCCCGGAACATCCTGTTTCGGGTTCAGCAGGAGCGCTTCCTGGGCGAGGGGGGAATTCTGCAGGCATTCTGGAAATACGAGCAGGAGCAGCTCAAACGCTTTTCTTATCTTCCCCGACACTTTGAGCTCTCCTTCGGTAACATGCGGGAACGTCCCGGCGAGACCGATCCGGCCTCCACGCCCGACCCATTTGTGTGGAAGGCGGGGGAAGAGCACTTTTATTTTAAAGGAAAAATCGACCGGGTGGAGATTTCGCCGGAAGGAAATCTGCTGGTGGTGGATTACAAAACGGGCAGTTCCGGCAATCTGAAAGATATTCTGGAAGGAACCAGTTTGCAGTTACCCATTTACCTGAAAGTGGCGGAGGTCTTGCTGAAGTCCCGGTATCCCAATCTGTCTCCGGCAGGAGGCGGTTATTATTTGCTGAAATCCGCACAGGATATTCAAAAAAGAATTATTTTTTTGCAGGATGGTGCCGAACCCGGGGGAGACCCGGTTCGGAATGCGGAGTTGCCGAATGATAAGGTTACCTTTCAGGGAGAACCGATTACACTGGATGGTCTGGTTGCGCTTGCCTTCCAGCATGCAACCGGATTTATCCGCCGGATCAGCGAAGGGGTTTTCCCGTTTACGGAAGATTCCCGTCGCTGCCAGGTGGGTGGCGAAACGGAGTGCCCTTTCCGTCCCCTGTGTCGGAAATTTCAGTAAAGGGAAGTGGCTATTTTGTGTTGAAGCTATTCCCGTCATTGGTCGAGGTGTTCATCCGATGTTATTGCCCCGCCGATGTGCGGGAACCGTGAACGAAACGGAGCGCCCTTTTATACCGGGTGTCGGCTTCAGAATTTGCTGTTTTTCGCCTTTTGCGAAAACTTTCCTCATTCAATCATACTTCCGAATCCACGGCCGGATCATTCAACATAGGGGTGGCCAGAGCAAAACCCACTACCCGGTTGGCGCCGCAATCCTTTAACACACGGGCGCATTCGTTCATGGTGGCACCGGTGGTCACCACATCGTCCACCAGAAGAACGGTTCTTCCTGCTATTCGGGACGATTCCCGACAGCGGAAAGCCTCCCGCACATTTTCCTTCCGTTCCTCCCGATTCAGCCGGGTCTGGGAGCGGGTGTGACGAATCCGCCTCAGTAAATCGGTGAGAATGGGTAGGTGCAAATCCCGGAACAATCCCCGGGCAATCCATTCGCTCTGGTTGTATCCCCGCTCCTTCCGGCGCAGGGGGTGTAGTGGAACGGGAACAACCACTGCATTTTCGGCAGGGGAATAGGGGAACGGAAAATTGCGGAACACCTCCCGGGCAAAGCATCGGGCCAGATGATTCATTCCTGCGTACTTGATCTGGTGAATGAGCACCCGGGTGAGCGGATTAAAAAACACGGCAATATGCAGGTCATCCAGATAAACGGGTGCAAGCCGGTGTAAAATGGCTTGCTGAATAAACTCCCGACGAACCGGTGAAAGGGTGTTGAAACAGTCCAGGCAAACGAAATTCAGGGGTGCGGATGCCCGGATGATGCGCTGGCAGGACAGACACACCGGCGGAAAGAGAAGCTGCAGAAACCCCTCCCGGTTCCTTCTCAGAAGTTGAAGCATCGAATCCACCCACTCCATACTCCCCTCCCGGAGACTTCTGCGGGACAAAAAAAAGAGCAGGGAAGGAAAACTCTTCCCTGCTCCGGATCTTCCCGCTTTGTGGTAAAAAGGTTAGAATGTCCAGTTAAAAGAAAGTCTGGGTTCCACGCGTTCCACCGGTTTGTATTCCCCGGTTTCTTCCTCTTTTACCCAATACCAGCGGTAAACCATGGAGAGCACCATAAAGCGGTTGATACGATAACCGACATCCAGCAATGCAATGGAACGATTGTCCAATGTACGGAAGTCGGTAAACGTTTCGATGCCCACTTTGTCGTAGTAACCTTGCAGCACGATGCGGGGAATCAGATCAGGTGCCTGCGCTTCCAGATGCAACCTGCCACTCCGTTTAATGCCATTCAGCCGCTGGTAATTCCCGATAAGGCGCACTTTGTGGATGACGTGACCCACCAGCTCTCCGAAATAGCCTTCCGTTTTCGGGGCGTTTTTCAGCAGACTGATGTTACTATCGAACGGGTATTCAAATGGATCGAGTTCGCGGTGCAGGTCGTACATGGGACCGAAAAAGTTGGGCTGGAATTGCTCACCTAAAAAGCGCTTTTCGAATTTGGCTGCCAGACCGAAAATACCTATAAAGTCCGGGAAAATCATATTAATACCCAGTGCATTCCCGGAGCCAAAATCCACAATCTGTCCGTAATCCCAGTAAATCGTGGAATAGACCACCGGCAGATTAAGCCAGCGCAGGTCCACCCCGCCTCCGTAAGCCATCAGGTCTTTTTTCTCACCGGGTGTTTCCCAGGAGGGCAGATCGTGGTCCATAATATAGGTTCCGTAAACGCGCAAATTGCGCAGGATGGGCATGTCCGGGCTCAACAGGCGAATGGGCCGGAAGTACAGATTCGCCCCCACTAACTCCAGCCTGGAGAGGTTGTTGGTCATGGTTTCAAATCCCAGCACGCCCATGTCGATATCCAGCGCCAGCCCGATTTTTCGTTTGTCGTAGTTGGAGGCGCTATTGTAATTCCACATCAAAAAACCGTTGCCCAGGGAGTAAGCGTCCAGGGTTCCCACCCGCGCGTAAAAGGGATCGTACTTGTGACCGTAACGCACGTACCGGAACATGCGCAAAATACCCCCGGCGCCCTTGTATTCATCCGTGCGCAGCTTAAAACTGTTGTTATTGTCCATCAGCAACTGCACAAAAAGTCCCGCTCCGAACTTCCCGAAAGCAATTTCCGGAGCCAGGGTGATGGTGGTGTAGCTCTGCCCGTCAATCCAGGTCATGCCCAGGCCACCCATCATGGAATTCTGATCAGGCTCCCGGAAAGGATCCTGGAATTCCTGTGCCAGTACCACCCCTGCGAAAAGAATCACGAGTAGAAGCCAAGAAAAAACACGCCTCATGGAAAGCTCCTTTCCTGAATTTATGCATCTCATTGTTTGCGACTCCAGGTAAATCAAAAATAAAAGAAAAATCGTAAAAATCAAGGTATTTTATTTGAACCACAAAGTGTGTGCTGGCGGTCAATTTTGAACTTCTGTTTGGGATTTCTGCCGGTTGGGTGTATTTTTAGCGCTGATTGAATGAAACGTGTACAACAGAGGAACGATATGAGCGACAAAAAGAGGGTTCCGTCAAAGGGTTCACGGCAACCAGCCATCGAGCTGAATCCTTACCTGCTGTTAATCGGTCGAGTGTTGCTGGCAATTATTTTTATGGTGTCCGGGTTCAAGCAGATCGGCAATTTTAAAGTAATGGTGTACAATCTGGAACAACACCATATTCCCCTGGCCGGACTGGCTATGATGCTGGCCATTTTGATGGAAATTGGCGGGGGGCTTTTTTTGATGCTGGGATACCGGACCAAACAGGCCGCTCTGGTACTGGTGGTGTTTCTCCTCCTGGCTAATGCGGTATTTAATCTGGATTTCTCCGATGCCCTCCGGCAGATGCAGTTTTTTAAAGACCTGGCCATTTTAGGCGGATTACTGTTTGTCACCCAAACCGGAGGCGGCCGGTTCTCACTGGAAGAATGGTTCCATCAGGAAACGTAATAGAACGTGCCGGAACCAGAGTGGAGCGGGAGTAATCCTTGATTCAGATGACAAGCGAATTTACCTTTCTGCTAAATCCTGCAGCAAAGTAACCGATTATGGAATTAGCATGAGACAATAAGGATGTTGGCATGAAAGACGAAAAGGATTTTGTCCCGTTTTTAACCAGTCCTCATCAATTTTTAAAAAGGCCGGATCGTGCCCGGATTAAGTCGAAAATTATCAAGCCGGATCAGCACCACCTCCAGCAACATATCCAGGTAATGGAATGGGGCGAAGTGGACGAAAATGCGCCGGAGGTTGAAGTGATTGAGAAAAACGGTCGGGTAGAGGGCATTCGGATTAGCTGCCCGAATGGCGGCACGGTGGAAGTGCAATTTCAGTACGAGGAAAGCGAAAAGGTATTGAATTAAACCTTACTCCGTTTGTACATTCCCATAGTTTCATTCACCCCGGGACATTTTTTTATTGACATTTTTGTAACCGTTGCGTATTTTAGCCGTAAATATTAACCGGATGGTTAAATAGGATGGTTAACACGTGAACGAGATGAATGTATCCCTGACTCCCACCGAAAAGAAAATTTTGCAGGCGGCCACGGAGGTATTTCTGGAAAAGGGGCGCCGGGGAGCCCGCATGGCCGAAATCGCCCGTCGAGCAGGTATCAACAAGGCGCTGTTGCACTACTACTTTCGCTCCAAGGATCGCCTGTATCTGATGGTGTTTCGCCTGAAAATCCGCCAGTTTTTTGACGAAATTTTCGCTTCCCTTCCCCAGACCGATGACATACAGGAGTTCACCCGCCAGCTCATTTCGCTGTACATCGAAAAACTCTATCGACACAATCAGGTTACCCAGTTTATTTTGTGGGAGTTAGCTCAGGGTGGGGAGGAACTGCGGCATCTATTTCGTGAAGCGCTGCACGGTAATCAAACTCCCCGGGTGCAGTACCTGGTGGAAAAATTTCGCACCGCTATGGAGCGGGGCGAGATTGCCCGATGCGATGTCGTTCACCTGATTTTGACACTGGTTGGTGCTTCACTTTATCCCTTTATAGCCCGGGAGGTGGTGGAGACGATTTATCCCGATGTTCAGGTGCTGACACCGGAGTTTGTGGAGCAGCGCAAGCAGGAGGTGTTTCGGATTGTATGGAATGGCTTGAAACCACGAACGTAAGGAGCATCCATGAGGTGGACGTCCAGAGTTTTGTTGTTGCTGATGGGATGGCTGGCGCTGCTGATGGCACAGGAGCCGTTAACGGTGAGCCGGGCGCTGGAAATCCTCCGTCAGCAAAACCTGACCCTGAAGCAGCAGGAAGCACGGCTGCAGCAGGCACAACTGCAGGTAGAGGAGCAGAAGACCAATCTGTATCCTACTCTGCGCTTTCAGGGAAGTTTTAATTACGTTTCGGAACTGGCCAGCATGGAGATGGCTTTTCCCGTTCCGGGATTGTCGCCTTTAACCGTGCAGGCGGGCGCCAATCATCAATACGATTTGATGGCATTGTTAGAACAGCCGGTGTTTACCGGTTTTCGGCTGCGCCATCAGGTGAATATGAGCCGGGCAAATTTCCATCAGCTTCAGGCAAGTAAGCAGGCGGTTGAGAATCAGCTTTGTTTCCGGGTGCGGCAATTGTTCTTGATGATGCAGTTGAACCATTTGCAGGGCAGAGCCATTGCTGCCAGCCGGAAACGAACGGTGAAGAATCTGGAAATGGTGCGCAATTTGTATCGTGCCGGACAGGCCACCCGCTACGACACCATGCGCGTGGCAAATCGGTTGCTCTCCCTGCGGGCAGCGCAGATTCGGCTGACGCATCAAAAAGAAATGTTGCGTACCCAGCTGGAAACACTGCTCAATTATTCTCCCATCGATTCCTTGCAAATGTTCACTCTGGATGAGGTGAACCTGACCCTGCAACCGCAGGAGGTGTATCTTCGGCAGGCACTGGCCAATCGGCCGGAACTCCAGCAGTTGCACTATCAGGGAGAGGTTGCCCGCTTTCGTCAGAAGATGGCTACCTCCCGTTATTTTCCGCAGATTTTTGCCAGCGCCAGCTATCACTATGCCCGGCCGGGAGTGAATTTTTTCCAGCGGGAATGGATGGATTACTACACGCTGGGAATTCACCTCCAGTGGGAGCTGTGGAACTGGGGACGAACGGGAAAGCAGGTACAGCAGGCGAGTCTGGCAATGGAACAAACCCGCCTGGCACAGGAACAACTGCGCAACACCATTCGCCAGGAGATTACCGAGATTTACCAGAATCTGCAAAACGATCTGGAACAGATTGAAGTGAAGCGTCAGTTGCTGGAGCAAGAGAAGGAACGCTACCGGGTGACCCGGGAGAAATACCGGCAGGGAGTCGCCACACTGGTGGATTTAACCGATGCGGAGGCAGCACTGACCCGGGCGGATTTGCAACTTCGCCAGGCTTACGTGAGCTTTCTGATTCACCAGGCACGGATGCAAATGGCCACGGGCGGAGGGCAGTAATAGGGCGGCTCAACCTCCTGGAGTTCCCATTTGGGAATCCGGGAAAAGCGAGCGGTGAAGAGAAAATGAGAAGATAAATCGAAAGAAAAGCCGGGGGAAACATGGTTGGTAAAACAGCAACGGGACTATTGGTGTTGGCACTCCTCTGGATGGGTTGCCAGCGAAACGGGAGTGAGCAGGCGTACACCGGGGAGGTGGAAGCCACCACGGTGCAGGTACCCGCACTCACAGGCGGAAAGATTCTCCGCCTTTTTGTCGAAACCGGGGACACAGTGGTGACAGGTCAGGTGATTGCCTGCACGGATACCACGGAATTGTGTTATCAGAAAGAGCAGCTAAAAGCCGGGCTGGAGAAGGTGGCGATGCAACGGAAACTGGCTGAGACCAGTCTCTCCCGAGCCCGCAACGATGCGGAATATCTGGAGAAAAAACTCAAACGCTTTCAGCAACTGTACGAGCAGAATAGTATTCCCCAACAAACCCTGGAAGATGTGGAAAATCGCTATCAGGCAGCACGCGCTGCGCTGGAGTCGGCCCGGCAGCAATTTCTGGGAATCCGGGCGGAAGAGAAAAAGCTTCGCGCCCAGCTCAAGCTTCTCACAAAAAAAATTCACGATGCCACGGTTCGTTCGCCATTGTCGGGAATTGTCTCCGCCAAGTATTATGAAGCGGGAGAGGTGGTACCTCCCGGACGGGCAGTGGTGGAAGTCATCCGATTGGAGAAGGTGTGGGTCAAAATCTACCTTTCCGAACGCATCCTCCCCCGGATTCAGGTGGGGCAATCGGTCACCGTGCGGGTGGACGGACTGGAGAGTACCCTGCCGGGGCGCATCGCCTGGATCAGTCCCCGGGCGGAATTTACTCCCAAAACCATCTACACACCGGAAACCCGCACCTCCCTGGTGTATGCGGTGAAAGTAAACATCGACAATCCCAACCATGTTCTGAAACGGGGGATGCCGGTGGAAATTTTGCTGAACGAATAGATGGAAAGGGAAACAAAAAGGCTTCGGAACAGAAACCAATTAAAACATGGGTCAGGGGTGCAGGTACTCATCGACATCGAAAAGCTTTCCCGGGATTTTGGGGATATTCAGGCAGTGAAGTCGGTTTCGCTGAAGGTTGGCGCCGGGGAAATTGTGGGACTGATTGGGCCGGATGGTGCGGGCAAGACCACCCTGATGCGCATGGTGTGTGCACTGATTCCCCCCACCAGCGGAACTGTGCGCGTGCTGGATCAGGATGTAAGGGAACATCCCGAACGGGTGCGTCGGGAGATTGGCTATATGCCCCAGCAATTTTCGCTGTACGCGGATTTAACTGTGGAGCAAAACCTGCACTTTTTCGCCGATATTTTTCAGGTAACCCGGGAGGAACGGGAGAAGCGTTTGCGGGAGTTGTACCGGTTTTCCCGGCTGGAACCGTTCCGTCGCCGAGCGGCCGGGGCACTTTCCGGAGGGATGAAGCAAAAACTGGCTCTTTCCTGTGCCCTGATTCACCGTCCGCAGGTGCTGGTGCTGGATGAACCCACGTTCGGGGTGGACCCGCTCTCCCGGCAGGAATTCTGGCAGCTTTTGCAGCAGATTAAGCAGGAAGGTACCGGCATTCTGGTCTCCACTGCTTACATGGACGAGGCGGCACTGTGCGACCGGGTAGCGCTGATGCACCGGGGCCGTATCATTGCCCGGGGCGCTCCGGATGACCTGATCCGGCAATTCCCCTATCCCCTGTTCCGTCTGGAAGGAACTGATTTGCGTCAGTTACTGGAGTTCTTCCGCCGGATTCCCGGGGTACGTTCCACCACCCTTTTCGGCGATGCGCTCCATGTCAGTTTCGATGAACAGCCCGAAGAAAACCAATGGCAGCAATGGTATCGGGAGAACCCGGGGATTCTCCTGCACCACCAGTCCATTTCACCCACAATTGAAGATGTGTTTCTGGAGCTGATGAAGGAGAATAACGGTTCATCATCATGAGTAAATCGTAAAATGGGCGGAAAAATAACGAATCAATTCTGGCAGATCAGGACGGTATGGATACATACGCAGTTTTAACGGAAAAATTAAGCCGCCACTTTGGCGATTTTGTTGCGGTGGACGGTGTCACCCTTCGGGTGAGCACGGGAGAGGTGTTTGGTTTTCTTGGTCCTAACGGTGCGGGCAAAACTACTCTCATCCGGATGTTGTGCGGTTTGCTGAAGCCCACCTCCGGGCGAGCCACCGTGGGTGGGTACGATGTGTATCGCGAAAGCGAGCGGATTAAACAACACATCGGGTATATGAGCCAGCGGTTTTCTTTGTACGGAGATTTAACCGTGCAGGAAAACATCGATTTTTACGGTGGCATTTACGGATTGAGCCGGGAGAGGGTACAGCGCAAGCGGGAAGAGCTTCTCAGTACTCTGCATCTGGGTCGGTACCGCAATCTGTTAACCCGGGATTTACCGCTGGGTTTTAAGCAGCGGCTGGCTCTGGGGTGCGCCATGCTGCATGAACCACCCATTCTGTTTTTAGACGAACCCACCTCCGGGGTCGATCCGGCTGCCCGGCGAGCCTTCTGGGAAGTGATTCATGCCACCGCACGTCAGGGAACCACCATCTTTGTCACCACCCATTTTATGGAAGAGGCGGAGTACTGCCACCGCGTGGCAATTATGAATTTCGGAAAAGTGGTGGCGCTGGATTCCCCGGGCTCCCTGAAAACCCGCTACCAGAAATCCACCATGCAGGAGGTTTTTGTGGCTATTTTGCAGCAGGAAGGGGCGAATTCCGAATTTCGGGAGGAACCGGCATGAGGTCGTCCCATCTGTTCATGATTCTGGCATTTGCCCGGAAGGAACTCTTCCATATTTTGCACGATCCGCGAACGCTGGCCATTATTTTCATTATGCCGGTGATGCAGTTGATCATGTTTGGCTATGCGCTGAACATGGAAATCCAGAATGTGGACATTGCGGTGGTGGATATGAGTCATTCGCCGCTTTCGCGGGAAATTGTGCAGGAATTCCGGGGGAGCCGGTTTTTTACCGTGCGCGAATACACCGGCGAGCTTTCCGGTCTGGATGCGCTGTTTAAAAAGCGGCAGGCGCGGGTGGTACTTCTCATTCCGGCAGACCTGGACGTGCAGTTCCGGCACCAGCCGTTTGTCCCGCTTCAATTTTTAATTGATGCCTCCGATGCCAACGCTGCCACCCTGATTCGCAATTACTGCAATCAGGTGGTGATGAATTTTAACCAGTCCCATAACCGGCAACTCCGGTTACCGTTCCGGGTGAGCAGCAATATTCTGTTTAATCCGGACATGAAAAGCACCTATTTTTTTGTACCGGGACTGATTGCCCTGCTGTTAATTATGCTTTCGGCTTTGCTGACCAGTATTTCCATTACGCGGGAGAAAGAAACCGGTACGCTGGAGCAGATTCTGGTGTCGCCGGTACGCCCGGCTCACATTGTGCTGGGTAAAGTGTTGCCGTACGTGGTCATGGGAATTCTGATTGGTTCCCTGATTTTGTTAATCGGATTTGTCCTGTTTCAGATCCCTTTTCGGGGAAGCATGGTGCTGCTCTTTTTGCTTACCCTGCTGTACATTCTTACCGCATTAAGCATGGGAATTCTTATTTCCACGGTAGCCCAGACCCAGCAGGTGGCTATGATGATTGCGCAGATGGCTACCATGCTGCCGACTCTGTTTTTGTCCGGTTTTATTTTTCCCATCTCTTCCATGCCGGTGGTGTTGCAGTACCTGTCGTACCTGGTTCCGGCGCGCTATTATTTGCTGATTGTACGGGGAATTATCTTAAAAGGCAGCGCCCTGCACCATTTGCTGTTCCCTGCGTTGGTCCTGGCCGGGATGTCGGTGCTGTTGCTGCTCATATCTGTTCGTAAATTTCGCATGACGCTGGAGGGTTGAACCTTGCGCCAGATTTCCACCATGATTCGCAAAGAGTTTTTGCAGGTATTTCGGGAACGCTCCATGGTTGCGTTGATTTTTGTGGTGCCCTTGATTCAGCTTTTTTTACTGGCTTACACCATTACCACAGAAGTGAAACACACCAAACTGGCGGTGGTAAACCACGACGGAAGTGTGACCAGCCGGGAGATGGTACGTTTGTTTACCAACACCGACCGGTTTCAGCTCATCGGTTCGGCTGGTTCTCCCGCGCGGGTACGGGAGTGGATGCGCAGCTGGCGGGCGCAGATGGCGCTGGTGATTCCGGCACAGTTTCATCGCGATTTGCAGCGGGGGTTGTGCCCCTCCGTGCAGGTTCTGGTGGATGGAGTGGACGGAAACAGTGCGGGAATTGCCCTGGGCTACGCCAGCCAGATTCTGCTGGACTACAATCAGCATCTGGCGGAAAAGTACGCAATGGGTGGCTCCGTACCGGAGACCCACCAGCTGTTGCCGGTGGAACGGATGTGGTACAACCTGGAACTGGATAGCAAGCAATTCATGGTACCGGGTATCGTGGTGGTGCTACTCACCATCATTCCCATGATGTTTGCTTCCATGGGATTGGTACGGGAACGGGAATTGGGTACGCTGGAGCAATTGATGGTGACACCGCTGAAACGGCACCAGTTGCTGTTAGGCAAAATCATCCCGGCTCTGATTCTGGCTTACGCGGAAATGGGATTGGTAATGCTGGTGGCTGTGTACAGTTTCGGAATTCACATGAACGGCAGCTATCTGCTCCTGGCAGCAATTTCTCTGATCTACCTGTTTACGACCATCGGACTGGGAATTTTTATTTCCACCTGGACGCATTCCCAGCAG
The DNA here is from genome assembly GCA_964495805.1 of uncultured Calditrichaceae bacterium. Taxonomy (GTDB): domain Bacteria; phylum Calditrichota; class Calditrichia; order RBG-13-44-9; family RBG-13-44-9; genus JALXCH01. The sequence goes on from CAZBWV010000024.1 coordinate 14,420, forward strand.
CAGGCAATGTTCTTCTCCTGGTTCGTGATGGTGTTTATGATTTTGATGGGTGGTTTTTTTATTCCCATCGAAAATATGCCGGAAATTTTACGCGATCTGACCTACCTGAATCCCATGCGCTATTTTATGTACATCCTGCGGGACATTTTTCTGAAAGGCTCCGGGCTGGTTTATCTGTGGAAGGATGCCTTGATTCTCACCGTTTTTGGAGTAACCATTTTGGGATTGGGAATCGGGAAGTTTCATAAGCGGATTGGGTAGTGCCTGTTTCGAAAAATGGTGCACAGGGCATTTCCCACGGAACTGCATTTTTCCCTTTCATTCCTGAGAAAATTGTTTATTTTTAATCAAACCGGATAAATCGGCTGCGAATCTTTTCTCCGTACGCGGTCGTTTAACAGATTCGAAAAAGTGCGTGTTATGATGCGTATTCGGCTGTTACATCTTCTGGTCATTGCTCCGTTGCTGCTGGCTTCCAGCCTGCCAGCGCAGTGGTTTTATTACGGACGCAACAAAGTTCAGTACACCCACTTCGACTGGCACATTCTTAAAACCGAACACTTCGACATCTATTACTATCCCGAAATGGAAGAATTAGCTGAGCAGGGTGCCCATTTCGCCGAAAATGCCTATCATTATCTGGAGAACAAGTTCAACTTTTCCATTCACCGGCGCATCCCGCTCATCTTTTACAGTTCCCATTTGCATTTCGAACAAACCAATATCACCCCGGCTTTTGTACCGGAAGGGGTGGGCGGATTCTTCGAATTCATTAAGGGGAGAGTCGTCATCCCCAGCGACGGCAACCTCAACCAGTTCCGCAAAGTTATCTATCACGAGCTGGTGCACGTGTTTATGCACAGCAAAATCTATTTTGTGAATAAAGAACATGCCCGATTCGAAGGCACCTATCCGCCCCTATGGTATGTGGAGGGGCTGGCGGAGTACTGGTCCAGCGAATGGGATGCACAGGCGGAAATGGTCATCAAAGATGCCGTGTTGAACAACTACATCGTGCCCCTTTCCCGCATGTACAGCATCTCCGGCAGCTACATGATGTACAAAGAAGGCCAGGCGATTTTAGAGTACATTGCCGAAAAATACGGTGAAGAAAAAATCCTGCTGCTGATGGAAAACATCTGGAAGTACAGCCGCTTCGCCGACGTCTTTCGGGATGTCATCGGAAAAACCTACCTGGAATTTGACCAGGAGTGGATTTACTACCTCAAGAAAAAATACTATCCGTTAATCAAAGATCAGGAGTTTTCCCGGATTACCACAACCACCGTGGTGCGGGACGGGTACAACTTCAAACCCGCGTACTTTCTGGACCCACAGCATGGGGAATATGTGATTTTTGTCGGAAATCGCGGCGGTTATTCCAACATTTTCATCAAGCAATTGCGCAAGCAGCCCCTTCATGCACCGGAGCATGTGGGGGTGCTGGTAAAGGGCGAGCGCACCTCCGATTTCGAATCCTTCCATCTCTTTTCCAGCAAAATCGATGTGGACAGGCGGGGAAATCTGGTTTTCTCTGCCAAAAGTGGCGAAAACGATGCCCTGTACATCTTCAATATACCGGAACACCGGGTGGTGCGGAAATTCCAGTGGGAAAAAGTAGTGGGCATCTCTTCGCCTTCTTTTTCTCCGAAAGGAGATCGGGTGGTGTTCAGCGCACTGGATTTTTCCGGTAAACAGGACATTTACCTGCTGGATATTCACACCGGCGAACTGATGCGATTGACCGACGACTATTACGACGACCGGGCACCCTCTTTCTCACCGGACGGCAGGAAAATCGTGTTCTCTTCGGACCGAACACGCTTCGGTATCGACTGGAAGTACAACCTGTTTGTGTACCAGCTGGACGACGGAATGATTTACTACCTCACTGCGGGTCCGCATCAGGATCGTACCCCGGTGTGGTCGCCGGATGGCAAATACGTTGCTTTTACCTCCGATCGGGATTCTTCCCTGAACATCTGGATTGCTGATGTGTCGCAGATTGGGGAGTGGGATGCCCGGAGTTACCAGCGGGTACGGCTACATCAGATTTCCCGCTTTGCCAATGCCGCTTTCGATCCCGAGTGGGCGGACTCCACCCGCCTGCTGTTTGCCGCTTACGAAAACAACCGTTTCCAGATTCGCCTGATGGAAAACATTCCGGAAAAATTCCGCCAGCCGTACCGAATTGTAGGCAACACCCCCCTGTACGGAAATCGGCACTGGCACGTGCCCCGGCTCTCCGGCAGCAAGGTGCAGGCACGACAGAAATATCGCAAAAAATACGATCTGGATGTGGCACAGACCCAGGTCAGTCAGGACCCCTTCTGGGGAACCACCGGGGGAGCCACTCTGGCTTTTTCGGACATCCTGGGTAACGACCAGTACTTCCTGATGATTTACAACAACACTCAGACCCGCGCTGACTTCTTCAAAAGCTTTAACATTGCTATCACCAAAGTTTCGTTAGAAAAGCGCACTAACTTCGGGTACGGCCTGTTCCGCATCTCCGGGCGTTTTTATAACCTGCGAGATGGCTTTTATTACGAGGACCGTGCCGGCGGATTCTTCACCATCAGTTACCCTTTCTCCCAGTTCGAGCGGATGGAATTCAACACCAGTCTGAGCTATTCCGACAAGGACGTTTACGGCGTTTACCGGCGCATGGCGCTGCTCTCTTCCAACTCCATCTCCTTTGTATCGGACAATTCCATCTGGTACTACACCGGTCCCATCGACGGGCACCGCTACATGGTTTCTCTGGCCAACACGTACGATGTGCGCTGGTCTAACGTTAATTATTACACTATCTGGCTGGATTTGCGGCAGTACATCCGCATTAGCCGACCCTTTACTTATGCACTGCGCCTGCTTACCCTGTACAACGAAGGGAAGGAAACCCGGTGGTTTTACCTGGGTGGCAGCTGGGATTTGCGCGGCTATCCACGGTTCTCCCTGCGCGGGGAGAAAATCTTCCTTTTTTCGCAGGAGTTGCGCTTCCCGCTGCTGGACATGCTTACCTTACAATTCCCTTTCGGAGCGGTGGGCTTCCCCGGCATTCGCGGTGCGGTGTTTCTGGATGCCGGAAATGCCTGGAACGACCAGTGGAATCACCTGCTGGGCAGCGCAGGGTTTGGCTTTCGCATGAATCTGGGAGGTGTGCTGGTGCTGCGCCTGGATATCGGCCGTCGCACCGATTTCAGTAAATTTACCTCCCGCTGGTTTACTCAATTCTTTTTTGGGTGGGACTTTTAATGAACCGGGTATATCGTCATAGAATCAAAAGGAAGAAGCGGGCACTCTGGTTGCTCCTTACCACTATTGCTTTGGTCTGGCTGGCCTGCGGCGGGTTGGTCAAATTACAGTTACCCGCCGAAGCCCTTGCCCCGGAAGCGGAAAAGTGGGAGGTACCATACGGAAATCTGGCCCGCCAGCACCATGTGAATCGGGATGTGTTACCGCCCTACCGGGTGGTGTGGGAACGGCGCTACCGCAGCGTGGTTACCGATCATCCCCTGGCCGTGGGCGATGTGCTGTTCCTGACCACCCAGAGCGGCATGCTGGCGTACTTCGACCTGAACAAAGGGGAGCTCATGGGCGATGGCCATTTTATCCCCGGAATGAGTCACGGTCCCACCATCCACAATCAAACAATTTACGTCTCCGGAAATTTAGGCGATTACACCCTGGCTGCTTTTAACATGAAAACGGTGCAAGTACTCTGGAAGGTGCGCTATTCTCATTTAAACAGTTCGCCGGTGTTGTGGAGGGATTGGGTCATTACCGCCGGGGATTCCGGTAAAGTGCTTTGCGTCCGGGTAAAGGACGGACAGAAGAGCTGGGAATACCTTACCGGAGAGGACATCTACGGGAATTTGGCAGCCGATTCCGGACACATCTATCTGGCTGATGTGCGCGGGCGGGTGGTGTGCCTGGATGCCCGCGACGGCAAACCGGTTTGGCAACAGCAGGTGCAGGAAAATGTGTATGCCGGTCCCACCCTGGGGGATCGGTATCTGTTTGTGGGAACCACCGCTGGCATCTTTTACGCACTGAATCGTCGTACCGGTAAAATTGAGTGGCAGTTTCGCACGCGCGGCTCTATTTACGGCCATGCCTCATTCGGGGACGGTGTGGTCTATTTTGGCAACGACGCTCACAACCTGTTTGCCCTCCGCGCCCTGGATGGCAGCTTGCTGTGGAAATTCCGCACCAAAAGCATTGTGAATACCGCTCCGCTGGTGGGCGATCAGTTCCTTTACCTTGGGGGCTGGGACAACAACTTTTACGTGCTGGATAGATTTACCGGCGATTTAATCTATCGCCAGGAGTTTCCCCGTCCGTTTAAATCCTCTCCGATTATTTACCGGGGACGCATCTACTTCCACCTGGCCAACTACAAATTGTACTGCCTGGAAACGCGCTCCGAGCAGAGCGGGGAGGGAAAACCATGAGAACGCTCATTCTTCTGCTGGTAATTGTTGCCGCATTGTTTGCGCAGCATCCGGATAGTACCGCTTATCTCAATGTTTATTCCTCACCTTCCGGTCTGCAAGTACGCATCGATTCGCTTTATCCCGGCAAAACACCCCTGGAGCACGTTCCCCTGCCACCCGGACTGCATCAGGTGGAAGTCACCAGTCCCTATCCGGGAATGTGGAATTACGCCAACCTTCAGCAAACCGTGTTGTTGGAACCCGGCCAGGATACCACCCTGTACTTTCGTTACCAGAAACTGGTACCGGTGAACTCCGTCCCATTCCATGCACTGGTACAACAGGGAGAGGTCCGCATTGGCCACACGCCACTGTATTTACCCTTCGAGAGCAATCGCGGAAAAACCTTTCTGGTGAGCAAGTTAGGCTATCAGTCCCGGGAGTTTACCCTGACCACTCCCGAACCGGTACTCATACGGCTTCAGCCTATTGTGCCGGAAATTTCCATGGTGGAACAGAGTTCCTTTACCTACGCCCTGTTCCATACCAATCTGAAAAAGAAATTCCTTTTTTTAACCGGCACACTGGTGAACAACTGGCTGGCATTCTATTTTAAAAATGTGGCAGATGCCCATTACGAGCGTTATCTTCGTACCAGCGATCCGGCTGCCATGGAACGTTACTGGAACGAAGCGAAAAAATACGATCGCTATTCGGACATCACATTGGGCGTGTCCTATCTGTTCCTGAGTGGTTTAATTTACACTGTGGTGTGGCGATAAACGAAAGGTGCCGATGTTCAAAAACCGGCTTAAAATATTTTTCCACCCTTTATTTGTTTTTGTGATGGTGCAGGTGGCCTGGTTAACCCTTCTGGGACTGTGGATTTACTGGTTCACTTCCAACTACATTATTCTCAAGCAGGTGGGGCAGCGCATTGCGCCGCAGATGGTCAACACCGGGTCGCAAATTTTTGCCCTGATTTCCGGCCTGGTGCTACTGGTGATGGTGCTGGTGGGTATTTACTTTGTGTTCATCTATCTCACCCGGCAGATAAACATTACCCGATTGTACGAATCCTTTATTGCCAACTTTACCCACGAACTCAAATCGCCGCTGGCATCGCTGCAGCTTTATCTGGAAACCCTGCGAATGCGACAGGTTCCCCCGGAAAAACAACGAATGTTTATCGACATCATGCTGAAGGATACCCGTCGGCTGAAGAATCTGATTGATTCCATCCTCAACATTTCGCAGATTGAACAAAACAAAATGGTGTACAACTTCCGGGTGGTGGTTGCCGACCAGTTTGTTCGCCGGGCTATTGCGGAGTGCCGGGAGAAGTTTAAACTGCCGGAGGAAGCGATTACCATTACCGGTTCGGCACCCTACGAATGGGTGGTGGATGAGGAAGCCATGATGACCGTGTTCTCTAATCTGGTGGACAATGCCATCAAATACACACCGGGCCCGTTTCATTTGACCGTGGAGATGAGCTGCACGGAGAAAAATATTGTGATTCGTTTCATCGACCGGGGAATTGGTCTGAATCCCCGCGATTTGCCCCGTGTATTCGATAAATTCTACCGGGTGCACTCCCGGGAAGTACCAGACATTCGCGGGACGGGTCTGGGATTGTACATGGTGCAGGAGATTGTTCGCCAGCACGGCGGCACCGTTTCTGTCTCCAGCAAGGGACGAAACAAAGGGAGTACGTTCACTCTGGAATTCCCCATTTACGGACGTTCCCGCACCCGTTTGCTCAAACGGCTGTTGCAGCAGAGCGAGAGCTCACAGGAGGCTGATCATGAGTCCGCTTGAACGCAACAATGCCACCCCCTGGCATATTTTATTGGTGGAGGACGAAGAATCCCTGGCATTGGGGCTGGAATTTAACCTCACAGAGGAGGGGTACCGCGTCTCCCGGGCGCGGGACGGACGGGAAGCCATGGAATTGTTGAAGCAACGGGAGTATGATCTGGTGATCCTGGACATTATGCTGCCTTATGCGGATGGATATGAGGTGGCTGAGCAGATTCGCCAGCGTTCCCGCCAGACGCCCATCCTCTTTCTCACTGCCCGAAAAAGCGCTCACGATCGCATTCGCGGGCTGGAATTGGGGGCGGACGATTACCTGACCAAACCGTTCGAACTTCAGGAGATGCTACTGCGGGTTCGCCGTATATTGGAGCGCAAACGGTGGTATCGTCCGGAAACCAGCGATGGCATTCATCGCATTGGTAAATGGGAGGTTTCTTTTAACCGGCTGGAGGCCCGCCGGGGCAGGCAAACCATCCAGCTTACTCAGCGCGAAGCCATGGTTCTTAAATATTTGATGGATAATGCCGGGCGTATCGTATCGCGCCAGGAGATGCTGGAAAACGTGTGGAACGTAACCGGTGATCTGCAAACCCGCACTGTGGACATCTTTATTGCCCGGTTGCGCAAATATTTTGAAGACGATCCCGCTCATCCCAGGCTCATCCAGAGCGTGCGTGGGGTAGGGTATCTGTTTCATCCCCATCAATCGGAAGAGAAGAAGCAATCTGCAAAATCGTAACGAAAGGAGGCACGTTGGTATCCCATCTGGCATTCGATATCGAAACTGTTCCCGCCCGCCCGCTTTCTGAATACAGCCCGGCGGTGCAGGAAAAAGTGGAGGAAAAAATTGCCCGCCGTCAGGAACGTTCCCCCGAATACGATTACGACTACTTTGCCAGTATTCACGGGGATTTCGGCAAAATTATTTGCATCAGTCTGGGCTACATCGGAGCGGACGAAGCCATCCATCTCAAATCCCTTTACGGCGACGACGAAACGGATATCCTGCTCCGGTTTAACGACATCATCGCCCGGCATAATGGCATTTTCATCCACTACAACGGACTGAATTTTGATGTACCGTTTATCTTGCAGCGCATGGCGCACCATGGCATTAAACCGGGTAACCTGCGCTTTACCGACCTGCGCCGCTATGCCAGCGAACCTCATTTTGATGTGATGATGCAATACTACAACTGGGATATGCAAAAAGTACTTCCGTTAGGTGTTCTGGCGGAGTTGCACCGCATTCCCAGTCCCAAGGAAGATTTAAAAGGGGCGGAAGTTTTTCGGGCATACCAGCGCGGAGAGTGGAATCGGATTAAGCATTACTGCGAATTCGACACCGCTACCACATTAAATTTGTGGCGAAAGTTATTTCTGTACCAGCCAGCCCTTCCGCTGGAACGGTACCTGTTCAGTGAGGAAGAATAATGTATCACACGGATTGCAAACGCCGGTGGAGCGGCATCGCTCTGGGAATCTGGCTGCTTCTGCTTCCGGTAGTGCGGACGATGGCCGGGGAAACCCACCACTTTTTGCAACTGGGCAGCAGTTTCGGTCGTATGTCCGTTACGACCGATCAGTTAAAACAGTTTCAGCAAACCTACAATCAGGTAAACAGCCGCTATCAGGTCAACGGGCTTTCCGGATTCGACAATGTGGAAGGATTGGGCTGGGAGGTGGGTTACCGGCATCAGGGCAGGTGGAACTTTTGCCTGAGCACCGGTGTGTTTAACCTGTCCAAAAAAGATGCCGCCAGCTACTCCAACGGCGATTCCCGCACCATCGAAATGGAGATCAGGCAGTATTTTCTGGAGTATCACCATCAGGTGGTGCAAACCCGTGACCTTTTTTTCGATCTGTTCGTCAGTTTCTTTTTTCACCGAAAAATTCATCTTACCAGCTACTATAATGGCTCCCTGTCCTACCCGAAGCCGAAAACCATTACCGGGAAGTATCAGAGCAATCCCATTTTCGCCACGGATGTGGGGGTGACGGTTGGCCTTATTTTTCAGCCGGTGCTATTAAGTTTGCGCTTTTATTATCCGGTGTATTCCAACGGAAAGAAGACCCTGATCCGGGATTCCAATCCGGAAAAAGTAGCTGCAGGTGTGGATGCTTTCCCTGCCGATTACGAAGCTTTTGTCTATCTCAATACTTACACCCCCATGACCGGCCAGATTGACGGCTGGAAAATCATGCTCAACATTCAGTTGCTTCTGGAAATTTTCAAGAAGAAAAAATGAATCTGGAGGCACGAACTATCCGGAAAGCGGTAAAAAATGCCGGTGCGGATTATCCTTCTAAAAAATCGTTAAATAAGCGGGTGTATTTTTTCTTTTCGCTTTTAATCGCAGAAAAAAGTGATCCGGTTTGCTGCAACACCGATCCGGAAAGATAGCTTCCCCGTTCGTTCTGGTATTTTCCATTATGAATAATCGAACTCACTGGCTTGCTGGTAGAAATCGTAAAATCCCATTTCCTGAAGCGGTTTGTTCAGTTCGCGGGTAACCTGGCGGGGGTCCACCCTTCCGATACCGATCATAAAGTTTTTCATTTCCTTGATAAACTGAAACATCCATACGCTGAAGGCAAGTATCTCATTTTCGCTGAGCGCATTTTTCTGAATCTGTAACTTCAGATCGGTTCCCACCTGAAAGGTGGTGAGATTTCGGAAATAAGGCTGGATGGTCTGGTGACTTCGCAGGGCAAATTCAGCGGTTTTTTTGTCTCCCACAATATTCCGAACGTAATCGCGGAACTGCTGAAAGGTTTTCTGCAGCACCTGAATACGTGCGCGGTCGATTTTCTCCTTCTGATGGTGGCTGCTCATACCTTAGCTCCTGATTATTTCCTGAACGGCGTGCATAATCTCTCCCAGCTCAGCGGAACGGGTAAATGCCACTGAGGGCACGTCAGAAAGCCGGTTTTGATATTCCGCCCGGTTGTTTTCTTCTGTTAATAGCACCACCGGAATGGAGCTGATGGTGCGGATAGCGCGTATCATTTCCTCCCCGGTTGCATCCGGGAGTTTGGTGTCCACCACCACCACATCCGGTTGCAATTTTTCGATGAGGTTCAGCCCTTTGCTTTTGTTGTCCACCGCATACACCGTGTAACCGATGTTTTCGAATGTTCGCTGAAGCATCTTTTGCACCACCATACTGCTGTTGATAATCAGCAGGTCCATGGATTGGCTGGATTCGGTTTCGGCTTGCTGTTGCTCCTCTTCCAATTTAAGCGGTTCCGGTTCAATCACGAACTCACCTTTCTCCCAGCTAAGCATCCGGTCCATGGCTTCGTCCTCATTTAGCGATCCCAGCTCCACTTTTTCCAGCTCACCGCGTTTAAAATAGATGATGCCGGTATCCTGGTCGTGTTTTAAAATCACTTTCCCGTTCAAGGAGTTGTTTTCACAGAATTTGAGAATTTCCACCAGACCTTTTTCCGCCAGCGAACCTTTTACGGCAGTGATTCCTTCACCTTTTTCTTTTTTGGCTGCTTTTTGCAGGGTTTCGCGCAGGCGCTGGCTCATGATTTTCCCCATGCTCAGGGTAATGGATGGGAAGCGTTCCACAATCACATCAAAGTCATTTTTGTAAAGGATGAACATCTCGGACGGTTCGGTGGTAATGACCGAAGCGGAGCGCGGTTCGCCAGTAAGCAGAGCCATCTCCCCGAAATAGTCGCCGCTACCCAGATAGGCAATCACCGTCTCGTCACCGGTTTCCTGATCGTACACCACCACTTTAACCTTTCCGCTGATGATGATGTACATCTGGTCGCCGGGATCCCCAATCTTGCAGATGGTTTCGTTGGCTTCGTACGGTTTGAATTTCAAACGCTCCACGATGAAATCGATGCCTTCTTTGCCCAGTGTCCGGAAAAAGGGAACCTTTTTGAGAACTTCGCTAATCTGAAACATATTTTCTCCTAAAATGTGTGAGATAGTTTAGACAGAGCAATGAGCAGGTAAATTACTATAAACAGGAGGGCAAGCAGCCAGATAAATGGCCTGGTTTTGGTGCGGTGCCGCAATCGCCGAAATTGAATACGTGGGCGCCCGCCCGCCGCCTCTTCCTTTTGCGGATCGTAATAAAGCGGCGTGTAATCGAATTTACGATGTTTGGCCAGTTTAAAAAACATGCATCCTCCCAAAGATGATTATCTCATTCAATATAAAAAAATATTCAAATAGAATCAACGGCGGGTTGCTCGGAACGTTGGCGAACGGAATTTCCCGATGCAGTCCCTTTATGTGCTGCAAGTTCATTTCCTGAACGAAGGATGCTTACAGGAAAACCCAATGATTGACGTGAAAGGGGAATGGCGGACATAACGATGTACTGGCAACCCGAACTACCGAACCTTTTTGCATCGGAAAAAAATTTATTTCCGGTTATCATTCGCACCTGATTTTGTTTGGATGGTTCTACCTGTGCGGTAATTTTGCAAGAGGTTGGACCGGGAGAGATCTCCGGATTTAATTTTTATCACCGGGAGTTTCTGGATGTTCATTGCTCCGGTTTTTTGATACCGCTACGGGGGTGGTATTTTTTATACACCTCCCACAGTTGCTGGCGGGAGATGTGGGTGTAAATCTGGGTGGTGGAGATATCGCTATGACCCAGGAGCTCCTGAACGGCGCGTAGATCGGCGCCGTTTTCCAGCAGGTGGGTGGCAAAACTGTGCCGAAAGGTGTGGGGATGCACCTGGCGCCGGATACCTGCCTGCACCACATATTTCCGCACAATTTTCCAGAGGCCCATGCGTGACATGGGATGTCCCCTCTGGTTCAGGAAAAGAATGTTGCGCGAAGCAGGTCCGCGAGTGAGTAAGGGACGCACCCGGGCCAGATACAGGACGACCCAATACATGGCTTCCTCCCCGACCGGAATCAGACGTTCTTTGGAACCCTTTCCCCGCACCAGCAACAACTCCTCTTCCCGTAAAAGCTGATCTGTCTTTATCGTGAGCAACTCGGATACCCGTAGTCCGCATCCGTAAAGTAGTTCCAGCATGGCGCGATCCCGAATGCCCGCCGGTTTTTCCACATCCGGTTGGGAGAGAATGGCTTCCACCTCTTCCACAGTAAGCACTTCCGGCAATCGGCGCTTGAGCCGGGGTGTTTCCAGAATCTCAGTGGGGTCGTTTTGCGTTAGCCCTTCCTGAATCAGAAAGCGATGAAATCCCCGAAGAGCGGAGAAATTCCGTGCCAGACTGCTGCTGCCCAATCCCAGGTCGTACATCTCCCCCACATATTGTTGCAGCAAGAAAGGAGTGATGGCTTCCACAGAATGAATATTGTGCTCGGTAAGATACCGGGCGTAGCGAAGCAAGTCGGTACGGTAAGCAAACTGCGTGTTGTCCGCCAGGCCTTTCTCCAGCGCCAGATGGCGGATGAATTGTTCCACCAGAGTGCTCCAGTCCATCACATGCTCACAAACGGATTATGGGTTTTCTCGTAGCCAACGGTAGTATCCGGGCCGTGACCGGGATGCAGAATCGTATCGTCCGGTAATTGGTAGATTTTTTCCCGGATGGTGGTGATCAGTTGATGGTAGGAAGCGCGGGGAAAATCGGTTCGTCCGATGCCTTCCCGAAAGATGACATCGCCCACAAAAGCGTGATTCTCCAGCAGCAGGGTAAGGTGCCCGGGGGTGTGTCCTGGCGTGTGAAGCACGGTGAATTCAAGCTCTTCCAGCTTCACCCGATCGCCTTCCTGTAACAGGCGGGTGGGTTCGGGGGATTTCAGCGCAAATCCCAGAAAAGCGGACAGGTTGAGTTGCGGGTTGCGCAGGTATTCTACCTCCTGCTCATGGATCAGCAGGCTCGCCCCGGTGGCTTCGATGATGTCCTGATTTCCGGCGATGTGATCGCCGTGACCATGCGTATTCACCACATATTTCAGATGTAACTGCCGGGCAGAAAGGAAGTCCAGTATCGGTTGGACCGGATAACCGGCATCAATCAACAGAGCGGAGGAAGAGTTCTCCGGAACAATCAGGTAATTGTTGACCGCAAAGTCACCAATGGTCAGTTTGTGAATCCGAAAACGGTTACTCATTTTCTGAGGGAATTAAGTGTTCGGCAACGGAAAGGGCAATTCCGGACATCATGACTTCCGGAGCCAGCCGGGTGAAGTCGCCGGACAGGATGGAAGCATCCACGTTACTGTACACCGAACAGCCTGCTTCTTTTTCCACAATTACACCGGACACGCGGCCCTTGTATTCGCTGACAAAAATTACCTCTCCTAACGATTCGCTGGACACGTAACCGGTACAGAAGTGTAACTGAATATGGGTGTTCATGGTGTAGATGGAAATCAGCGTTCCCCGTTCGTCGCCAATGGGAACGTCAGGGTAAATCTCCAGCGAAAGCCGACGCTTGTCCTGCTTGTTTTCCAGCACAAATCGAAAATGATCCACTCGCCGAATGGGCTCCACACCCAGCACCCGACTGATGGTCTCTATATCCTGTTCGGTTATGACAAATTTTTTCAAAACCCATCCCCTATTCGTTTACATCAAAAAATTTAGGTAAAAAATAATCGCTATCCAAATAGTAAATGTTACGTAAACGGGGTAGGGGAGTTACCGGGTAAATGATTTGCGCCCGGATGATTGGTAAAAGGAGCGTTTTTGCGAAATGAGCAACGAACCGGTTTGTTCCTTTGCCGTTGGAATTTTTATGTTGGTGGCAGGGGAATCGGGGGTTAGTAAGCGTTTTCTCCTTTGACAATTGCCACAAAGGTAAGTAAGATAATTTTAATATCGAACCAGAGGGACCAGTTTTCGATGTAGTACACGTCGTAGCGGGTGCGTTCTTCGATGGGGGATTGGCCACGCAGGCCATTTACCTGTGCCCATCCGGTCATTCCGCTGCGAACCCGGTGCCGTTCGGCGTATTTGGGAATGTACTGCTGGAACTTTTCCACAAATACTTTGCGTTCCGGACGGGGTCCCACCAGGCTCATATCGCCTTTTAGCACGTTGATGAGCTGGGGCAGCTCATCCAGGCTGGTACGGCGTAGCAACCGGCCGATGGGGGTCACACGGGGGTCGTTCTTCCTTGCCCAGACCGGCCCGGTTTCCTTTTCCGCATCGGCGACCATGGAGCGGAATTTCAGCATGGTAAATTCCCGACCGTCCAGCCCCACCCGCTGCTGCCGATAGAAAACCGGACCGGGTGAGGTGAGCTTGATGATCAGTGCCAGAGCAAAAAACAGCGGAGAGAGGACAATCAGTGCGGTAGCGGAAACCACTATGTCGAACGTTCGTTTCAGGAATCCCTGCCAGCCGGAGAATGGTTCACCCTTCAGTTGCAGCAGGGGAATTCCGCCAATTTCCAGCGTGCGTGGGCGTGCGGTCATCATATCCAGAATGTCCGGTACATAGAAGAGTTCAATATTCTGCCCTTCGGTTTGCTGCAGAATGTTCAGCACCCGGGCATGGTCCCGGGCATCGAATACCAGCAACAGCCCGTCCGGTTTCTTCTTTTCCAGCGTCTCAGGCAGCGATTCCAGTGGACCTGAGTACGGTAGGGGCAGCTCCGACACCGGTTTTTCGGAAAGATAGCCCGTTAATTGTAATCCGCTTCGATTGGCTTCGCGAAAGCGCGAAAAGACTCCCGGCAGCAGCGTATCAGTGCCCACCAAAATAAGGTGTCGGATGCCGTAACCGCGCTTCATAAAATAACGGCGTACCCGATGGAACAGGTAGCGCGAAAGGAGCAGAAAAAAATTGGTATTCAGGTAAACCAGAAGCATGGTCAACCGGGAGTAGGAAAATCCCCGGTATAAAAAAGCGCCGCTCATGGCAAACAGAATGCCCAGGAAGCAGGTTTTAAGCACCACCGGAATATCCTGGGCAAAGGTGGAAAAATAACGACTGCGGTAGGAGCGAAAAATGCTGAACAGAGTCAGGTAAATGGTCATCAGCACCAGAGAGGCGATCAGGTAGCCGGAAAAGGGAGGATAGCCTTTGGTCACCGGAAAAATTCGGGTCAGCGGGGAGTGAAAACGCAGGTAAAAGGAAAACAGAAATGCTGCCTGAATAGCCAGGGCATCGCTCAGGATTTTTAGCGCCGGAATGAGCAGATTGCGTTTGTACACGTTTGGTCGGTTCATGCTTCTGTCCGCTGGCTGAATTGCTCCCACTTGCTTTCCACAAATTCCCGGTATTGATGTTTAAACCGTTCCACGGAAAACTGTTCCGCATGTTTGCGGATGAATTGTGCCTGCCAGGGGATGGTTTCGCTCTGGCGAATCGCCTGAATCAGAGCGTCCACCGTTTGTTGGAAGAAGAAAATTCCGGTTCCCGGTTGATGTGGAGGTTGGGCTGGGAGAACTGTTTCCCGTGCTCCGCCGCGGGCAAAGGCAATTACCGGTTTGCCACACGCCATGGCTTCCACCGGCACAATGCCAAAATCCTCCTCACCGGGGAAAATCAGTGCCTTGCAACCGGCGTAGTAGTCCTGTAATTTTTCCGGAGATTGCCAATCCACAAACTCGATGGTGGAACCAGCCATTTTTTGCAAACGGGGCAGCTCGGGACCCTTCCCTACCACCACCAGGCGTTGTTTTAACCGGTTAAATGCCTGAATAGCCAGATCGACTTTTTTGTAGGGAACCAGTGCAGAAACAATAAGATAGTACCCCTGATTGTTTTCCACCGGCTGGAATTGGTGGATATCCACCGGCGGGTGAATGACCGTTGCCTCCCGGCGGTAGTATTTCCGGATGCGCCGGGCAACATGGCCCGAATTTGCCAGAAACCAGTCCACCCGATTGCTGCTGGTAACGTCCCATGTGCGCAGATAATTGGCAAACAGGGGAATGAGTTTACCACTCAACCAGCCGGTTTGTCCGGGTCCAAAATATTCGTCGTACATGTCCCACACATAGCGCATGGGTGTATGCAGGTAGGCAATGTGCAGAGCGTTTGGGGGAGTTACCACCCCTTTCGCCACGCAGTGGGAGGTGGACAGAATTAAGTCGAACGCTTTCAGGTTGAACAATTCGATGGCGGTGGGGAAAAGGGGCAGATAATGCCGGTAACGATTGGTTTTTCCGGGCAGTCGGTTGATGAACGAAGTGTGAATGGGACGCTGTTCGATTTTGGCTGAAACTGAGCCAGGATTGTGCAACAGGGTAAAAATTTCGCTGTCCGGATAGATATCCAGGATGGCTTCTAACACTTTCTCGCCGCCGCGCATTCCAGTCAGCCAGTCATGAATAATAGCAATTTTCCGTTCGCCAGAATGGGTTCCCAATGGCGCTACCTGCTTTTTCTTTTTCATCCCGGAAAATGTACGGAATACACGGGCAGATGCAACCGGGATTTTAAAATATTGCAACCAGGAAAAAGTTCGCCGGAAAAGTATTCATCTCCTTCCGGGTTTTCTTGAATAATCAAAATGGTGCTCGGAAAGTATTCGGAAAAAGAATGATCGGATTTGTAATAAGTATTGGAAATGCTCCATGTCTTTGCAACCTATTTGTTTTATTTGCATCGAATAATTGTTAAATTTCGAACAAGCAAACAAAACCATACGAAATAGGAGAGAAAAATGGGACATTTATGGCATGGCATCTCCACGGGTATCAATCCGCCGCAGGATATTAATGTGGTGGTGGAAATTCCCAGTGGTTCCAAATGTAAGTACGAATTGGACAAAGTAGCAGGGATTATTCGGGTGGATCGCATCATTGCCAGTGCAGTGTACTACCCCGGTAATTATGGGTTTATTCCCCAGACCTATGCGGAAGATGGCGATCCACTGGATGCACTGGTGCTTTCTCAAATTAGCTTCTATCCGGGAGTGGTGGTACGCTCCCGTCCCATTGGAGTAATGCGCATGACCGATAACGGTGAACCGGACGATAAAATTTTGTGCGTGCCACTGCACGATCCCCATTATACCCAGATTAAAACGGTGACCGATTTGCCCAAAACCATGCTGGAGGAGATTCAGGAATTCTTTCGGGTGTACAAAAATCTGGAAGAGAAAAAGGTGACTATTGAAGGGGTGGAACCACTGGAACCGGCTATTCGGTTAATTGAAGATTCTATTACCATGTATAAGAAAAAGTTTTTAGGTGCGTAACCGGCAAGGGTAATCTGTTTCTATTGGGGAAATGGATTACCCGGTTTTCTTTGGCAATTGACGGACTGTTGAATTGTGATATGCTCCGGTTTTTTGCATGGAATGCGGAAATTTTCCTGAAATATAGCGGATGGAGAGGTCGCTTTCTGGCTTAACGTATTTTCTACTGCGAAAAAGGAGAATCGGGACGGAGGAAATTATATGAATGATGCCACTTGGTGAGATAGAAAAATTCTCAGAAGTAGTATTTTAAATCAATGACGAGTACCACCTTTTCAGCTATTTATGAGGTAATCTGCACACAAAATCCTCCTGATACATGGACTGGTATCCAATTTCCATTCGAACTCTGCGATAAATTTGAGGAATCAGGGTTTCCGGTTTGTCATCGTCATTGTAGTAAAATCGAATAATATTGACCCGTTCATTGGGCAGAACGGTTTGCCCCGGATAAATACTTGTGGAAGAGAATTTGTGCCCTTTCATTCCCAATTTTTCAATGAAATCTTCGTAACCGGAGAAGCCCTGGTAATTCAGTTCCTGCCCATCGATAAAAAATTTCCGATAAGTAATAACGGCCGGACCCAATCCTTTATTGGTGAGGACATATCCGAAGTAGTCCCTGGCTGCTTCGTAAGAGATTTCCAGCCTGGGTTTTACCGAAAGCCGGTTGTGCTTTCGCATTTCCATCCCCTGCCAGATGGTCACCACGATCGATGCCACCGCGATGACAATTGCCGATACGGAGACAATTTTTTCCGAATTGATCTTTGTTTTGTGCCTTTCCATTTCTCACTGCCAGATTTGTTCAGAACCCCAAAAGGCGTTTCAGGGCCGGTTCATGCTACCCGAATTCATTTGAAGGGAGCGTTACTTCCATCCCTGGATAAGTTTTATCAACATCCCGGCCTGAACCGGCTGGTTCAATTCCATTCCGTTAATTAACGCCAGACGATTAAGCTTTTCCCCGGAGCGGAAGCCGTGTTTTTGAAGTACTGCTTTTAAAGGGGCTGTTTGGGACACTTTAACAATTTTTAACCGCATGGGCTGAATCGCCAATATCTTGCTGTTTGTTAGCTCGCTGAAATGGTCGAAGGTATTGCGGAAGATTGCGCGATATTTTTTTTCGAACAGCGGTGCCGGGGTCATTCCATGAAACACAAATACCTGGCCATCCTTCTGGATAAAGTAGGAGAGCAACCGAAGTTCCCCCTCACGGGTGGGCATGTTGGAAATGACTTTTTCTGCAACAAAACGTCCCACACTGATGCCCTGGCGGGAGGCAACTGTGACTTTGCTGGTGGCAATAAATGCATCGGCTGCCTTAGCTGGCGTGGATTCGGCTGCCAGTGTCATTTGAATCATTGCTTTCTTGTCCGGACTTTGCAGCACCACCTGGGTGGGAAGGTTATGCACCTTCCAGCCCTGCGGAACCGGGAAGGAAAATTTCATGTCGGGGTGGTAAAAAACACTGTTTTGCACAAAACCCTGCCGGGGATTTTCGCCAAACACCAGTCCATCCAGTTTACGCAGGTACCGATTGCGTTCCACTTGAAAATGCTGACTACCCACTTTTTTCTGCCATTCGCGGGCCATGGCACGAATTTTTTGAACCCGTTCGGCAGGGTTGGGATGGGTGGAAAACCAGTCCGGTAACCCGTACTGGGCGGAGCCAGCGCTCATACGTTCCAGTGTGACAAAGAAGTTTGCCATCTGAGTTGCATCGTAACCGGTTTTGGTGGCATACTCCACACCTAATGCATCAGCCTGCCGTTCATCGTCACGGCTGAATTTTAAGAACAATAGGTTCAAACCAAATTGCGCCAATCCCGAAACCCGGCGAAAGCTTTCGGAAAACGCCATCCCAAGTCCTAATCCCAGCTGAGCCAGCTGAGCTTTGGTGTACTGTTTGGCGGAATGTCGGGCAGTCACATGACCAATCTCGTGTCCCATCACCCCGGCTAATTCCGCTTCGTTATTCAGGTAAGCCAGAATCCCCCGGGTGATGTAAACGTATCCACCCGGAATGGCAAAAGCGTTAATCACCGGGCTGTCCAATAACCGGAACGTAAATTTTAAATTGGGACGGTGAGATACACGCACCAATTTCTGACCCAGCTGACTGATGTACTGTTCCAGTTGTTTATCCGGATACAGACCGTACACCTGAATCACTTCCCGGTCGCTTTGCTGTCCCAGACGGATTTCATCCGCCTCGGAGAGTAGCACCAGTTCTTTTTTACCCGTTACCGGATTAGTGGCACAGGAAAGCCAGAGTGCGGCAATGATGAAAACCAGTAAATATCGAACGGAACGAAAAGAGGGTTGAAAATTCATGGTAACCTCTCTGTTTTGAACGGATTCCCTTGACGAAAAATTCCCCTATTTCCTTAAAAATACATAGTATTAGGGGAAAAAACAAAATATATTTGAATCGACGCCGGGTTCAAAACCCGGAGAATTTATCAAAACGAAATATTTTAGCCAAATTTCAACATCGAAACGGAACAGGAGAACGATGAGAGTCGCCGGAATTTTAATTCTTTTGCTTATCGGGATGGAATTGTTCGGTGCCCGGAGCGATGCCGGGGAGATTTTCCGCCGGTACCGGAACGCCGTATGCCTGGTGCACTATTATCAGAACATTGCCAGCAATTCTAAAATTGGTTCTTTTAATAAGATTGAGCGGTTTCACAACGGAATCATTGTCAACGATTCCGGATTGGTGATGGTAAGCAGCGATGTGTATCCCGTGGGAATGGATATTGTTTCGGGAAACGGTTCTTTTCTAACCGGTTTACCGTCGGATTTTCGGGTTACCCTGGCTAACGGGAAGGAATTCCCGGCTGAGTTTGTGGGGAAGGACGACCAGGCCCAGGTAGCGTTTATTCGCATTCAGGCAGATACCACCTTCCCCTTTGTTCGTTTCCATCCCGGGAAAGAATTGCAGGTTGGCGACAGAATTTACATACTGGAACGACTCCCCCGACGGTACCACTTCCGTCCCGTATTTACTCCCACCCGGATTCACGCAGTGGTGGATTTCCCCCGAAGGAAATACCTGGTGAACGGATATTCCAATATATTGAGTGCCTGCGGATTGGTGCTGGATAGTCAGGGAGATGCCATCGGGGTAACGTTGAGCTCCGAACCGGATTTCAGCTTCCGCACCCCGGAGGAGTTTGAACAGTTTCGCATTAGCTTCCTGGAAATTGCCCCCGCGGAGTGGTTCCAGAAGCTCATCCAGCATCCCCCGCACCTGGAAAAGCAGCTTCCTTCGCAAAAATCATGGTTAGGCATTCGGATGCAGGGATTGACCCCGGCATTGCGGGAATACTGGCATGTTCCGCAGGATGGTGGTGTGGTAATTAACCGGGTGTATCCACAATCGCCAGCGGAGAAAGCCGGGCTGCAGGAAGGGGATGTTATTTTAAAGGTGAACGGAGAACCACTGCCCGTACAAAAGGATGAGGACACAGCGCGCTTGCGGGAGATTATCCGCTCCATGCCTCCCGGCACCACGGTGCAATTAACCATTTTCCGGAACGGGAAAATAATCCGGAAATCTCTAACCCTGGAGCAAGCACCGGTGGCAATTGGGGTGGCGGAGCGGCTACCGGTGCCGGAAGTGGGGTTTGAGCTGCGTGAGCTAACCCGCGACATTTTGCACCAGGAGAATCTACCGCTCGATTTCCCGGGCGTGTATGTGTACCAGGTGGATCGTGCCTCACCAGCCGGAATTGCCGGAATTCAGATTGGGGACATCATTCAAAAAATTGATGGAGTGGCGGTCCCCGACATTCGCTCCGCCAGGAAATTTTTCGAAGAATTTTCTAAAAAAGCACAGAAGAAAATGATGGTGCAGGTTCTTCGGGATCGGGAAACACGATTTCTCTTTATTGATTTGACCAAATAAGGAAGCGGAATGGCTTACACCTACAAATATCCCCGTCCCATGGTGACGGTGGACATGCCACTGTTTCGCTACCACCAGGGACAGGTGGAAGTATTGCTGATTCAGCGGGATCGTCCGCCGTTTGCCGGACGATGGGCGATGTGTGGCGGGTTTATCGAAATGGAGGAACCACTTATTGTTTCGGCACAACGGGAATTACAGGAAGAAGTCGGTGTGTCGGATGTTCCACTGGTGGAACTGAGCGTTGCCGGTGATCCCGGTCGCGACCCGCGAGGGCGCACCATCTCTGTGATCTTCGCAGGAATTCTGAGCCCGCCATTTCCTGAGCTCCGGGCTGGCGACGATGCCCGAAACGCCCGCTGGTTCCCCTTATCAGCGTTACCCCGGTTGGCTTTCGATCATCAGGAAGTGCTGGAAGGCACGGTGGAAGAACTGCGTTTTCGATCCCTGTGGCGCGGATACGCACTGGCTTTTATGCCCGAAAAATTCTCCCGCGAAATGTGGCGAGATGTTCTAACCGATTTTACGGGAACCGACCGACCGGACTTTTTCCTTCAATTAATTGAACAATTGGGGTGGATCGTCCTTTCTTCCCGAACACTTTTTCGTAAACAGGTGACAAACGAGACAATTTTTCGGGCTTCGTTTGGGGTAATTCGTTCGGCATGGGAGGCACTGCTAATTTCCTTCGGAGGTGGCAAATGAAAGGATTTCGTATATTCCTGCCGATTTTCACTGTATTTCTGTTCGCTGCGTGTAGCAAACATTATCAGGGAGATCTGGATGTGTTTTCCCTGACGGGCAGATGGGAAGTAGCTTTTTCTGCGAAGGCAGGAACTGAACTGGAACGGGAGGAGACGCTCCGGTGGGGTACTGTGGAATTACCTGGCCGGGTAGCAATACCAGATACGGCACAGGCTTTGTGGCTGCGCAGGCAATTTGTCCTTCCCGGTCATTTTCCTGACCGACAGATTTATCTGTATCTGGGTAAAGTGGGGAGTAATTCCCGTGTGCTGTTAAACGGCCATTCCCTGATTTGTGAAACCCGTCCCCTTTGGTATTTTTTAAATTTGTATGGTGGCGAGCTGTTGCTGGAAGTGCATCCCGATGAGTTGCATTACGGGAAAACCAACCGACTTATGCTGGTGATGGATGCAAATGCATTGCCCGATACCCTGCTGGCGGGGCACCCCGGTCTGTACACCCGTCTGGGGTTTTTGAACATGAAAGGGCAAGCGGTGCAGGAGTGTGATTTTTCGCTGGAACGGGACCTGCATGCCCGATTGGAAGACCTGGCCGAAAGCTGGCAGAAAGGCGATTCGCTGGGACTGGTCGGTTATTTCTCTGACCTTTCCCTGAAAGAAAACCCTTCAACCCGAATGTTGCTCAAAGATATGCTCCGGGTGCAGAAAATTTTTCAACCGGTGGACATTGAGTTGTCTCGCCCGGAATTTTTCCGTTGTCCGGTTCAGGGAAAGATTCTGGTACTGGGGGAATGGCTTTTTCATCGGACTGATGGTTCGGTGGAACGAATACCTTTTCAATGGGCAATTGGAAAGGAGAATGCTATGTGGAAATTGCAGGAGGTGGTGAGAATAGGAGAGAAGGGAAAAAAGGGGAATATGGGAAATTAAGGAAATGGGGGAAAAAGAAAGGTGGGGGACGTGGGGTGTAGGGATTGTTTGAATGCATATCGTCTGATCCGGTTGCGACGATGGTTTGAAGATTTGAAATGTATGCCTTTATGCATCTATGCGTAAATAAAATTAAACACTTTTTTCGCTTTCTGGATTTTCTGTAATGATTGTTTAGAAGGAATAAGCGGGATGAAACTTCCACAACCTTTGATTCCGGGAACGTTGATTCGACGATATAAGCGTTTTCTGGCGGATGTACAGCTGAAGAGCGGTGAGCGGGTAACTGCCCACTGTCCGAATTCCGGAAGCATGAAAGGTTGCCAGGACCCGGGAAGTCCCGTGCTGCTTTCGCGCAGTGAGAATCCACGCCGGAAACTACCCTACACCTGGGAACTGGTTCGGGCAAATGGTATCTGGGTAGGCATTAACACTCAGTATCCCAATCGGTTGGTACGGGAGGGGATTGAGCGGGGAGTTATTTCCGAATTAAGCGGCTATTCTTTGATTCGTGGTGAGGTGAATTACGGAAAACGCAGTCGGGTGGACCTGCTTTTACAGGGCGAGTCCGGGTGGTGTTATGTGGAGGTGAAAAATGTAACGTTAGTGGAGGAGGGCAGAGCGCTGTTCCCCGATGCCGTCACATTGCGGGGGCAAAAACATTTGCGCGAACTGATGCAGATGGTGGAAGAAGGACATCGGGCGGTGATCTTTTTTGTGGTGCAGCGTGCGGACGGAAATCTGGTGGCACCGGCAGACCGAATTGATCCGGAATACGGAAAACTGTTACGGGAAGCCGTGAACCGGGGTGTGGAAGCGCTGGCCTACCAGGCCCGGGTTACCCCGCAGGAAATTGTGCTGACTCATCGCTTGCCGGTGGTGCTGGATTGAGCAGCGAGAACCAGATTTTTCATTCCATTCTTCAATTCTTGATGTAAATTTAATTGCTCATAAAACAAATCAGTTTTGTAAATGAAAATGAAAAGGAGGAAATCATGAAAGCAGTAACCGTGAGTACCATCATGTTGATTCTGGTGCTGTTTCTATTTCATTCCCCCGTTCTGGCGCAGGAAGGTGAGCAGGAAGAAGCCACCGAAAGCCATGAACTGGAGTGGACATTCGAAAATATACCGGTGGGAGAAATTCCCCAGGGATGGAAAGTGGAAGGCACCAACCAGCGTGGTCCTCTGGCAACCTGGCAGGTAGTGGAAGAAAAAGATGCACCTTCCGGCACCCATGTGCTGGCGCTGATCCGCCCCAATCATCATTTTGGCGGTACATTTAATCTGTGCTGGACGGATAAAATTCGCTTTAAGGATGGGGAAATTGAGGTGCATTTTAAAGCGAACAGTGGTGTGGAAGATCAAGGAGGCGGTGTGATCTGGCGGGCAAAAGATAAGGATAATTACTACATTTCCCGTTTTAACCCGCTGGAAAACAATTTTCGCATCTATTATGTGAAGGATGGTGCCCGCCGCATGCTGGCCAGTGCCCGGATTAAATTACCCGCACACACCTGGCACGAACTGAAAATCACCCATTACGGAACGAAAATTTGCGGTTATTTAAACGGAAAGAAGTTGTTAGAGGTGAAAGATAACACTTTTCCTGATGCCGGTGGGGTGGGATTGTGGACCAAAGCGGATGCCGCCACTTCCTTTGACGATTTTGAAGTGGAAATAGAAAAATAAATTTGATCTTATCCGGCCGGGGGTCCTTTTCCCCGGTCGTATGTCCATTCCTATGAACGAAGACGAAATCATTGTTGTGGATCATGTTCCGCAGGATGTGTACCTCACCTTTGTTCAGGGGGCGGTGCGTTACGCAGTACTGTCGCTTCCGTTTACGGTAAATCGAATGGACATCCGGGAAATTGAACGGCGGGTGTTC
Source organism: uncultured Calditrichaceae bacterium (assembly GCA_964495805.1). Taxonomy (GTDB): domain Bacteria; phylum Calditrichota; class Calditrichia; order RBG-13-44-9; family RBG-13-44-9; genus JALXCH01. The sequence goes on from CAZBWV010000024.1 coordinate 38,233, forward strand.
AATATTGCCAAAGGGAAGCTGGCGGAGCGTTTGTTTGAGTGGTACTGCCACCAGGTCGGGCTGGAAGTGGATTTCCGGAGCTGCCAGACTCCTTTCTGGGCAGTGGACCGCCGGGATTTTTTATTCCGGGGTTACGAATGGGATTTGAAAAACAACTTTCTATATTATTCAGGTGAAAAATTTAATCGCTATACCCAACTGCCCGCACTGGTACCTAACCGTCATGATCACGACCAATGGAGTAGCCGATTGGAGACAAAGTTTCCACATAGCCGGGGGGTAAATTTTTTATTTACCTTCATGAAAGGCGCAGATGTGTTGCCAAACGGACAACGCCGGTATTTTTTGGAGTTGCATTTTTCGGAGGAACAACTCCGGTTTTTACAAAAGCTGGTGGATAAATACCAGGGTCATCCCGCAGATCATCCCCCTTTCGATGGGGAAAAATGCTGGCAAAGGTGGAAACGCCTGAATCCAACGGTTATACAGCTAAATTTTCGCCCTGCTCTGGTAATTACCGGTTATGCGGATCGGGAACAATGGCATCTGTTCCGAAATGTTGGGCCGGGTGACACAGATAGCGATTCTTCGAAATGGTTTGTCCCGGTGGGAGCACGAGGTTCACTCTCCTGGCTGAATGGAGTGCTCTGGACCACCATTGATAATATGGTGGCACCCGTTGACCAATTAAAATCGTTCCATTCATTGGTTTCACGGTAAAGGGAGCCTGTTTTTTCGGGGCTATATTCGATGGATTGTTTACTGGTATAAACGAATTTTAAGCGCCGAATGATGAGCTCAACGGTTTTCGGAAAGTAAGGCAATACTGGTGAAAGGTGTTGCTCACAAACGTGTTGCCATATCCGTAAGGCGCCAGCTGAATGTCGTCCTGCAGCCAGAAAAACTCCGGTAGCAGGTGTATCGTACGGGAAAGCTCGTGGGCTAAGTCCCAGGCAAACGGATAGTTCCGCCCCTTCTTTTTAATATTTTTCACCACAATGGTCAGGTAACTTCCTGGTTTGAGCAGGGGAAGCAGATTCAGGTATATTTCCACCAATTCTTGCAGAAATTGCTGATAGTCGTGGATGTTTCCCAGGTCGTTTGTATCGTCGGAATATTTCAGGGGCAATCCTTTTTCACGGCGGCGGGCCTGGTATTCCGCTCCTTTCATATTCAGCATATCCCAGTACGGTGGGGAGGTGATCAGGTAGTCCATGGGGGGGAAGTCCACGGCGGAAATCTCCCGAACATCTCTGGTCAGGATTCGGTACTTAACTCCGGGGCGTGATTCCGGGAAGAGAGAGTGTTGGTGCGGTCGGAGAAATTCTTCCAGCCGTTCCCGGGCGATGTCAGAAAAATATTCGCTTAATTCCACTCCGTAACCGTTGCGTCCCAGTTTTAACGCAGCCAGTTGAGTGGAGCCAGTGCCGCTCATGGGGTCAAAGACGTTGTCACCTTCCCGGGTGAACCGGGTAATGAACTGTTCCACCAGATTTTCCGGGAATTTGGCCGGATGAAGAATCTCCTTTTTCTTGCGCGGTGGCGGTTTAATAATTTCCCATTTGCGGGGGAACAGAGTCGTCTCCGGCGGAAGGGGAGAGAGATGGGAAAAGTCCTTTCCGGATGAGAGAAATTCCCCGGTGGCATTTTCGTCCTTGCGGAAGTTGAGCACGTAAAAGATGTCGTTTTGAATTTCCTGATGTGCGGGTTCTTGCACGCAACCGATTTTTTCATCCTTCAGGCTGAAGCCGGGAAAAAGGGAGTAAGCCAGTTCCCAGGCAAGCGGAAAGTAAGTTTCCTGTAAAAATCGATTACTGGCCAGGATGGTGAGAAATCGCCGATGTACCAGACGTGGGTAGAGAAGTCTGACCAGTTCCTGCAGCTCATTGCGAAGTGTTACAAATTCCCTGCGGGTGCGAAGCTTCTGGATAGCCTCTCGCAGGTCGATTAACGCATACTGGAATTGAGGAGACGCATCGGGTTCGGTAAAAAGATGGGCGCCGTTCTCCTGTGCCACAGCTTCAATCGCTTTTGTTGAGGAACCGTGGTAAAACAGGTTCGGTGGATAGTCCGGGTGGTCATATTTGATGAAAAACCGAATGTGCTGGCGGTATAGTGTCGCATCATCCTGAAACAAAAACCAGGATTTCTGAAATTTGAGCCACTCTTTTGAATCGATGTTGTTGAAACGATTTTTCATGACCGGTTTTTTGCTGCTGTACGGTTAATTTTCGGATTCGATTGTGTTGATTGTTCTGCCCGGGGATGACGAAAAAGCGAAAAAAGAACGTATGATTTTTTCCACCAGCATGAATTTAGTTCAGTATTTGCTAAATCATGAGAACAGTTGTTTTGTATCTTGCTTTTTCGTCACCCCCTGGTGGGCTAAATTCACCAAATATCGAGGGGTTGTCAAGGGGGAGTTCAGAAACTTTTCGTAGTGGTGAAGGGGGATAAGATTAAACCTCTTCCGCTTTTTTTCCTTCCGGTTGCAACCACACAAAATATGTGTATATTTCCTTTCTGAACCAATTGAGGGCACAATTCGCTATGAAAACCGCATTGGTACTGGGCGCAGGAGGGGCACGCGGACTGGCGCACATCGGAGTGATTAAGGTTCTGGAGCAGGAAGGATTCCAGCCGGACCTGATTGTGGGCAGCAGCATTGGTGCCATCATCGGAGGAATGTACGCGCAAACCCGGGACATTCGCTGGGTGGAACATCGGGTAAGGGAATTCTTTGAGAGCCACGAATATGCCGACCTGCGGGTAGATGTGCTGGAACGCCACGGTAGTGATCGAAACGAAAACGATTTTTTGCATCAGATTGCCCGGAATCTGGTTAAGCGGGTGCTTTTGAACATGATCGTGTCCCGCCAATCCATTTTAAGGGATGACCGGTTGGGACAGGCTATGGGCTTCCTGCTAAAAAGCGGGGATATTCGGGAAACGGAAATACCCTTTGCCTGTGTGGCGACCGATCTGGTCAAAGGTCAGCCGGTGCTATTTACTGAAGGCGATATTCAACTGGCGGTCAAGGCCAGTAGTTCCATCCCTGGATATTTACCTCCTGTTCCGTACAATTCCTGTTTATTGGTAGATGGTGCGGTGGCGTATTCCCTGCCAATTAATTATGCCTATCAACTGGGAGCGGATCGGGTGATTGCAGTGGATGTTCGCCAGCGCATCAAACCGCAGGATAAATTTGAGAATGTATTCGACATTCTGTTCCGTTCCAGTGCGGTAACGGCGGAAATCCTGTGTCAGGAGATTGCAGCGCGGGCGGATGTGCTCCTTCAGCCGGATGTGGGGAATTATTTGTGGTACGACTTTCAGAAGATGAACGATCTCATTCAGGCGGGAGAAGATGCCGCGTATCAGAAACTGACAGAAATTCGGCAGCATATTGGTCTGGCACGCAAAGCAGGACTGTTGGGATGGCTGGCGAAAAAACTGAAGAAGGGCACGGGTTCTTAAAATACTAATGGATCAGGAATGGAATTCTGCAGATATCCTGCACAAATTTTTATTCGAAATTTAAATTAAATTCCCCGGAATTCCATCCATTCTGTCAGAAAAAAATCTTTTTCCGATAAAAAGAATCGTCTCTTTTTTGAAAAAATTGCATCTAAATATACTGTCGATACGGGTGAGAGAACAGGAAAGGATACCGAGAGCATGCAAACATTGAATCGTGCGATTGTGATTGTGCTGGATGGCGTGGGAATTGGTGAGCTACCGGATGCGGGAAAATTTGGCGACGAGGGGAGCAACACGTTAGGAAATCTGGCGCGGGTGGTTGGTGGATTGAATGTGCCTAATCTGGAGAAGCTTGGTCTGGGTAACATTGCACCACTTCAGGGCGTGGCTCCGCAGGAACATCCCCGGGCGAATTACGGAAAGATGGCGGAACAATCCCCCGGCAAGGACAGCACCACCGGTCACTGGGAAATTGCCGGGTGTATTCTGGATTTTGCTTTTCCGACCTATCCCAATGGCTTTCCCCCGGAAGTTCTGGAACCGTTTACCCGGCGAATTGGACGCGGTGTGTTAGGAAACAAGCCTGCCTCGGGTACGGAAATCATCAAAGAACTGGGAATGGAACATTTGCGCACCGGTAAACCGATTGTGTACACCTCTGCCGATAGTGTTTTTCAAATTGCTGCTCACGAGGAGGTTATTCCTCCGGAGGAATTATATCGCATGTGCGAAATTGCCCGGGAGATACTCACCGGGCCGCATGCCGTATCGCGAGTGATTGCACGACCTTTTGTGGGGGATTCGCCGGAGAATTTTACCCGCACTCGCGGCCGCCGCGATTTCTCCCTGAAACCGCCCTGTAAACTGGTCCAACATTGTGTGCAGGAATCGGGGCGTCCCACCGTGGCCATCGGTAAAATCGACGACCTGTACGCTGGCGAAGGCTGGCAGGTTAAAATCCACAGTAAAAGTAACGAAGATGGGATGAACGAGCTGGAAAAACAGATGCAGGCGGTGGACAACGGGTTGATTATGGTGAACCTGGTGGATTTCGACATGCTGTGGGGGCATCGGAACAATCCCGAAGGATTTCATGAAGAGCTGCAGCGTTTCGATAAACGCTTACCCCGGTTTCTGGAACGGATGCATACGGGCGATATGCTGGTGATTACTGCTGACCACGGAAACGATCCTACCACGCCCAGCACCGACCATTCCCGGGAGTATGTACCGTTGCTGGTGTATGGCCCCGATTTGAAGCAGGGTGTTAATCTGGGAATTCGGAAAACCTTTGCTGACCTGGGAAAAACCATTGCGCAGGGTTTCGGACTGGAAGATTGTCCCATTGCCGGGACCGGTTTCTGGCAGGAAATCGTTTAATTCTCATCGATGCCGGTGGTCGGGAGATTCAATCGGGAAAAATTGCTTCTGTAAAAGATTGAGTTAGATCAACGGATAAAAAGCGGATTTAAGTTAATTATAATTTTGCCGATGTAATAAAGCACCATCAGGAGAAAAAATATGACCGAAGTGTGGGATAAAATCAAAAAAAATTTGATGGAAAGCCTCAGTCTGGCCATTGACAAAACGGAAGAGTTAACCAGTGTGGGGCGGATTAAGCTGGAAATTCTCCAGATTGAGCATCGGCTGGATGAGAAATTTGCTGAATTGGGGAAGTACATTTTTCGCCATTTTCCCGAGGAGAAAAAACGAAGCATTCCCATTGATGAAAAAATCCGCAACCTGGTGCAGGAGTTAAAAGAGCTGGAAGCCGAGATGCATCGGAAAGAGCAGCAACTGGGGAAAATAAAGACGGAAGATGGGATTGATTTTGATTCGTAAGATTTTGATATATATCGCGTTATTCTCTGCAGCAGGATGGGTAGGGCTCCCGTTATCGGCTCGTGCTGCCGATTCCGGGCATTCGTTTACCCTGGTTGTCACCGGCGATATGATGCTGGGGAATTGGGCTCAGGGGGTGATTTTGCAGAAGGGGATGGCTTACCCTTTTCAGGCAGTGGATTCGGTGTTACGGGATGCGGAGGTGGTGTTTGCCAATCTGGAGGCACCATTTGGGGAAGGGGGCGCACCATTTGAGAAGAGTTTTACATTTCGGGTGAACCCGAAGCTGGTAAAAGTGCTCCGGCATGGCGGAATCAATCTGGTGAGTCTGGCCAATAATCATATGATGGATTATGGAGCGGAGGTTATGGAACAGACCCGCCGGTTGCTGAAAGCGGAGGGCATCTGGTTCGCCGGAGCTGGCCTGAACCAGCAGGAAGCCATGCAACCGGCCATTTTTACCGTGAATGGAGTGAAGGTGGCGTTTGTGGCATGCAGCTTAACTTTTCCGGAGGAGTTCTGGGCTTCGGATACCTCCGCGGGAACGTACTTTCCGTATCAGGAGGTATTTTACCGACAAATTCGCCAGTTGAAACAGGAGAACGATCTGGTCCTGGTTTCTTTTCATTGGGGAGAGGAGTTGCGCAAGACACCCAAACAATATCAGCGGCAACTGGCGCATCAAACTGTTGAAGCCGGAGCCGATCTGATAGTGGGGCATCATCCCCATATTATCCAGGGGTTAGAAGTGTATCGGGGAAAACTGATTGCTTATAGCCTGGGGAATTTTGTGTTTGGTTCGTATAGTTCCAGGGCAACCCGGAGCATGATGTTAAAACTGCGTATGGGAACTTCCGGGATTGAATGGTGTAAAATCTACCCGCTGAATGTAGATAATCGGGAGGTGGAATTTCAGCCGAAATTATTGCAGGGCAGGGAACGGGAAGCTTTTCTTCAGGAGTTGAAAGAATTGAGTAAGGAACTTAACGGGGAGCAGGACGTAATTAGTAGCGGTAATTTAGTTACCCTGTAATGATTTCGATGGTAAAAAACGTTTTAAACATTTTTAAATTGTTCAAATAACAGAATCATAACTCACAAAAGGAGGTTGTGACCTAAGCATGGCGCGTAGTTCTATTAGTCGGGCAAGTCAGTCCCTTGACAAATATTTACAGGAGATCGGGGAAGTCCCGTTGTTAACGCCGCAGGAGGAGATTGAGCTGGCGCAACGGATTAAACAGGGCGATCAGGAAGCGCTGGAAAAACTCACCAAAGCCAATTTACGCTTTGTGGTGAGTGTGGCCAAGCAATATCAGAACCAGGGTCTCTCGTTGGGCGATTTGATCAACGAGGGGAATCTGGGTTTAATCAAGGCGGCCAAACGTTTCGACGAGACGCGTGGGTTCAAGTTTATCTCCTATGCGGTATGGTGGATCCGTCAGAGCATCCTGCAGGCGCTGGCAGAGCAGTCCCGGGTGGTTCGCCTGCCACTGAACCGGGTTGGGGCGCTGAATAAAATCGGTAAGGCCTATTCGGCGCTGGAACAGGAGTTCGAGCGTGAACCCAGTGCCAGCGAGATTGCCGAACAGCTGGATATGAGCGACTTCGAAGTGGCGGATACACTGAAGATTTCCGGTCGGCACCTCAGTATGGATGCGCCGTTCAGCAACAGCGAAGACAACCGTCTGCTGGATGTGATTGAAAACGAGCACCAGCCACCACCTGATGACGAGCTAATGAGCGAGTCGCTGAAGGTGGAGATTGAACGGGCACTGGCAACCCTGACCAAGCGCGAAGCCGAAGTGGTCCGTCTCTACTTCGGATTGGGCCAGGAGCATCCCTTGACCCTGGAAGAAATCGGCGAACGCTTTAACCTGACCCGTGAACGGGTACGTCAGATTAAAGAGAAAGCGATTCGTCGATTGCGGCATACCTCCCGCAGCCGGGCGTTACGGGCCTTCCTGGGATAATCGACATCTGTTTTTTCGCAGCATAGAACCCGGAGCAAATGCTTCGGGTTTTTTATTTATTTACGGTATTTTTTCATGTGTATCCGCATAATTCCCGCCTCCTTTCCATCACCTGTTTTTTTCAAA
>CAZBWV010000025.1:0-12742 GCA_964495805.1 uncultured Calditrichaceae bacterium
CTCCAAAATCATGTTTGCCCGATCGATTTCTCCCATCCCTCTGATTTTCCTGTTCCCCTTTCGATAATTTTTCCCTTTTTTTTCTCACCCATTGCTTCATAACTTATTTTATCAGAAAGCGAAACAAATTCATTGCAAGGAGGCTGGCATGGCCATTACCGAATTGACTCCCCGGCAACTTCGCAGGAGCATTAATCTGCGGACATTACCCTTCGAAACGACGGACGATATCGAACCTCTGGACGAGGTAATTGGTCAGGAACGCGCTATTCGGGCGCTGGAACTGGCGCTGGAAATGGACCATTCCGGTTACAACGTGTTTGTAACCGGCGTATCCGGTACCGGAAAAACCACGATTGTGCACGAGATTCTGAAAAAAATAGCCCGAACCAGACCGGTTCCCAGCGACTGGGTATATGTGTATAATTTTAGCGACCCCGATCAACCGGTTGCACTGGAATTGCCCGCCGGGAAAGGGAAAATCTTCAAAGGGGATATGAATGAGCTCATTCGCACATTGAAGAAAGAAATTCCCGAAACTTTCGACAGCGACGAGTATGAAAATGAGAAAATGACCATCATCAATCGCAATAACGAAAATAAGCGGGAGATTTTATCCCGACTGGAAGAGGAAGCCCGTGCCAATGGGATGCAGATTCAGAGCACTCCGGCGGGTTTTCAAACGGTTGTGTTGAAAGGGGATAAACCCATAACTCCGGAAGAGTTTGAGAAGTTGAGTGAGGAGGAGAAGGCGGAAATAACCCGCCGTTTGGAACAGATGCAGGAAAAAATCAATCTGGCGGTGCGGGACCTGGTGCGGGTGGATAAACGCATCCAGCAGGAAATTCGCCGACTGAACGAGCGCATCGCCACATTTATTGTGGAACGTTACATCAACGAATTGAAAAATGACTACCGGGATTTTCCGCCCATACAGAAATATCTGGACCAGGTTAGCCACGATATTATTTCCAATATCAACGAATTCCTCACTCAGACGCGGGAAGAGTCCTCTGCCAAACCATCCAAACATCCCGCTGCTCCTTCCCATTTCAAGCGCTACGAAGTTAATGTGCTGGTGGATCATAGCGAGGCAGAGGGGGCGCCGGTTATTTACGAAGCAAATCCCACCTACAACAACCTGTTTGGTCGCATCGAAAAACAGATGGTAATGGGAGCGCAGGTAACCGATTTCACCATGATCAAAAGTGGCAGCCTGTTGCGTGCTAATGGTGGCTATTTGGTTACCGATGCATTTCATGTGCTAAAAAATCCGTTTGTGTACGATGCGCTGAAGCGGGCAATTAAAACCAAGGAAATCTGCATCGAGGATGTCTCCGAACTGTATGGCTTTCTTTCCTCCGCCGGATTGCGCCCCAAACCCATACCATTAACCGTAAAAGTGATTTTAATTGGCTGGAATCAGATTTACTATCTGCTGCAGGCATACGATCAGGACTTTTCGAAAATTTTCAAGATTCGGGCAGATTTCGATTACGAAACGGACAGCACCCGGGAATCGTTACTGAAATACGCCCGGTTCATTCGGCGTGTGTGCGATCAGGAAGGGCTATTGCCGTTTCACCGAAGCGCTGTGCGGGAAGTATTGTTTTACGGACACCGGCTGGTGGAGGACCAGAAGAAGATCAGTATTCGGTTCGGCTCTTTGATGGGCATCATCCGGGAAGCGGCTCATTTCGCGCACAAGGACGGGTCGCAAACCGTGCGGGATAAACATGTTAAAAAGGCAATTCAAGAGTATGAATTCCGTCACAGCCTGGTGCAGGAAAAAATTCAGGAAATGTTTCGCCGGGATATCTTCCGAATCGATACGACCGGAGAGAAGGTGGGGCAGATTAACGGACTTTCGGTGTATTCCCTGGGAGATTTTACCTTCGGACGTCCCAACCGAATTACTGCCAAAACATATATCGGTAACGAGAATGTGGTGAACATTGAGCGAAAAGCCCGATTGAGCGGGAAAATTCACGATAAGGGGTTACTGATTCTCAGCGGATTTTTCAACTCCAAATTTGGGTCTCATATTCCGCTGGGGTTCTCTGCCAGTCTAACATTTGAGCAAAGTTATTCCATGATCGATGGCGATTCGGCTTCTTCCACGGAGCTGTACGCATTAATTTCCAGTCTGGCCAACGTGCCACTAAAGCAGGGGATTGCGGTCACCGGTTCGGTGAATCAGAACGGGGAAGTGCAGGCGATCGGCGGAGTCAATCAGAAAATTGAGGGATTTTTTGCCGTGTGTCGGGAGAAGGGACTCACCGGTGAACAGGGAGTGTTAATTCCCCGTAGCAATGTGGAGAATCTGATGTTAAAAGACGAAGTGATTCGGGCTGTTCAGGAGGGCAAATTTCACATCTGGGCGGTGGATACCATAGAAGATGGGCTGAAAGTGCTAACGGGTCTGGAGCCCGGGGAACGTCTGCGCAATGGGCGATTCCCGAAGGATAGCATATATTGCCGGGTGGAGCGCACGTTGCGCACCTTTGCCCGTCGCGCCGATGCATTCCGGCGAAGCATTCGCGGTCGGGAGAAATCCGCTGCGGAAGAAAATAATCAGGCAACCAGAAAGCAGAAAAAAGATGACGAGGAGCAGGAGAATAACCAATCGGATTGAAGCAAAAAGCCATGATCAATGGAAGAAATAAAAAAAGGCGAGCACAGGCTCGCCTTTTTTAGTGGAGATTTGCCATGTCAGGAAGCGGTGACTTCCTGAACCAGTGTTTCGAATGCCTGTGGTTCGTGCATAGCCATGTGAGCCAGGGCTTTGCGATCCAGATCGATGTTTTTCTCCTTCAGCAGATGGATAAAGCGTGAGTAGGAGATTCCGTTCTGGCGGCAGGCTGCATTAATACGCACAATCCATAATCGCCGAAAATTGCGTTTTTTCTGCCGACGGTCGCGGTAGGCATATTGCAAGCCTTTCTCTACCTGATCCTTGGCTGTTTTATATAATTTACCGCGACCCAACCGATAGCCTTTGGCCATTTTCAGAATTTTTTTATGACGCTTTTTAGCCGCCACATTGTTTTTTGCTCTTGGCATAATTGTCCTCCGCCTGTTTTACTATTCCAGAATCATTTCATGTGCGCGCGGGGCATCTGCTTTGTGCAGGTAAGCCGGTTTGCGCAGATTCCGTTTCCGTTTACGCGTTTTGGATGTGAGAATGTGACTCTTATAAGCGCGGCGAGATTTGATCTTCCCGCTGGCGGTCACTTTAAAACGCTTTTTCGCACCGCGACGCGATTTCATCTTTGGCATATCTGTTCCCTTTCCATTTATTCCTGAAAATTATGAAATTACCAAATCGATAAATGAATAGCCCCTGAATCTTTTCCGCTTTTTATGAATGTTTTCCGGTCAGGGGCGTCAGAACCATCACCATCCGGCGACCTTCCATTTTAATCACACCCTCCGGCCTGGCCAGGTCCGAAAGCGCTTCCTTAACCCGTTCCATCAATTGCCGACCGAATTCCTGATACACCATCTCACGGCCCCGGAAAATAATGGTTACTTTTACTTTGTTGCGTTGTTCCAGAAATTTTCGGGCAAAGCGCAATTTGGTCTCCAGATCGTGGTCATCCGTTTTGGGACGCAACCGAATTTCTTTCACCACAATAGTATGTTGCCGCTTTTTGCCCTCTTTCTCCTTCTTACTTTGTTCGTACTTATATTTGCCGTAGTCCATAATACGGCACACCGGGGGATTCGCATTCGGTGCCACTTCCACCAGATCCAGACCATATTCTTCCGCTTTCCGTAAGGCTTCCCGTGTGGGAACCACCCCCAATTGCTCACCCGAAGGTGAAATTAATCGTACCGATGCCACCCGAATCTGGTCGTTGATACGAACCGATTTTTGCCTGGAAATAACCTGCTCCTTGTTTTAATTCAACTACGCTTTATTTTGAATTTCGTCCGTCAACCGTTTCAGGAACTCATCCAGTTCCATCTGTCCCAGATCGCCTTCTCCTTTACGGCGGACGGAAATTTTGCCCGATTCCGCTTCTTTGTCACCCACAATAACCATGTAGGGTATTTTGTGGACTTCTGCTTCACGGATTTTGTAACCCACTTTTTCGCTCCGCGTATCCAGCTCCGCGCGGATGCCCGCCTGGCGCAAATTCTCAAATACTTTGCGGGCATAATCATGATTCCGCTCGGTAATGGGAATCACCTGAACCTGCACAGGTGCCAGCCACAGCGGAAAAGCACCGGCGTAATGTTCAATTAGCACACCAAAGAAGCGTTCGATGGAACCTAACAACGCCCGGTGCACCATGATGGGCTGATGCGGTTGTCCATCCTCACCGATGTATTCCACCTGGAACCGTTCCGGAAGGTTAAAGTCCACCTGAATAGTGGAGCACTGCCAGGAACGTCCCAGCGTATCTTTAATTTTAATATCGATTTTCGGACCGTAAAAGACACCCTCGCCGGGATCGATTTCATAATCCAGTTGCCGGGTCTCCAGCGCCTCTTTCAGGGCAGCCGTTGCCCGTTCCCAGTTCTCTAATGTACCCACGTATTTTTCCGGCCGGGTGGAGAGATAAATTTCGTATTGATCGAACCCGAATGTGCGCAGGATGAACAGGGTGAAATCCAGCACTTTCAGGATTTCGTTGTTCAACTGATCCGGTGTACAGAAGATGTGCGCATCGTCCTGGGTGAAACCGCGAACGCGCATCAGACCGTGCAACACACCGGAACGTTCATATCGGTAAACCGTTCCCAGCTCAAACAGACGGATGGGCAGCTCCCGGTAACTGCGTAAGTGCGATTTGTAGATGGTAATGTGGAACGGACAGTTCATTGGTTTAAGCTGGTATTCCACATCGTCCACCACCATGGGGCTAAACATGTTTTCCCGATAAAATCCGGTATGTCCGCTGGTTTCCCACAGATGTAATTTGGCAATGTGGGGTGTGTAAATCAGTTCATATCCGTGGTTGTAGTGTTCCTGGATGACAAATTCTTCCAGAATTCGCCGGACCCGGGCACCCCGTGGGTGCCAGAGAATGAGACCATTGCCAATGCTTTCCTGAATGCTGAACAGATCCAGCTCGCGGCCCAATTTGCGGTGGTCGCGTTTTTTAGCTTCTTCCAGCCGGTGCAAATGGTCTTCCAGCATTTTCTTTTTCGGATAGGCAGTGGCGTAAAGCCGTTGCAGCATTTTGTTCTTTTCGTCGCCCCGCCAGTATGCTCCGGCAACGTTGAGCAGCTTGAAATGTTTGCCGATCCGCCCTGTGGAAGGAAGATGCGGACCCCGGCACAGGTCGGTGAATTCTCCCTGTGTGTAAGCGGATATGTCTTCCTGCAGCTCCTCGATGAGTTCAATCTTCAGGTCTTCATGGATTTTTTTGAAGAACTCAATCGCTTCTTCCCGACTCATCTCCTTGCGAACAATGGGGTAGTCCTCATCGACAATTTTAGCCATTTCCTGTTCGATGAGCGGGAAATCTTCCGGAGTGATGGGACGATCCAGATCGATGTCGTAATAGAAGCCATCCTCAATGGGTGGTCCAATGCCCAGTTTGGCTTCCGGAAACAGCCGTTTAATGGCTTGAGCCATCAGGTGAGCCGCACTGTGCCAGAAGACTTCGCGACCTTCTTTATCTTCAAATGTGAGAATCTGAATTTCCGCATCTTCGGTAATGGGTTCGGGAAGGCTTTGTACCCGGCCATTTACTTTAATCCCGGTTGCTTCCTTCGCCAGCTTTCGGGGAAGTTGCTTCAGAAGGTCCAATCCGGTAATGCCAGCGGGAAACTCCTCCGTGCGACCGTCCGGGAACGTGATTTTAATTTTTTGACTTTCCATGATGTACAACCTTACTACCGTTTGCTTCGGTCATATTAAAGAAAGCCACGAATCGCGGATTCGTGGCCCCTTTTGTGGGGCGGGCCAGAGTCGAACTGACGACCTCTACGATGTCAACGTAGCGCTCTAACCAACTGAGCTACCGCCCCAAACAAAAATGGCCGAAAAATTTAACATTCGCTTAATTTTAATGCAACAGAAATTTATTCTTTCCGGCATATTTTAAGGTGAGAATTTAACCGAAATTCACTGAAAATCAAAGGAATTTGTAAACTGAGCGGACAGGTTTTTGCTTTTGTCATATTACCGCTTGCGGGATTGTGGTGTTCGGAGGTTGCCCAGGGCAATTTGAATATTCCGCATGAAGCGCCGGTGACCGGTTCGGCGAACGGGAGTTCCCTCAAACATTTGTTCAAATTCCTTCTGACGGAGATTTTGCAAATGGACAAGGTTCAGCTCTTCCGGCGAAAAGCGGGAGAAAAAATCGGTTTCCTGGGTGTCGCTGGCAAAGCGGTTCCAGGGACACACTTCCTGACAGATGTCGCATCCGAAAATATGATTTCCCATGGCGGAATGAAATTCCGGGCTAATTTCCCCTTCGTGTTCAATGGTTAAATAAGATATGCACCGACGGGCATCCACTACTCCCGGAGCGACGATGGCCCGGGTGGGACAGGCAGAGATGCATCGATTGCAGGTGCCGCAATAATCGGTGGTCAGTGGTTCGTCCGGCGGTAGGGGAAGATTCAGCAAAATACCACCCAGAAAATACCAGGAGCCTTTTCCTTTTAGAATCAGCATGGCATTTTTGCCTATCCAGCCCAGCCCTGCTTTTTGTGCCAGTGCACGTTCCAGAATGGGGAAAGAGTCCACAAAAATGCGCCCTTTGGTTTTCGGCTCCCGTTGGGTCAGCCAGTTCAGCAGTTGTTTGAGCTTTTTCCGCAGCACTTTATGGTAATCCCGTCCGCGGGCATATAGGGAGATGTTGCCAATAGAAGGCGGAGTTTGCAGCGGTTCCCGGGAACGAAAATAGGGATAAGCGGCAATAAGCACGCTCTCCGTTTCGGGGAAAAAAGCCCTTGGATCAGCGCGTTTTTCCCCGGTGGTGGCCATCCAGTCCATGGTGCCGTGGTAACCCTCTTCAAGCCACCTTTGCAGATGCCCGGCGTGTTTGTGTAGTGTTTCCGCATCGGTAATTCCTACCGCCTGAAAGCCCAATTTTAAAGCTTGCTGCTTCAGCGCCGTTTTTATGGATTTCGGTGAAGATGATTCGGGCATCGATTTTTTTTTCTGAAAATATCCGAAGATTTTCATCAGGGAACAAGCTCCAATAAGAGAAACGGGACGATGCCGGGTTCCGATTTTTGCTCCCTATGGCACATGCTTTTGGCCTCTGCCTGCACGGATGGAAATTTAAATTTTCGTACAAGCATTCAACCAGAAGAAAAACAGGTTTTTGGCGAATTTCGTTTGTATCCTTTTCTATCCCGTACTATATTGTCTCAACTATTTTGGCTTAAAAATCAGGAGGCGTACCAATGAATTTGAAGAAGTTCATTCCGTTTGTAGCGATTGCGACACTGGTGCTGGCAGGCATCCTCAGCTGCGGAAAAGGGGAGAAGACAACCACTCCCCAGGCAAAAGTCGCTATGAACAAACCAATTGTCATGCATACTTCCACGGTGACATTAAATGCTACGGTGGAAGCGGTGGATCTGGAAAATCGCACGTTTACCCTGAAGGATGAATCGGGAAACACCCAGACGTTTCAGGTGAAGCAGGAAAATGCCCCCCTGGATAAACTGAAACCTGGCATGCCGGTTAAAATGACCGTGGCCAGTAAGGATTTGTATTACGTTGCCGCAGAAGGTTCCCGGATTCCGGAAAATGTCAGTGAAGCGGAAATGGAAAAAGCCGGTACGGGTGCCGATAAAGGGATTGTGGTAACTCGTGAACAAACCCAGAGCTATACGGTCAAAGCGGTGGATGCGGAAAAACGCACGTTGCAGTTGTCCGCCGATGGTGGCAACCCATTTGAGCTTCAGGTGCAGGAGAATGCGGTGGATTTAAGCAAACTGAAACCGGGCGATACCATCGTAAATAAATCGGTGCAGGTGATTACGATTATGATTCAGTGATGTTGTGAAATACAATCGTTTCTGTGCGAAGAACCCCTTTCCGGTGACCCGACGGAAAGGGGTTTTTGTTTGAAAAAACGGTTGATGACAGAGAGAAGAGTTTCTCCCACGATTTTAAGACGTTGGGTTGTCGGATAATTGAAGCAGATGATCCCGCACTTTTTCCATTAACCATTGGGGGGTGGATGCTCCCCCGGTGATACCCACCGTATCATCCGTACGGAACCATTCCGGATGCAATTCGTCGGGATGTTCAATCCAGTAAGCGCGGGGATTGTTCTGCTGGCACACCTGGAACAGCACACGGGTGTTGGAGCTGTGCCGACCGCCCACCATGACAATCACATCGCAGCTGCGTGCAAATTCTGAAATCTGACGATCGCGCCCGGCAATGAATCCGCAAATGGTGTTGCGGGTAACCAGTTCGCCGGTGCGCTGTTTTAGCTTTTCCACTACCTGAAGATAAAGATGGGCGGAGATGGTGGTCTGAGCCAGTACAAAAGTTTTTTCGTTGGCAGGAACCTGTTCCACCTCGTCCACATGGGACACCACATAGCAGCGTTCGTCACAATGTCCCTGAATTCCCACCACTTCCGGATGCCCATGTTTACCCACCAGCACCACCTGATAACCCTGTTGATTGTATTTGCGTGCCAGCTTCTGGCTGCGAATAACGATGGGACAGGTGCCCTCTACAATTTCGTATCCTTTTTCCCGGGCTTTCTGGTAAGTGGCGGGTGGTTCTCCGTGAGCGCGGATAAGCAGTCGGCGCACGGACCGGGCAGGTTGCTGAAGAATGGTTGCATCGGCAACCTGCAAGCCCAGCTTTTTCAACCGGTCCATTTCCACATGGTTATGAATCAATTCGCCCAGGGCAATCAGCGGACGTCCCGCGCGGACTTCCTCCTCTGCCATGCGAATCACCCGTCGTACACCGCTGCAAAACCCCGCTCGCGGGTCAATGATCACCTTCATACCGTTTCCGAAGCTGTTTTTTTCTTCTCCAGCACCAGTTCCAGCGCCCGAACCGGACACACCCACACGCACTTGCTGCAATCCGTGCAACCCTCCTGATCGATGATCAGCTCATGCAGGGTCAGCGTCATTACATTTTCCGGACATACCCCCAGACAGGTTCCGCACAGATCGCATTTATCCGCATCAATTCGAATCATCTTTATTTACCTCACCATTCATGAAATCTTAAATTAAGAGGGAAAGGAATGGGAGAAAAGGAAAAATGAAAATAGGAAATAGGGAATAGGAAAGAGAAAAGAGAAAATGGGAAAGAGGAAAGAGGGAATGGGGGAAGGGAGATTCAAGGGCGAAGATGGGGAAGCTGGGTTTCCTGGATGATTTTTAATAAGATTTCCGGGCGATTGGTGATGATGCCATCCACCCCCATATTCACCAGTCGTCGCATTTCGGTGGGTTCGTCCACCGTCCAGGCGTACACACACTCTTTCCCCTGTTTCAGGTGTTGAAAATAAGCCGGATTGAGCAATTTAAATCTCGGATGCAGAGAGCCGACATGTTGTCCGTTTAACAAAAACATACTGGACCGGTAGCTAAAAATAAATCCGACTTTTAGATGACCATCTAATTTTAAGATGTTTTTCAGCACAAACGGGTTGAAGGAGGAAAAGATCACATTTTCCTGAGTCCCGGTGTTTGTCACAATCTCCACCACTCTGTGTTCGATGGGATAGCGGGCGAAAAATTCCTTCTTAATATCGATGATAATTTTCATGTGTTGCCCGAACGTTTCCAGTACTTGCTGAAGAGTGGGAATTTTTTCCGGTGGGAAGTTTTCCTGATTCAACCATAGGTGTTGAACTTCCTGGTAGGTCATTTTGCGGATGTTGCCGGGGATGCCGGTCATGCGCTGGGTGTAGCGGTCGTGAAAAACAACAATTTCCTGGTCAGCGGTCATGCGCACATCCAATTCCACCCCATCGCAACCCAGTTCCAGCGCTTTGCGAAATGCTCCCATGGAATTTTCCGGTGCAAAATGATTTGCTCCGCGGTGAGCAAAGACCAGTGTTTTTTTCGCCAACCCAATCCTCCGGAATCATCTGTTTAAAAAAATCACCCGGCAGAATAGTCTGTTCATAAGGGGCGCAGGGAAACGCGTTGGGCAACCCCGCAGCATTCGGTAATGGCCGGAGCTTACCGATAATGATTCTCAAAATAGTGAAATCCGGTGGAGAATGCAAATTCCTTGCAATTTGCATGATCCGGGAAAGGCAAGAGAAGACGAAAAAAATAACCCGTCCCAATGTACCGGTACGAATTAATCTTCCAGTTCAATGGTTTGCAGGTCTGCCGCCAGGGTCACCGGTCCACCGAAATATTTCCGGGCAATTTCTTCCGTTCGCTGGGTTACCGTGCCGGGATAGAAGTGGGTAAGAATCAGACTCCTGGCACCGGCATCGTGGGCAATTTTGGCTGCCAGACTGGGGGAGAGGTGGCCTTCCACTGCCAGTTCGTCGGGGAAGGAGCATTCCAGAATGGCCACATCCGCTTCGCGACTTAACCGAATCAATTCCTGACAATATCCACTGTCGCCGGAAATGGCAATCACTTTTCCGTTAATTTCGAACCGGAAAGCCACACTTTCGTTTTTGTGAATGACTTTTCCCCAGATAAGACGAAAGCCCGGAAAATCCAGTAACCGGCGTTTTAGTTCGTAGTATTTGAAGTTTTCGTTGTTGGAATGCATCCATTTACCATAGGAAATTTCCAGTCCGTGCAGAAAGTTAATGAAGCCGCGTGGCCCCCAGATGCGCAGCATGGTCTCTTCCGGAATGTCGTGAGTGTTGCGCAGGGCAAACAGAATGGGTACCAGATCGGAAATGTGGTCGGGATGAAAGTGAGTGAAAAAAATATAAGTTAAATCGTGCGGTGCTAATCCCACCTGATGCAAACGATACAGGGTTCCAGGACCGGCATCTACCAGAATATTCTCCTTGGGTGTTTGAATTAATAAAGAAGAACAAAAACGGTCGGGTTGGGGTAAAATGGTTCCGGTTCCTAAAAATGTGATGCGGATTGATCCAGACATAATAAGTCCCCCGGCTTTGTACGTTAGAATTTACACACTTTTGGTGAATAATTCAAAAAATAAATGGGCAATTTAAATATTTTTTATAGATTGATGAAAAATGGGTAATTTTTTATTCGCGAAAAAGAAGAAAATCGGGCAGGGTATATACGAAGGGTACCAGGGAATTTCCATTTCCGTGTTCTGTGGGAGGTATTGTTCTTTCTGTTGTTCCTGTAACATTTTCGCGGGACGGGAATCCATTTAACAGACAGGTATCATAAAGAGAAAGGAAGAACAATGACTGAAGTGAAAATCTGGTACAATCCGCGCTGTCGGAAAAGCCGGGAAGGATTGCAATATTTACGCGATAAAGGAATTGAGCCGGAAATTTATGACTATATTAAGGAGGGGATTGATCCCGATGAGCTTGCCCGGGTGATTCGCATGAGCGGGCAGCCGCTAAAGGATTTTATTCGACGAAATGAGAAAGTGTACAAAGAACTGGGGCTGAAAGATAAGGAACTGACGGTAGAGGAGTTTGCCCGTATTGCTGCTGAGCATCCCAAATTGCTGGAACGTCCCATTGTGGTAAAGGGAGATAAAGCGGTGCTGGCGCGTCCTGCGGAAAAGATTGATGAAATCCTGTAAGATGAATTGCGTTTGTTAATCTGGACGAGAACAATCGGAAAATAAAAAAGCGGGGATATTTCCCCGCTTTTACTTTTTGATGCGGTATTTCTCTTTCAATTCCGCTTCTGCCTGAAACCAATCTGCGAGTGCGTCCCCGTGCAATCCCCCGCGGGTTTCGTACAGCTCATAAGCCCGCTCGCGTACCATCTGTTCAAACTGTTCCGCAGATACGCTTTTCCGACGGGTACGGCGTTTCGTTGTTGTGGCCATTTGAAATCCTCCTTTTCAATTTAGTGAAACTCAATTTCGATAAATTGCGCCAATGATAATATTTCTTTTGGGCAAAAGCAACTAATTTTTTGAACGTGGGAACGTTTGAGAGCCGGGTGTGGGAGCATCAAGGGGGAATGTGGGAGGAATCTCAAGAGACCCCTCGACTTCGCTGGCGCTCTGCTCGGGGTGACAGGAGAGCCTGGTGTCATTCCGACTGGAGCGACGAACTCTGTGAGGAGCGGAATGGAGGAATCTCATTAAAATTTTTTTTTAGACAGGATGAACAGGATTCTCAGGATTAAAAACCCATCCCGTCAGGGATGGGGTGAACTTAGGCCCCCAATTCATTGGGGGTAAACGGAGAACATCACACCACCCAAACATTTGTCCCGTAGGAACAATTGAACCACACGGTGCGGTGTGAGGCATTCAACCGTCCCTCCGGGACGGTGTGGTGGGGTGTTGCGGGTTTTACCAATGCCCCCACCATTAAAATGGTGGGCTAAGTTCAGCGCATCCCTCCGGGATGCGGGGTTTTGGTTTTCAGACAGGATTTACAGGATTTAGCAGGATTAAATGAAATTTTTGATTTTCGGTTCAACCAACCGGGTAAGTGGGTTTACAGGCTAAATCATTAAAATTAAAAAAGAATCCTGTTCCATCCTGTCTATCCTGTCCGGAAATTTTTTCAGTCGTTCGTTACGTCCCATTTTTCCCGTTCAGCTTCCGGATTCGTTGTACAATTTCTTGAAGCACGGTAACGGTGCGGTCAATTGCCTCCCGGGTGGTGTTCCGTCCCAGGGAGAAACGAATTGCCGA
>CAZBWV010000026.1:0-17254 GCA_964495805.1 uncultured Calditrichaceae bacterium
TGGTAACTAATTAATTAGTGTCTATAGACCGGCACATTTAATTTAAAAAATATTTTACCTTTTGCAATAGAAAATCAAAATTTTTGTTTTGAAATGAGATGAAAAAGAATAGCATGGGAAATTTTGTTTGATGACATGAAGAATGTAAGCAGCGTAAAAGGCATTAAATTTTTCTTGACAATATCACCTGACTTCAATAATTTACTACAGAAACTATGCCAAACGGATGTAAACGAAACAGGGTACGGATTTTATGGTAAAACTGACACAACAATTGACTCTGGAACAGCGACTGACTCCACAGCAGATTCTGCTTTCCACTCTACTTCAACTTCCCATTCTCAGTCTGGAACAGAAAATTAAAACGGAAATGGAACTGAATCCGGTACTGGAAGAAGCTCCCGAACTGGAAGAGGTAGAAGAAGAAGAACTGGTTGTGGAAAATCCTGAAGAAGTTGAAAAAATTCAGGAAGAATTTGAGCAATTAGAAGAAAATAATAAAACAGAAGAAGAAGAAAAATACGAAGAGTTAGAAGATGAAGTCAACTGGGAAGAACTGGTTAATGACGAAGATCAGTATGAGTTTAAACTTCCCCGGGAAAAACAGGAAGACGATTACGAACGACCTGAAGTGTACCACTCCACGATGGCCGAGCATCTGATCGATCAACTCCGGATGCTCAACCTCTCCGAAGATGATTTCCGCATTGGCGAGTATATCATCTATAATCTCCGGGACGATGGTTATCTGGACCCGGAAGTCACCGTGGAAAGTATAGCCCAGATATTTAACCGCAAACCGGAAGAAGTGGAACGCATTCTCAAGCAAATTCAAACCTTCGATCCGGTGGGAGTGGCAGCACGGAACCTCAAGGAATGCCTGGAAGTCCAGTTAAAGCATCTGAACCTGAACGGCCGAAAAGATCTGGCCTTGCGCATCATTCAGGAAGCTTACGAAGATTTTGTGAATAAACGATACGAAAAGGTAGCGGATACTCTGGGAGTCTCTCTGGACGAAATCAAAGAAGCCATGGAAGTTATTAATAAGCTGAATCCCAAACCGGGTGAAGGGTTCTGGGATACCCGGCAGAATTACATCATTCCCGATTTTATTGTGGAAAAAGTGGACGACGAACTGGTCATCTCTTTGAACGAATGGAACATGCCCGGTTTGCAAATTAGCCCGCACTATCGCAAGCTCATCAGTCAGGCACGAAAGCTGGATAAGGACGTGCGCCAGTTCCTGCGCAAGAAAGTGGAAAGTGCCAAGTGGTTTATCAATGCGCTCCATCAGCGACGCGCCACCATGCTGAAAGTGATGCATGCTATTGTGGAACTTCAGCGGGATTTTTTTGAAAAGGGCCCGGAACACATTAAACCGATGATTATGAAGGATGTGGCCAATCGCATCGGAATGGATATTTCCACGGTCAGTCGGGTGGTAAATGGGAAGTATGTGCAAACCGATTATGGGGTTTACGAGCTGAAATACTTTTTCAACGAAGGGATGGAAACCGCTGACGGTGAAGAAATTTCCACTCTGAAAATAAAAGAGCAACTGAAAGAAATTATTGAAAACGAAGATCCGCATAAACCGTTGAGTGACGATAAAATTGCGGAAATTCTGAAGAGCAAAGGTATTCCTATTGCCCGGCGGACGGTAGCCAAATACCGCGAACAGTTAGGCATTCCCATTGCCCGTTTACGCCGGAGAATCTGATTAACCGGACTCTCCGGAAGTTCTATCATAATTTTTCCAACCCTTTAACTGATTCGGTACCATGAAATACTGGTTGGTGGTTTTGTTGTTTGTGCCCTTATTATTGGCACAGGACTGGAAAAGCTATCCCTATTTACCTCCCGGGGGAACCATTGCTTTCCCCGTGGACGAAGGCAACCACTCCCAATACGGAGGAAGTCTGGGGCAGGGTATGGAGTGGTGGTATCTGAATTTCCATCTTCAAAGTGTTACCACCGGTCGGCACTATTCCGCTATGGTAACTTATTTCGATTTCTTTCTGTATCCGCGCATCATCAACGTAGCGGACGAGGACCAGCATCTGTTCCACTCCTTTACCAGCACCGGAATTTTGAATGCATCGGTCGATTCCTTAAATCTAACTTATTTGAGCACCACCGGTGATGTGGATTTCTTCCGGAATCTGCGCGATTCCACCGGTATGCGCCCATTTCAGTACCAGCTTCAGGCCGGGGCAGGGGACTATCAGCTAAATTTAACGCTGGACCTTCAGAAACGTCCGTTACTCATCGGACAGAACGGACTGATCTATTTTTCCACCGGTAGTTCATATTATTACAGCCTAACTTATTTGGCTGTGCAAGGAAACATTGTGTTTGCCGGAATCACTGATACTGTTCAGGGAGTCGCCTGGATGGATCATCAGTACGGACCATTTTTCGTCCAACCGGGTGCCGGGGATTCTTATGAGTGGTTCTCCGTACAACTTTCCAACGGAGTGGACATCTGCTTCTGGAATGCTTTTACTCCCCAAAATACGATTCCAACCGATGATCAACATCGACTGAGCACTCTGTATCTGGACGATTTTCATCAGGATACCACCTCACAGTTTCGGATAGAACGGCAAAAATTCTGGCAGTACGAACCGAATGCCTATTTTGCCAGCCAGTTTGTGTACGCGGATTCCATCCACGACCTTTATCTGACAATCACTCCGGTATTTCAGGAACAGGTGGTTCCATTCATCAATCTGAGTTATTTCTGGGAAGGAAGTTGCACCGTTTCAGGAACCTATCAGGGAAATCCGGTTACCGGGATGGCATTTGCAGAACTGCTGCATATTTACCGCGAACCGCAGATTGAGCTCATCTCTCCCAACGGGGGAGAAGTGGTAACCGATAGCATCCGGATACACTGGACGCTCCAGAATCCCGATGATGGCAATCCCTTACGTTACGACCTGTTCTACAGTCCCGACAGCGGGGCAAATTTTTATCCGCTGGTCTCTGGTCTGACGGACACGACGTTCTGGTGGGATGTGAACGGATTCCCTGCCGGACAGGGCTATTTACTTTCCGTGGTGGGCTATTCGGTGGATTCCACCATTGTGGGAGCGGACACTTCCGATGGTTTTTTCCGGGTGGAAGGCAGCTCTGCCCTGACGTCTCATTCGGTAGTTACGAAACGCTTCCTGTTGCACGGTTTTTATCCCAACCCATTCAATAACCGGTTAACCATAGCAATTACGCTTCCCCGAAATTCCCGTTTCTCTTTCGCTGTGTACGATGTACTGGGACGATTGGTGTATCGCTCCAGCGTTGCTCAACTTTCCGCCGGGAAACATCGTCTATTCTGGGATGGTCGGGATATGTCCGGTCGGGAAGTCGGTTCGGGTGTGTATCTGGTAAAACTAACGGGAGGGGGTGCGCAGGTGGTACGAAAAGTAATGCTGGTGCGCTGAGTTTCGGCACACATCCGTCCTCACCGGTTTTTCCCGAAACAGGCCAACAAATTCCCTCCGGGTCAAAATTCCGATTCAGTTGGCATCCTCCGGAAAATTGTGTAAATTAACCGGGTTCAAACATTTAACCGGAAGAGGATACCGTATGTCGAAACTATATCCTGAAATTCACGCCACTACGATCATTGGAATGGTGCACAACGGTCGGGCGGCGATTGCCGGAGACGGTCAGGTAACTTTTGGCAACACCATCATGAAGCACAGCAGCCGGAAAATCCGCCGCTTGTACAACGACCGAATATTGGCAGGATTTGCCGGAGCGGCAGCCGATGCATTCACTTTGTTCGAACGGTTCGAGGAGAAATTGCAGCAATATAACGGTAATCTTACCCGCGCAGCTGTGGAAATGGCCAAGGAGTGGCGAACCGATAAATTTTTACGTCGGCTGGAGGCTATGCTGGCGGTAGTGGATCACAGTACCGCGCTGATCATCTCCGGCACCGGCGATCTGGTGGAGCCGGACGACAAAATTGTTGCCATTGGGTCAGGTGGGCCGTATGCGCTGGCGGCTGCCCGTGCCATGAAGCAGCACACCTCCCTGAACGCAGAAGAAATTGTGCGCGAAGCCATGAAAATTGCTGCCGACATCTGCATTTACACCAATCAGCATATCAGTGTGGAAGTGCTGAAATAAACCGAAAACGAGGGAATACGATGAGTGAAAAGCATAAAGAATTAACTCCACGGGAAATTGTTGCCGAGCTGGATAAATACATCATCGGACAGGATGCAGCCAAACGGATGGTTGCCATTGCTCTGCGTAACCGCTGGCGTCGCCAGCAGGTGGAATCCAGTATTCGTGAAGAGATTATGCCCAACAACATCATTTTAATTGGTCCTACCGGTGTGGGGAAAACGGAAATCAGCCGCCGGTTGGCGCGGTTGGCTCAGGCACCATTCGTTAAGGTGGAAGCATCCAAATTTACCGAAGTAGGGTACGTGGGCCGCGATGTGGAAAGCATGATTCGCGATCTGGTGGATATCGGGGTCAATATGGTGCGGGAAGAGATGACCCGAAAGGTGCAGGCAAAAGCACGCGAACGCGCCATCGAACGGCTGCTGGATATTCTGATTCCCCGTCCCAAAGTGCCGCCTCCTCCGCCCGGTTTTTCCGAACCATCCATTTCCGCCCCGGTGGCTACCGAAAGTGAAGAAGACCGCCATCAAAAAGTGCGGGAAAAATTCCGCCAGATGTTACTGAACGGCGAACTGGACAACCGGGAAGTGGAACTGGACGTCCCTTCCGAATCCATGCCCATGATGCAGATCTTCTCTCCCATCGGCATCGAAGAGATGGGACTGAATATCCGTGAGCTATTTGGGAATCTGATGCCCAAAAAAATGAAGAAGCG
Organism: uncultured Calditrichaceae bacterium; assembly: GCA_964495805.1. Classification (GTDB taxonomy): domain Bacteria; phylum Calditrichota; class Calditrichia; order RBG-13-44-9; family RBG-13-44-9; genus JALXCH01. The sequence continues at coordinate 4,856 of CAZBWV010000026.1, forward strand.
CAAAGTTACCGTCAAGGAAGCGCTGATTATTCTTACCCAGGAAGAAGCTCAGAAGCTCATTGATATGGATGCCGTGGTGAAAGAGGCAATTCACCGGGTGGAAAATTCCGGTATTGTCTTTTTAGATGAAATCGATAAGATTGCCGGGAACACCGGAGGCGGGCACGGACCAGACGTCAGTCGCGAAGGCGTGCAGCGGGACCTGTTACCGGTAGTGGAAGGGACCACTGTGGTGACGAAATACGGTATGGTGAAAACCGATCACATTTTGTTCATTGCTTCCGGTGCGTTCCATGTGTCCAAACCATCCGACCTGATACCCGAACTTCAGGGTAGATTTCCCATCCGGGTGGAACTGAATAGCCTGACCACTGACGATTTTATCCGGATTCTAACCGAACCGGAAAACGCGTTAATCAAGCAATATCAGGAGTTACTGAAAACGGAGGGGATTATTCTGAAGTTTACTGACGACGCTCTGAGGGAAATTGCAGAAACTGCCAGTTTTGTCAACAGCAAGGCGGAAAACATCGGTGCACGAAGATTACACACCATCCTGAGCACCCTGCTGGAAGACCTGCTGTTCGAAGCGCCGGACCTGGAAGAAAAAGAAGTGGTGATTGATGGGGAATTCGTACGGAATAAATTGAAAAATATCGTGGAAGACGAAGACCTCCGTCGGTACATCCTGTAAATTGTGCCAGACATTTTTTGCCATGGGTAGGGCAATTTCCGTCGAAAACATGGTTTAACAAGCGGTTTAGCTGGCTTTCGATCCGAAACTAAAAAAAGGAGAGTGCGGTGAAAAAGGATTTTATTTCCATTGCTGACTTAACCCGAGACGAAATTTTCGAAATTTTCGAATTGACCAGGAAGTTGAAAGAAATGGTCAAAAAACGCCAGGAGCACCATCTGTTAAAAGGCTACACCCTGGCCATGATTTTTGCCAAACCCTCCGCCCGAACCCGGATTTCCTTCGAAACCGGCATCTATCAGTTGGGGGGCTATGCGCTATATCTGGCTCCTACAGATATTGGAATTGGCAAACGGGAGGCGGTGAAGGACATCGCCCGGGTCATCTCCCGTTACAACGATCTGATTATGGCGCGCCTGTTTGCTCACTCCGATATGGAAGAGCTGGCGCAGTATGCCGATGTACCGGTTATTAACGGACTGACCGACTACAACCATCCCTGCCAGATTATGGCCGATGCTTTTACCATTCTGGAGCATCGGGGAACACTGCAGGATTTGAAAATTGTGTATATCGGGGACGGAAACAACATTGCCCATTCCTGGATTAACTTTGCTTCCCGGGTTCCCATTCATCTGACCATTTGTACGCCACGGGATTACCAGCCCGATGCAGCCACGCTGGAAAATGCCCGAAAAGCTGGCATCAGCACCATCGAGATTCTATCGGACCCGGTGGAAGCGGTAAAAGATGCGGACATTGTGTACACCGATGTATGGGCAAGCATGGGACAGGAAGCAGAGGCGGAGAAACGCAAGAAGATTTTCCAGCCTTATCAGGTAAACACCGAATTACTCAAACATGCCAGACCGGATGTAAAGGTGATGCACTGTCTGCCGGCACATCGGGGAGACGAGATTACCGACGAAGTACTGGATGGTCCCCATTCCATTGTGTTTGATGAGGCGGAAAACCGGATGCATGTGCAGAAGGCTATTATGGTAAAACTGGTGGAAAATCTCCAGAAGTCCCGTGGCTAATCAAGAACTCACAATTCGCATCCTGTCCGAAACGGAGTATTCGTTATGGGACGAGCTGGTGCGGGAAAGTTCTCTGGGAACGGTTTTCCAGACCAGCTGTTACCTGAAGTGTGTTCAGGAAAGTTTTGCACGGCCGGCGGAAATTGTGGGCGTTTTCCGCCGGCAGCATCTTTGGGGAGGCACCATCCTGCTCCCACGCCAAAAATTCGGAATTCAGTATGCCTCCACACCTTTTTATTTACCCTACAACGGCATTGTGTTAAATGACTTTTCTGCCAAGCAATTTTATTTCCACCGCATCGAATGGCAAAATCGGGTGCTTCTGCTTTTATTACAGTTTTTAGAGAAGAAGTACGCTTTCGTCGATTTGCACCTCCATGCCCGATTTCCCGATGTGAGACCACTGGCCTGGAAGGGATGGGATTTTATGCCGGAAATCACCGCTGTGAGTTACCTGCAGGAAGATTTGCAGTCGCTTATGGAACGAGATCAGCGTCGCCGGTTACGACGGCTGGAAGAAAAACATCCCATTTTTGCGGATAATTGTCCTTCGGAGACCCTGGTTCAGCTCTGGCAGGCCAGCTACCTGCGACATCACAAAAAACCGCCATTACCACCCGATGCATTGCGCAATTTCGCTCAACTGTTAGTAAAGCGGAATGTCGCCCGCATCTGGGGATTGAAGATTGGAAATGAATGGACAACCGCTGTATTGGTGGTGGAGGATGCGGATACCGTGTACGCTATGTTTTCCGGACGTTCCGCACGAGTGGGACTTTCGAGTGAGGAACTGTATTTGTTTTATCGTGTAATGGAAGCCTATCGCAAAGCCGGAAAGCGAAAAATGGATTTTTTAGGTGCCATGGAGCCCTCCATTGCCAAAGTCAAGCTGGAAATGGGTTCCCGTTTGCAGCGCAGCGATCGTATCCGATATTATCGAAATCCTTTTCTGAAAATAGTTGCGGGGTGGATGGAACATCGCCGCCGAAGCAAACGAGCTCTCTAATCAGGTAGTTTGAAGACAATTCGAAAACCCATGCGACTCTCCGGTACCATAAAGCGAACATTTTACCTGTATCTGGCGCAGATTGTGAATCTGTTTCTGGGATGGGTGGTCACCCGACTGAATATTACTCACCTTTCGGTTTCTGAATACGGACAGTTAAGTTTTTTCATTACTGCAGTGAATGTGAGCTATGTGTTTTTTACGCTGGGGATTTTTGAATCAGCCTCCCGGTTGATGGCGTTGGAGAAAAGCGAAAGGGAATACCGTCGCCTGCTGGCCGCCACGCTGGTGCTTACTGCCGGTGTATATGGGGCATTTGCACTGTTTTTCCGCGTGAGTGCACCGCTGTTCCGGCATTATTTTCAGGTGCCCATTCACGCACTTATGATTTCTCTGTTTCCATTGGCAGGGGCATATTTGCTAAACAATGCGGTTCAGATGAGCTTGCGGGGAGCAGGTCGAATCGGGAAGCTGTCTGTTTACACCTTTACTCCACGGCTTTTTTACGCCGTGGTACTGGGCATCCTGGTGGTACTCAACCGATTTACCTTGAAAGCTTCGGCCGGGTTTAATCTGGGTAGTATTTTATTGATTTCCCTTATTTTTGTTGGATGGGAGAGTCCGGATTTTCGCGGATGGCGAGAGTCGCTAAGGCGCCTGCTGCGGGAAATCAAGCGTTTCGGAATTCACATATTCTGGAGCGAAATAATTCGGGTATTTCTCTACCACACGGACAAGCTGATGATTTCCTTCTTTCTGAGTTCCGAACAGCTGGCATTCTATGCCCTGGCGTACACGGTGACTTTTCCGCTGTCTTTTTTTTCCACAGCCCTTTCTACTTCTTCGTACAAAAATTTTTCCACCGCAGAGCGCATCTCACCCCGCCTGCTCTGGGTTAATCTGGTCTGGATTGTTGGCACGGTATCGGTCTTTATTTTGCTTCGGAAGTTGATTATTCTGCGCCTGTTTTCCCCGCATTACGCCCCATCACTTCAGGTTTTTCCCATTCTGGCCATTGCGTTTGGAGTTGCCGGGTTAACCCGCCTGTTTAGCTATTTTTTAACCGCCCGCGGAGAAGGCATTGCCATTCGAAATATTTCGGTGATGGTTCTGGCCGTACACCTGCTGCTCAATGCAACCTTTATCCCATGGCTGGGTATCAGGGGTGCCGCCTGGGCTGCATTCATTACCTATCTGGTGGATTTGCTCCTGTGCCTGTACTACTACCGGAAACATCGGATAATCAGGCGCGGAGGGAGATAAGGGGGATAGGGGATATAGGGGAGATAAGGGAAATAAGGGAGATAAGGGAGATAAGGGAAATAAGGGGGATAAGGGGGATAGGGGGTATCAGGGATGTGGAAATGTAAAATGTAAAATGTAGAATGTAGAATGAAGGGAGATAGGGGAGATAAACAAAATGGGCAAGCAAGCCTCCTTGTTCTCCCGATGAACTTGAGAGAATAGACTTCCGGAGTTTTAAACATGATTAACGAAAAGAGTTTTCTTTTTATCTTGTTGTTTCCATCTTTTTTGGCCGTTTCGGTGGTTTCATCTGAAAGCTTTATCGATACCTGCCTTACCAAAAAACCTCTTTAATTTCCCCGGTGTGTTGTCTATATTTTGTAAAAAATTTAAATGGCTCCATGGCGAATTTTGCGCGAGTTGTATTACCCATTCCCACGGATGAGGGATTTACCTACCGGATTCCTGAATTTCTGCATTCGGTGATTCAAACGGGCAGTCAGGTAATTGTTCCTTTTGGGAATCGCTTTGTCTCCGGAATTGTGGTGGCATTAGAAGATGAGATTCCCGCGGAATTGAGTGCAAAAGAGATTAAGGATATTCGTGATGTGGTGGACGACCAGCCGGTGGTGCCGCCGGACTTAATTCTGTTAATGGAGTGGATTGCCCGCTACTACGTGTGCTATCTGGGTGAAGCGTATCGTTTACTGCAATTTCAGACCAACCTGGGGAAGTCCCGTTTACTGATACGCCGGTTACAACCGGATATTCCGGATAACCTGTCGCCCATCCGGGAACGCCTCCTCCGGGCGATTCCCACAGAACGAGAAATTCCCATCACCGACCTGAACCAGATTGCTCCCATCGATACGTTGAAGTCCCATCTTTACTGGCTGGCGCGGAACGGTTTTATCTCCCGCCGGTATAGCGAACTTCGTAAATCCGCTGCTCTTCAGTCAGAAAAATACTACCGCATCGTCCCGGAAGTCCGAGAAACTGCGAACGGTTGGGAAAAGGCGCAAAAACTTCTTGGGGGGCGCAGTCCCCGTTCCCGGGCATTGCTGGAATTCCTGCATCATCAGGATTGGACATCGCTTGCGGAGATCAAACGTGCCGGGTTCACCCTTCAGAACATCCGGAATCTGCTGGAAAAAAAGCTCATTCAGGAGGAAATTCGCCAGCTCCGACGCCATTTTGGTTCCTCCTATGGTGAAACGGTGCAAAAGGTTCAACTCACCCGGGAGCAGAAGGAAATTGTTCAGGAAGTGGGGGAGAGCCTGAAACGGAAGGAATTCCGAACCTATTTGCTGCATGGCATTACCGGAAGCGGCAAAACCCAGATTTACATTGAGTTGATCCGGCAGGTGGTGGCAGACGGCAGGCAAGCCCTGGTGCTGGTGCCGGAAATTGTTCTGACACCGCAAACGTTAGCGCGCTTTCGCTTTTATTTTGGCGATGCGGTGGGGGTGATCCATAGCCGACTAACCACGGCGGAAAAGCGTGAGGTATTATACCGTGCCAGAAAGGGAGAACTAAATCTGATCATAGGACCTCGTTCGGCGGTATTTGCCCCCTTTACCCGGCTGGGATTGATTGTAGTGGACGAAGAACACGAAACCAGTTATAAACAAACCGATACCGTTCCCCGTTACCACGCACGTGATGTGGCAATCTATCGGGCGAAGTTGAATCAGGCAGTGGTTGTGCTGGGTTCCGCAACGCCTTCCTTTGAGTCGCTGTACAACGCCCGACAGGGAAGATACGGCTACTTCTATTTGCACAGGCGCATCGAAAAGCGTAAACTCCCGCGGATTTCCATCGTTAGCTTGAAGGAAGAGTGGAAAAAAGCCGGGCAGCAACCGGTGCTCTCTGAACATCTGGAACTAAAAATTGAAAGTCGTTTACTGGTAAAAGACCAGGTGATGATATTGCACAACCGTCGGGGATTTTCTCCCTACCTTTTGTGTAAAGATTGCGGATATGTGGCCAAATGTCCCAATTGTGAGGTGACTTTGACTTTTCATCTGACTGCTCACCAGCTGGTGTGCCACTACTGTGGGCACCGTGAACCGGCACCGGATGTGTGTCCCCAATGCCAGGGACTGGATATTCTGTACAAGGGGATCGGTACCCAGAAGTTGGAGGAAGAATTAAACGAAAAATTCCCCCATGCCCGGGTGCTTCGGATGGATATGGATACCACTCGTGGGCGACATGGGCATCTCAATCTGTTGGAAAAATTTCGTTCCGGCCAGGCAGATATTCTGGTAGGTACCCGAATGATAGCCAAGGGGCTGGACTTTAAGCGGGTAACGCTGGTTGGGATCACCTCAGCCGATCAGGGGTTGCATTTTCCTGATTTCCGTGCCAACGAAAAGGTATTTCAGTTGCTCACCCAGGCGGCGGGGCGTGCGGGACGTGGCGAGCAAGCCGGGGAAGTGGTGGTGCAAACCTTCGACCCGAATCATTTCATCTTCAAATATCTGCTCACCCACGACTATATCGGGTTCTACGAAAAAGATCTGCAAAGCCGGGAGCATCTGAACTATCCACCTTTCTCCCGCCTGATTCTGATCCGGCTGGAAGGAACATCTCTCTCTCAGGTGGAAAAGTACAGTGCATCGCTGGTTAAATTTCTGTGGAAGGCAAATCCGGAGCGAAAATTTACCATATTAGGGCCCGCCCCGGCACCCATTCTGAAACTGCAAAACAAATTCCGCTACCAGATTCTTATTAAACAGGATCGGAAAAAGGATGCCGCTGCCAGCCAGGTGCGCCACCTGCTGAAGCAATATGTGTACAAAAACGAAACTATTCGAAAATGGCCGGTTAATGTAATGATTGATGTTGATCCGGTTGAAATTTTGTAAATTAACTGGTGGAATGAAATCGGAGGTATGGTGGAACGTCATAAAAAATTAATTGTTCTGGCATTGTTGGGAATGAGTCTTCTCTGGGGTAAAACCGCTGCACAGGTGGGATTTCGGAAAAATGTGGTGGCAAAACAGGCCGATTCCACCGCAACCACCCTTCATTTGCCCAATCGGTTTTTGAAAACAGAGCAGGGCTTGTTGCCATTTTCCACACACCAGATGATTTCTGCCTGGGTTATCATGCACCGGAACCAGTTGATGGGGCAGATTCGCCCGGAATTGCCGAAGAAAACTCCTTCTGCAGCGTTGCCGCGCATCGACTGGAGCCTGAACCAGCCCGGCCGAAGCGTGTTCGGATTGGATTATCGGGAAAGTTCACTGTATGTTCCGGAGAATGTACAGGATTACATCGATTATTCCATGGGACGTGAACGGTACGTACCTATTGCTTCGCTGGCGTTGGCTTCCTACCTGGCTTACGAAATTTACCAGCGCTATGGGTATCTGTTGCATCAGCGGGAAGAGGAACGTTACCACGGAGTTTATCTGGACAGTGTTGCCATTGCCATGATGGAAATATTGTGGGAAGAACCGGGGCTGGTGGCAGCAGATTGGTACAATCGATTCAATCAGAAATTTCATGAAATGAACCTCCCGTTCTTGCATTTTCAGCAACGGATTCAGGAGTTGGACGAGAAAATGATGTTAAAAACGCGCAAAATGGAAAATGATGCCATCCGATACTTCCCAGCCATTTCACGTCAGGATTTTATGTATAAACTAAAGCAGGAAATGAGCACCATTGATTACCTCAATCAACCGGTACGTTACCGGCAAATCCAGGAAATGCTTCGTTTTCTGGATCGCTACCAGTTTACGGAACCTTCCCGGGAAAAACACAAAGAGATTGAGGACGTTCGTTGAATTTTCCAGCAGTACAAAACAGTTCTTTTCCGCAAACCGGATGCTATCAGCTAATTTTTCGCTTGGAGCAGCCGGTGCAGCTAATGGTAGGGAAAAAAGGGGCGTTTCGGTTTACACCCGGTTACTACGTGTACACCGGCAGCCATCAGCGAGCGCTGGAAAAACGTCTGCTCCGGCATCTTGCCCGGCATAAAAAATTGCACTGGCATATTGATTATCTGACTACCCACCCTGCATTTCGACTGGAATCCATTTTGATTTACCCGGAGTGTGAGCAGGAATGTCGGATCAATCAGGAAACCGCAAAATTTACCGGTGCCACTTTTCCGCTGATCGGCTTTGGGAATGGCGACTGTTCTGCAGGATGTGTTGCACATCTATGGTTTCATCGGGAGCCCATCCTGGCCCGATTAACGGAATGGGCGACGACCAATTCCATCTGTTATGGGTTGATGTGGAATTTGCAGGAAATAAACCATCAGAAGATATTACCATAACCACGGAGCATCCATGAGCTACCGAAATCTGGCAGAAATGTTTTTCAGGAAGCGGGAGACGCATAGCAACCATACGGCCTACCTGGAAAAACGTCATGGCGTATGGTATTCCGTAAGTTATAAAGATGCTATTGGACAGGCGGAACGGATTGCCGCTGCTTTATCCCGCCAGGGAATCGGTTCGGGAAGCAAAGTTGCGCTCATCTCACACAATCGCATGGAATGGGCACTTATTGACTATGCGGTGATGAGCCTGGGTGCTGTTCTGGTTCCTATTTATCCCACCCTGTTGAGCAAGCAGATTCAATTCATTCTTCAGGATTCGGAAAGCCGGGTTGTTATTGCCGAAGACAGCTCTCAGGTAGAAAAAGTTGAAGCCGTACGCGGTCAGATTCCCGGACTGCAGCGTTTTTATGTATTGGACGATTATACCGGTCGTCCTGCAGGATGGTTAACCTATCAGGATTTTCTGAAAGAGGGTGAACAGGCACTGCCCGGATTTATCGGGAATTTGCCAGAGAGTATCCGACAGGTGGCTCCGGAAGATACCGCCACCATCATTTACACCTCCGGTACCACCGGAGTGCCCAAAGGTGTTGTGCTCACTCATCGCAATTTTCTCTCCAACATCGAAAGTGTGAATTACGTGTTTCGGACGGAACCGGATGATGTGGCACTATCTTTTTTGCCTCTCAGCCATATTCTGGAGAGAATGGCCGGTCATTTTTTTGCTACATACCACGGTTTAACCATCGCCTATGCCGAAAGTATTGAGCAGCTTCCGACCAATATGCTGGAAATTCGCCCGACGCTCATGGTTTCCGTGCCGCGTCTGTATGAAAAGATGTACGCCCGCATCATGGAGATGCGCGAAGAGAGTTCCTATTTGAAGCGCAAGATTTTCGATTGGGCAATTCGGGTGGGGAAAAAGAGTTTTCGTTTGCACCGGGAGACGGGAAAAGTGCCTTTCCTGCTTCGGAAACAGTATGCTGTGGCAGATGCTTTGCTCTATCGGAAAATCCGCGAACGCACCGGGGGAAGATTGCGCTATTTTGTGAGCGGTGGTGCCCCGCTTTCGCCGGAAATTGGGGAGTTCTTTGCTGCCGTGGGAATTCCCATTCTGGAAGGGTATGGGTTAACGGAAACCTCTCCGGCCATTACCTTTAATCGACCCGGTAAAATGAAATTTGGCACGGTGGGACCACCTTTGCCCGGTGTGGAGGTAAAAATCGCTGCGGATGGTGAAATACTCACCCGGGGTGAACATGTGATGAAGGGTTACTACCACAATCCCGAAGCCACCCGCGAAGCGATTGATGAAGAAGGATGGTTCCATACCGGAGATATCGGTTATCTGGATGAGGAAGGCTATCTGGTCATCACAGACCGGAAGAAGAACCTGATTGTCACCTCCGGCGGAAAAAATGTGGCACCTCAACCCATCGAAAATGCGCTGGTTAGCAGCAAGTTGATTGATCAGGCGCTGGTAATTGGCGATCGAAGGAAATTCTGCTCTGCCCTTATTGTTCCGGACCGGGAGATGCTCCGACGCTGGGCACAAGAACAGGGAATTCAGGAAGAGGATTATCCCCGGTTGCTTACCCATCCGCGGGTCGAAGCTCTATTCCGGAAAGAAATCGACCGGCTCATGGTGGATTTTGCCGGTTATGAACAGGTGAAAAAGTTTCGCCTGCTTCCCGAACCGTTCACCATGGAACAGGGAGAATTAACCCCCACACTGAAAACCAAACGAAAAGTGGTGGAAGAAAAGTACGCTGAGCTCATCGAATCCATGTACCGGGAAGATATGGCGTAACCATGTGTTGATCAGTGGAACCAAAGTTCATGGTGCGATTCTAATAGAATGGAAAATCTGAAAAATGGGATGAAAACGACCGGGCGGAAAATGGGAGAATTTCGATTTGTTGAACACACAGCGGATGTAGCCGTCGAAGTTCGGGCAGATTCGTTACCGGAGTTGTTTCGGGTGGCGGGAATTGCCCTGCGCGAAATTGTTTACGGACAGGTTTCCATTAAAAACCGGGAACAGAAAACCGTGGAACTGGAAGCCGATTCGTTGGAGGAATTACTGGTGGACTTTTTAAACGAACTGAATTATTATTTACTGGTCCGGCAATGGATTTACCGGGAGTTGGATGTGGTGGAACTTCGAACCGATGTTACCCGGAAGTCCGTTAAAGCAGTGCTTCGGGGCGAACCGGTTCAACCGGAACAACATGAGGTGCAGGTGGAAGTGAAGGCCGCAACATTCCATCAACTGGAAATTCGCCGGGAAGCAGGGAAATATCGGACCATGATTGTGTTCGACACATAGAAAGGGGGAATTATTATGGGAGAGACCACTTTGATTGTGAACGGGATTGAATTACGTAAAATACATGATTATTTGTGGGAAATTCCCCTGCATGGCGGGATGCGCGTCCCGGGCCGGATTTACACCTCCCGTGAGATGATCGAGAAATACCTCTCCGGAGAAGAAAGTCTGAAACAGGTGATTAACGTGGCATATTTGCCGGGGATTCAAAAGTACAGCCTGGCAATGCCGGATATCCACTGGGGATATGGCTTCCCCATCGGGGGTGTGGCGGCCACGGATGTGGAAGAAGGGGTCATTTCTCCCGGTGGAGTTGGGTACGACATCAATTGCGGGGTGCGTTTGGCCCGTACCGGTTTGACTCTGCCGCAGGTGGAAAAGCGCATGGAGAAAATTGTGCAGATGCTGTTTCAAACGGTTCCCACCGGTGTCGGTTCATCCGGAGCTATTCGTAAGCTGTCTGCAAAAGAGGTAAAACGCATCCTGGAAAACGGTTCCCACTGGGCGGTAGAGCAGGGATACGGACAGCCGGAAGACATTGAATTCACCGAGGAAAAGGGTCGGATGACCATGGCCAATCCCGATGCAGTGAGCAAACGTGCCATCGAACGGGGACAGGATCAGGCCGGAACACTGGGTTCGGGAAACCACTTTCTGGAAATAGACGTGGTGGAGGAAATTTACGATGCCACAGTAGCCGAAACGTTTGGTTTGTTCGCGAATCAAATCGTTCTGATTATCCATTCGGGAAGCCGCGGTCTGGGCTATCAGGTGTGTGACGATTACATCCGGGTACTGATGAAATCGCTGAACAAATTTGACATCCGTTTGCCGGACAAACAGCTGGTGTGTGCTCCGATCCAATCCGATGAAGGTAAACAGTATCTGGGAGCCATGGCGGCAGCGGCCAATTTTGCCTGGAATAATCGCCAGATTATAATGGATTTAGCCCGACGCAGTTTGAAAAAGGCGCTAAACATATCCGATGCTGATCTGGATTTCCATCTGGTGTACGATGTGGCGCACAATATCGCCAAGATTGAAGAGCATGAAATTGACGGTCGGATGAAAAACGTGTGCGTGCATCGTAAGGGTGCCACCCGGGCTTTTCCGCCAGGAAGTAAACAAATACCGGAAAAATACCAACCAGTGGGGCAACCGGTGCTCATTCCCGGAGACATGGGGCGCTATTCCTTTGTAGCAGTCGGTACGGAAAAAGCGATGGAAGAAACTTTTGGGAGTACCTGCCACGGTGCCGGACGAGTTAAAAGCCGGCATCAGGCGCTGAAAGCAGGGAAGGGGAAAGACCTGATTGGCGATTTGCGTAAACGGGGTGTGGTGATTCAGGCACGGGGAATGCGCACCATTGCTGAGGAAATGCCCTATGCGTACAAAGACGTTGCCAGCGTCATCGATGTCATGCACAAAGCGGGTATCAGCCGGAAAGTGGCACGTCTCCGCCCGCTGGGAGTGATTAAGGGATGAAACGGAGATGCAAGAAGAAGACAAAAGACAAAAGATAAAAGAAAAAAGACAAAAGACAAAAGAGGATGGAAAAGTGAGTGGCAAGAGGTGAAAAGGTTAAACTATCTGATAGAAATGGAGAGCGGTGAATGGAACATGTATCATTTCGGTTCCGATTGGAGTACTGGGGATATAAGCTGTTTGAGGCACTAATTGTTTCTATTCCGGACAGGATATTGCCGGCTGTCGCAACGGTACTTGCCGGTTTTGTATTTCATGTTGTCCGCATCCGCCGGCAGGTGACTCTGCAGAATCTGGCAC
>CAZBWV010000027.1:0-22207 GCA_964495805.1 uncultured Calditrichaceae bacterium
TTTTTTTGGACAATTTGATTCCCGGGAAGCATGAAAACGACAGCAATTTTTACTTCGGCCCATTACTCATTTATTCAATTAGTAATTTCCCATCCTTTAACACCACCGTATCGTCCACGATTAATGTGGGCCGGGTCATAATGCCATCCACGTGGAAGCCCACGTTTACTGTACCGCCCATGGAGACGTTATTCCCCAGCGCCAGATGAACCGTACCGGCCACCTTTTCGTCCTCTAAAATCTCACCGGTAATTCGGGCCATATAGTTGGTTCCCACTCCCAGTTCCGCCAGATTACGTCCCTGATCTCCTACCTTTTCAATCATTTCCTGCAATAATTGAGCCTCCCGACCGCCGGAAATTTCCACCGCATATCCGTTTTCCACGCGAATGGTAACGGGCTTGTCTTTGATCAGTCCGATACCCGCCATGGAACCATCCACAACAAACACCCCGAACGATTTCCCCTCCTCCGGCATCAGATACGATTCCCCGGAAGGCAAATTGCCGTAGCTGCCAGGTTGGGTAATCAGTCCCGTGGACGAAATTGCTTTAATTCCTTTAATAGGGATGGTGATATCCGTGCCGAAAGGGGTGGTCAAACGGGCTGTTTCGCCAGCGTCCAGAATTTCGCTGATTTTGTAGGTGAGTTCGGCAATGCGATGGTAATCGGCGCTCATGGTACGGATCATCATATCTCTGGTGATTCCGGGCAGCGTTCCCACGCGGGTTCCCTTTTTACACGCTTCCCGTCGGGCGTCTGTGTGAGTCAACGATTTTGTGGTGGGGCATAGCACCACATCCACCAACTTCATCATCTCCGCCACCTGGGAAGGGGGCTCTTCACCGTTCACTTCACGTGCTTTCATTTCCAGAAGAAACGCTTCCCGTCCGAATTCCAGCGCTGCCTCATACAGCGCATAACCAATTTCACGGCGTTCCGGATCGGTAACAACCAGAACATCTTCTTCCGATTTTACTGCCATGCAATCTCGTACGGCAATTTGGGCTGCTTTTTGTAAGTCGTTCACAATGTTCTCCTTTTTTATGATTCCTCCAAACATTCGAATAACCCCGAAATGATTGGCTATCAATGGCTCTTAATTTTAACCCATCTCAAGGAAACCTGCAACGGCAAATTGACAAATCAAATGGTTGAGTTGTGATCTCTTCCGGCCGGGCTTGAGGGAAAATGAATAAATCCTTGAGCACTCCGAATTAATTAGTATATTTCAGCTTTGTGCAGGAACCCATGAGTGAAAAGAATTAAAAGTGCGAGGTGCGACATGAAATGGGCAAAAGGATTGTTCGTTCTTCTTTTGTTGTTGAAAATGGCGGTATTTGCAGAAGAAACATCCTTTAAAAAGTTGACTGTGGAAGACATCTATTTAAACTTGAATTTGTACAAAAAATTACCCCGCGGATTAAAGTGGCTTCCCAAAGGGAAACAACTCTCTTATCTGAAAATCGATCCGGAAACCGGAGAACAGCAATTGTGGATTATGGATGCCAAAAGTCGGCAGGCACGCAACGTGTTAACGGATAAACAAATGCGCTGGATCGGAGGGAACGATACCATTCAGGTGTCACTAATGGGCTATATGTGGTTTCCGGAAGAGGATGGACTGCTGTTACGGGAAGCGGGAGATCTGTTTTACTACAATTTCGATCGGGATAATGTTGTGCGGTTGACCGTTAGCTCCCAGGAGGAGGAAAATGTGAGCATTTCTCCCCATGGCAGGAAAGTGGCGTTTGTGCGCAATAACGATATTTATGTGGTGGATGTTGCCACCCGCCAGGAGAAACGCCTGACCTTTGATGGCAATGATCTGGTGCTGAATGGAAAAAAAGACTGGGTCTATCAGGAAGAATTGGGTAGTCGAGGCGATTTTAAAGGCTACTGGTGGTCTCCGGACGGTCGCTATATTGCCTATTACCAGATGGACGACCGACCGGTGCCTGAATATCCCATCGTGGATTTTAGCCTGTTGCACCCTGCCGTTACCATGGAGCGCTATCCCAAAGCAGGTGATCCCAATCCCATTGTAAAGGTGGGGGTGGTGGATGTGCAAACCGCTAACACCCTGTGGCTGGACCTGGGTGAAGAAACCGATGTCTATTTCCCCCGGGTGTACTGGGTACCCGGAACCAATCAGATAGCGGTAATGCGACTGGATCGACATCAGCAGCAACTGGATTTTCTGTTCTGCGATCCGCAAACCGGTAAAAGTCATCTGGTACTGAGTGAGCATGATTCCTGCTGGATCAATGTGGATGACTTCGTGTACTTCTTCAAAAAGAAGAATTGGTTTTTGTGGGGATCCGAACGGAGCGGGTATCGGCATCTTTATTTGTACGACTTTCAGGGAAATCTGATCAAGCAACTTACTGAAGGGGAATGGACGGTTACCTCTCTGGAGGGAGTGGACGAACGCAAAGGATATGCCTATTTTGTGGGAACCCGGGATGGATTGCTGGAACGGCATCTTTATCGGGTGGGACTGGATTCCCGAAAAATAAAGCGCCTTACCCGGGCGGAAGGTGTGCATTCGGTACGGGTGGCACCTGGAGGCAGGTATTTTATCGATTATTTTTCCGCACCGTTGACCCCAACCCGTGTTTCGTTGTATCGCACGGATGGGAAATTGCTCAAAATACTGGAAAAAAATGAGCATCCCGAACTGGCGGCATATCATCTTTCCGCACCGGAATTTCTGGAAATTCCGGGAGAAAACGGTTTGATTTACCATGCCATGATGATTAAACCGCCCCACTTCGATCCGACAAAAAAATATCCGGTGCTGGTGTATGTGTACGGCGGACCGCATTCCCAGTTAGTGATAAAGCGCTTCACCAATTTGTGGCATCAACTGATGGCGCAAAAAGGGTACATTGTGTTTACTCTGGATAATCGGGGAACGGCTAATCGCGGAAGCGCCTGGGAGAGAGCCATTTACCGTCGGTTGGGACAGATAGAGTTGCAGGATCAGCTGGTCGGGGTAAAATATCTGAAAAGCCTACCTTATGTGGATGCCAGCCGGATTGGCATCTGGGGCTGGAGTTATGGTGGGTATATGACCCTGTATGCCCTGACCCGTTCCCGGGAGTTTAAAGCTGGTGCCGCAGTGGCGCCGGTAACGGATTGGCACTATTACGATACAATTTACACTGAGCGTTACATGGCTCTGCCTGCGGAGAATGAAGACGGGTATTATCGGGGATCGCCTATTCATTTTGCCGATAGCCTGCACGGTGCTTTGCTGATTGCCCATGGTACCGGCGATGATAATGTGCACTTCCAGAACACGGAGCAGTTTATCGATCGACTGGTGGAAGCGGGAAAAATGTATCGGCTGGTTATCTATCCCGGCCAGGGACATAGCATCCGCAGCACCGAAGACCGCATCCATCTGTTCCGAACCATCACACGCTTTTTCCTGGAAAATTTGTAATTGCTTTTCGGGAGTTCCGGATGGCCCTCCGCCGGGGCTCCCGATGATGTATGGACTTCCCGATTTCACAAATTCTCTTGACATTCAGTGAAAACACAATTATTATTTTAGCCGTTGTATCTTTATCTATTTGGGTCTGGTTGCGTGTCATGTTAAATCGATCTGTCCTTCTGTTAAATCAAAATTACGAACCGCTTACCATTTGCAATGTGAAGCGAGCGATTCGTCTGATTTTTATGGGCAAAGCGGAGATGGTGGAAAAGAATTCCGGCTGGATTCACACCGTAAGCACCCGGTTTCCCATTCCCAGCGTGATTCGTCTGTCCCGTTTTATTAAAGTACCACGAAAACGGATTCAACTGAACCGGCGAAATTTGCTCATTCGCGACGATTACACCTGTCAGTATTGCGGCCGGAAGACCCATCCGCTCACCATCGACCATGTTATTCCCAAACATTACGGGGGTAAAGATACCTGGGAGAATCTGGTGGTGGCCTGTTTGCCCTGCAACCATAAAAAAGCCAATCGCACCCCGGAACAGGCAGGAATGAAACTGATTAAACCACCGCGCAAACCGCATTATTTCTTCTATTTGCAGAAAATTATTGGCATCAAGGACGAACACTGGAAACCGTACCTTTTCATGGAAGATTAACTAAATTGGTACAGTTTTCCGGACATTTGCTATCTTATTGATAATCCAGAAATTAACGCCTTTCCCCAAAATCCTATTTTTTTAATTTGTAACTTTATCTTTCGTGGAATTTGAATTATATTGAGAAGCTTTTTAGGTAACACAAACGGGGTGTTGTCCATGTTGAATATTCAGGGAAAACGGATTCTCAGTGGCATTCAGCCCTCTGGTGAATTGCATATTGGCAACTACTTTGGTGCCATCCGTCAGCACATTGCTTTGCAGGATGGCAACGATTGCTTTTATTTTGTAGCAAATTACCACGCACTAACCACCATTCAGGACAAAAAGAAATTAGAGCAAGCAACATTTCAGGTAGCGATGGATTACCTGGCTCTGGGGCTTGATCCGGACAAAGCGACCTTATTTATTCAAAGCGATGTTCCGGAGGTCACCGAACTGGCCTGGGTGCTTTCGAACGTGACACCCATGGGACTTTTAGAACGGGCGCATTCCTATAAGGACAAGCTGGCCAGGGGAATTTCTCCCAATCACGGTTTATTTGCCTATCCTGTGCTGATGGCGGCCGATATTTTAATTTACGACTCCGAGCTGGTGCCGGTGGGGAAGGACCAGAAACAACATCTGGAAATGACCCGGGACATGGCCATCAAATTCAACAACATTTTTGGTGAAACATTTGTGATTCCTCAGGACCTGATTATGCCCGAAGTGGCCGTGGTGCCGGGGATCGATGGACAGAAGATGAGCAAAAGCTACGGCAATACCATCGAAATCTTTCTGGACTATAAAACCCTCAAGAAAAAAGTAATGAGCATCGTCACCGATTCCACCCCTCTGGAAGAACCCAAAGACCCCGATCAGTCCAATGTGTACAAGCTGTATAAATTATTTGCCACTCCCGAAGAAGATCAGGCGATGCGCGAGAAATTTCTGGCTGGTGGTTATGGGTACGGACATGCCAAAAAGGAACTGATTGAAAAGATCTGGAATTATTTTGAACCGGCCCGGAAACGTCGGCAGGAACTGGAGAAGAATCTGGACTATGTAAAGGATGTCCTGCGCCGTGGGGCAGAACGTGCCCGGGAAAAAGCCGCCGAAGTGATGAACCGCGTTCGCGAACGCGCGGGTATTTTACGGTTTCGCCCCTGACTCCGGGCAAAACCAATCGATGAATCTCAAGAATTCAGATCGTTTATGTCCTATACAATCAAACTACCGGTCTTCGAAGGCCCTTTTGATCTGCTGCTCTACCTGATCAAGAAAAATGAGGTCGATATCTACGATATCCCGATCGCTGAGATCATTCGCCAGTACCTGGAATATCTGGAACTGATGCAGATACTGGACCTGGACGTGGCCGGCGAATTTATTGAAATGGTGGCCATGCTGATGCTGATTAAAGCCCGGATGCTGCTACCCCGCTACAACGACGAAGGGGAAGAAATTATTGAAGACCCTCGCAGCGATCTGGTAGCCCAACTGCTGGAATACCAGCGCTACAAAGAAGCCGGTCAGAAATTAGGTGAACTGGAACACTGGAACCGAAAATTCTATCCCCGACCGGTTCCTGCGGAATTGATGCGAAAACAACAGACACCGGAGGAACTGGATTGGGAAGACGTTTCGCTGTTCGATCTGCTCACCGCTTTTAAACGGGCTCTGGAAGGCATGCCCAAAGTCCGGGTGCATCAGGTGAACGTCATCAAAGTGACCATGGAAGACCAGGTGCGCTTTCTGTTCCGGGAAATTGGTTCCCGACCGTACGCTTTGTTTGGCGAAATTGTGCGCAAACTGGCTTCGCGCCTGGAACTGATTGTAACGTTTATGGCCATTCTGGATTTGATGCGGCTGGGATTTCTCTCCGCCAAACAGTCGGAAATTTTTGGCGAAATTCGGCTGGTACCTTTGCAACCACTGGAATTTACCCGATATCAAGCGCTTCGGGATAGCCATTCTTTGAAGGAGAAAGCCAGCGAAACGGAAGCGACGGCGCAAAAGGAAAATGGCCCAATCAAATAGAATGAATGTGAGTGCACGGTAATACGATGAACGAAGAGAGTAAAACAGAACGTTCCATTTCTCAGGAAGAAGAACCGTATCTGGCCATTGTGGAAGCGTTAATCTTTAGTTCCGAAACACCTTTAACTCCACAACGCATTCGGGAGATTCTAACCAATCTTTCGGTGCGCGATATTCGTCGTTTTGTGAGCAATTTGAACCAGCAGTATCGCAAGCAGGGGAGGAGTTTCGAAATTCGCGAAATTGCCGGTGGATTTCAGATGTTTACCCTGCCGGAGTACGCTCCCTACGTGGAGAAGCTGTACGAGAATAAGCAACGAAACCGCCTGAGTGCCAAAGCGCTGGAGACGCTGGCGATTATTGCCTATAAACAGCCCATTACCCGCAGCGAGATCGAAGAAATTCGCGGGGTGAATGTGGATGGGGTGGTGCGCACACTCCTTTCCCGAAACCTGATTACCATTGCCGGACGCGCCGAAGCACCGGGAAGCCCTTTCCTTTACAAAACCACTAAAAAGTTTCTGGAATATTTCGGGTTGAATTCATTATCCGATTTACCCCGCCTGAAAGAAATCGATGAACTCATCGATGTGGAAGATCGAACAAGTCCTTATCACGATAAATTGGTTAAAGAAATTTCACCGTCCGTACTGGGGATAAAGGTGACGGTGAATGGGGATAACGTTAAAAATGGTAACGGAAAGCGATGAGTAAGAGCAGAGAAACGATTCGGTTAAACCGATATCTGGCTATGTGCGGAGTCGGTTCCAGGAGGAAATGCGATGAATACATCGCGCAGGGACTTGTGGAGGTTAACGGAGAAGTGATTCAACAGATGGGTACGCAGGTGGATCCGGAGAAAGATGTGGTGAAGTTTCGGGGGAAACCGGTAAAACCGGCGCGCAATTTCATTTACATTTTATTAAACAAGCCGCTCCGTGTAGTTACCGCCGTGACCGACGATCGGCATCGCAAAACGGTGGTGGACCTGATTCGCATCAACGAGCGGATTTTTCCGGTGGGACGGCTGGATTACAACACAACCGGAGCTTTGCTGCTTACCAACGACGGAGACCTGGCATATACTCTGGCTCATCCTAAATTTCACGTCAGCAAAATTTATCGAGTGTTACTGGATCGCAAAATTCGTCCCATCGATTTATATCGCTGTGAACACGGTCTGGAACTGGACGGAAAGGTTACCGCACCCTGTAAAATTAAAGAATTGCGCATCATCGATAACGGAAGCTATCTGGAGGTGGAACTGCACGAGGGGCGAAATCGCCAGATTCGCCGGATGTTCGAGATGCTGGGATACCGGGTGCGAGAGTTACATCGCATTGAGTTCGCCGGATTGCGAGTGTCCGATATGCGTGAGGGACAGTGGCGGCTACTTACCCGCGAGGAAGTCCAGCGGTTAAAGCAAATGGTGGAACAGAAAAAACATCTGGTATTGGAAAAACAGCATGAAAGTGGAGAAAAAAATTAAAATAGCCATCGACGGGCCAGCAGCCAGCGGAAAAAGTACCACCGCTCGCGAAGTTGCCCGGCGTCTGGGCTACACCTACATCGACAGCGGAGCGATGTATCGTGCGGTGACCCTGAAAGCACTGCGGGAAAACGTTCCGGTAACCGATGAAAAACAGGTGAGTCGTCTGGCGAAACAGATCGACATCCGTTTCGGTAAAAGCGACCGGAAAACGGTTATTTTTATGGATGGTGAGGATGTTTCAGATGCCATTCGAACTCCGGAGATTGATAAAAACATCAGTCCGGTGGCTGCGAATCCCGGTGTGCGAAAAATTCTGGTGCAAAAACAGCAAGCTCTGGGTCGCGCAGGTGGAGTGGTGATGGACGGACGGGACATCGGCACAGTTGTGTTCCCCGATGCGGAACTGAAGATCTACCTGGTAGCCAGTGTGGAAGAGCGTGCCCGGCGCCGATTAAAGGAACTGCAAGAAAAAGGACAATCCCTGCCTCTCGAAGAAGTGATTGAAGACCTGCGTTACCGCGATGCCCGTGATATGGGACGTGAGGTAGGTCCCCTGAAGAAAGCCGATGATGCAGTGGAAATCGATACCACCCACCTGTCCATCCCGGAGCAGGTGGATAAAATCGTTCGGCTGGCACGGGAAAAAATTCAGGACCCGTAACAAAACCACCTTCCGCATTGTACGGGATATTGTACTTGATTCATTTTTAAATATTCCATATATTTACGCTCAAAATAAAAACGGAGGTGCCACAGCGTCCAAGATTGTTACAGTTGATTGATTGACTTAAGTAAATTCGGAAAAAAAGGATTTGCAAAGCTTTGCGTCTTAATCTTCTGCACCTAACGCTGTGGCTGATTTTTGGCCTGATAGGGAGTAGTCTGGCCAGTGGGGTCGGATTTCACCCACCCGAACAACCTCCGGGAACAGTACCGTTGTTTGAAAAACAATATCCGGGACTCTCCCGCTTTTTTGTCGATTCCACCATCTTTCAATCCCAGTTCACCCATTTCAAACGTATTGTTCGGCTGGATAGCACGCAAAGCAAAGTAGAAGTACGTGAACTTCTGTACGATAAGGATTATCGTTTACCGCTGGTCGTGGACCTGGAATATTACGTTAAGCAACGGATAGCTTTTGAAAATCAGAATAATTGGACCAAACGCGTATTGAAAGGGTTACAGGCCCGGCAGGCTGGCGGTGGTGGCGGAATTGAGTTGAACATTCCTGTGCGAATCAAAAGCAAAGCGTTTAAACGAATTTTCGGTGGGGATAAAGTGGGATTACGCGTTACCGGAAATATCTCCTTCGAACTGGCCGGCCGAACGGAAAACCGGGAAGGTTCGGCAGTCACCTCCTTCGAGCAGCGAAATAATTTCAGTCCGCGATTTAAGCAAACCCAGCAATTCCAGGTGGAGGGACGCGTGGGCGACAAGGTGAGCGTGAAGGTGGACCAGAACAGCGAAGCCACCTTCGACCTGGAAAACACCCTTCGCCTGACCTACACCGGCGACGAAGACGAAATTATTCAGTCCATCGAAGCCGGTAATGTAAACCTGAGCCTGCCCAGCACCAATTATGTCTCTACCTCCTCCAAACATCAGGGGTTGTTCGGGCTAAAAACCAAAATGCAGTTAGGAAATCTGAGCTTTGTGGGAATTGCCAGTCTGGAACGGGGTGAGAAGCAAAAGATTACCAAAACCGGTAAGTCCGAAGAGAATGTGTTCCGCCTGAAAGATATTGAATATGTGCGGAACCGCTTCTTTTTTGTGGATGAAATTTACGCCGATAATTTTGAATCGGGCTACGATCCCAAAACGATGGTCTGGCGGGTCTTTGGCGGCGGAGCATATCGAATCGTTCAACTGGATATCTGGATTAAAGCGAAAAATACCGACGAAGACACCCGGGAAGGGTGGGCAGTGATCGATCCTGACTCGGTGAATCCGGATTCGCTGGATAATCTGGTGCCCATTCCGGGAAAAGTCCAGCACGCCTACTTCAAACGATTAACCCCCATGGAAGATTACAACTACGATGAATATCGAGGTTTTTTCTGGTTAAACCAGAATGTGGATGAACAGGATATTGTGGCAGTGGCTTACCGTACCGAAGGGGGAGTGCAAAAGGGAATGCTGTTTAACGAAATTGGGGATTCTACCACCATTCTGCTGAAGCTGGTCAAACCGGAGGCGGCGAAACCGGACTACAAGAAAACCTGGAAGCTGGCCATGCGCAATGTGTACAATCTGGGTGCCTCGCAAATTAAAAAAGATGGTTTCGACGTAAAGGTATTGTACACCAAAACGGGCGAAAACATCGACGTCCAACCGGAAGGAGAGAAGAAAACATTCATTTACCTGATGGGATTGGACCGTCTGGATGAGCAGGGTAATTTTGCCGATGGCGGCGATAAAAAAGTGGATGTGAACAACGGAAATATTTTCGATCTGGCCAACGGATATCTTATTTTTCCCTCCCTGCAACCATTTGCCCCTTCGGATAGCAGTAATTTTAAAATTAACAACTCGTTGCATGTGAATATCTACAACATCAAGGACCGAACGCAGGAACAAAAGGAACATAAGTTCGATATCGAAATCACCACCAGTTCCGCCTCCACCACTTTTAATCTGGGTTTTAACGTGCTGGAAGGCTCCGAAGTGGTACGATTAAATGGGCGGGAACTGGTGAAAGATAAAGATTACATCATCGATTATTTTGGGGGAACCCTGCAGATTCTTGCGCCGGAAGCACGTCGGGCGGATGCCAATGTGGAAATTGAGTACGAACGGGGGAACCTGTTCCAGCTGGATAAAAAGACGCTATTGGGCGGACGTATGCAGTACGATCTGGGCGATCGGGGATTCATCGGTGCCACGGCCCTGTATTTAAACAAAAGTACGCTGGACCAGCGGGTACGACTGGGACAGGAACCGGTTCGCAATTTTGTCTGGGACGTAAACACCGCTCTGGACTTCAAACCCAATATTATTACCAAAGCTCTGGACAAACTTCCCATCGTTGAAACCTCTGCCGAGACAAAACTGCACATCGAGGCGGAATATGCTCAGGTGAATCCCAATCCCAATACGTTTAACGAGAAAAAGCTGGGCGAAACCAGAGGTGTGGCGTATATCGACGATTTCGAAGGGAGTCAGCGCAAAACGCCTCTGGGCATCATCTACAAAACCTGGAGCCCCGCCTCTGTTCCCATTAAGTTTCGCATTCCGGAAAAGGGAATTGCTTTTGATGTTGACCAGAGCGATGACCAGATGATGTACCTGATGGATCGCAGTCGGGTGCGTATGTTCTGGTTTAACCCGTTTAATCAGGTGCCAATTAAAGACATCTGGCCCAATAAGGATGTGAATGCACAAACCGGAACCACCACCAATGTGTTGGTGCTGGAATGGAAAAATGATTCCATTCCCGATAGCCTGGCCTGGGATGGCATCATGCGTTCCACCATCAACTTTCCCGATCAGAATAAAACCAAGTTTATTGAATTGTGGGTAAAGGGTGATGTGGGACAGATTAACATCGACATCGGGCGAATAAGCGAGGATTTCTACATTCGGGAGAACACTTTTACCTGGGATGGCAAGCGCTCCCTGCGCAATTTGAACACCGAAGACCGCAATTTGAACGGTTTGCTGGATGAGGATGAAGACGTGGGACTGGACGGGGTGCCTAATGGCGATCCCCACGACGATCCCTTCGACCAGTGGCGCCCACCGCTGGAAACCAGCCCGCATTTTTTAATGATTAATGGGACGGAAGGGAACGGACAGGCTAAAGGTGCCAAATATCCCGACACCGAAGACCTGGATGGCAACGGAAGCTTGAGTACCACCAATGAATATTTTACTTATTCGTTTAATCTGAGTGATTCCACCAGTCCGTATATTCAGGGGAGCACCCCCAAGGGGTGGCGTCTGTTCCGTATCCCCATTCGTGCATACAATCCGGAACTGGTGGTAGGACAACCGGATACCAATTTTCGGGAGATCTTCTTTGTCCGGTTGTGGATTAATGATTTGCCCATGGACGGCCAGTACCACACCATTCAGATTGCCACGTTTGACTTTGTGGGGAATGAGTGGGAGGAAATTGGTGTGGCACAGGACGAAAATTCACCTTTTGTGCGAAACGATTCTTTGTTTAGCATTGCGGTGTACAACACCGAAGAGAATGCCGACGAGGTCGCAGGTGGACCGGAAGCCTATCATTCCCCTCCAAATGTTACGGGAATCCGCGATCGCATTACCAAAGCCATGAGCAAGGAGCAGTCTCTGGTCCTGCAGTTGCGTTACTTACCACCGGGGGCGGTTGCGGAAGCCACCAAACAGCTATACGAGAAGATGGACCTGATCTTCTATAAAAGGTTAAAACTGTTTGTGCATGGCGATCGCAATTTGCCGGAGGAGAACTCACCGCTGGAGTTTTTCCTGCGATTCGGTCCCACGGAGAGCATTTATTACGAAGTGGGTGGGAAAGTGTATCCTCACTGGGATTCCCGCAACCACCTGGATGTGGTATTGGATGAGCTGGCCAAAACGAAGTTAGAGAAATATTTCACGGGCGACTCACTCAACGGGCAACCGGTCTATTTCCGCCGCGATCCCAATAACCCCGAGCGCTATTTTAAAGTGGTGGGAAAACCCTCTCTGCGAAACATAAATTTTATGATTATTGGTGCTCGCAACGTGGGCGATTTAACCCTGACCAATACCGAAATCTGGATCGACGAGTTGCGTGTCACGGATGTGGAGCGGGATCAGGGGAGCGCCATGCGCTTGATGGCCGACCTGACCGTCGCCGATGTGGGAAATGTGCGCGCTCAGTGGGAAGTGGTGGATTCCGATTTCCGCCGCATTGAAGATCAGTTTGGCAGCGGAAGTACCATGGAACGCCAGCAATATCGTGCGGGATTAAAATTGCACAAATTTTTACCCTCCAGCTGGGGATTTCAGATTCCCATTACCGGAAGCTTTGTCCGATCACGGAAAATCCCCAAATATTACTACAACAGCGACCAGTTGACCCACTACAAACCTCGCGATTTTCAGGACCGGGTAAAACAGTTTTTCGGGCTGGGGACACTGGATCCGGAGCTGGAGAAGAATAGCAACATTTCTGAGCAAACCTCCCTGGGAGCCACGTTTAAGCGCAAAAGCTCACCACGTTCCCCCTGGTATTTGCGCTATACCATCGACATTTTTACCCTGGATATGGATTGGAGCAAGAAGCACGCCAGCGATCCGCTAAACCTGATGAACGATGCAGAAGCACTAAGTGCTCAGTTGCAAGCCAGTATTCCTTTTGGGAAAAACAATTACTTTCGCCCGTTTGGCTGGCTGGGGAACGGACCTCTGGTTCGTGCGCTGGCTTCTCAGAAGCTGTATTACACTCCGAACAGTCTGTCCGCCAATGTCTCCTTGCGGGATAACGAAAACATCCGTCAGGCACGGCTGGAAGATGAACCGACAAAAGTCATCAAAACGAACTCAAACCGTTCGGTGAGTTTGGGCTACACTCTGCTTCCCAGCATCAATTTCAATTACAAGCGGGATTACCAATCGGATGCGACACCCAAAGGTTACCGGGCAAAGGAACTGATTAATGCCATTTTTACCCGGGGCGATTTTGGCATCGATAAAGTGATAAATCAGAATTTCAGTGCCAGTTACACCCCGCAAATTGCCAGCTGGCTCTCACCCAGTTTTAAGTATAATTCCAATTTCAATTATAATTTTAGTAATGTCACCACCAACGAGCGATCCAGCCGGTTGCAGGTCACCAAACAGATTAGTGTGAGCTTTAAGCCATCCATGCTGGCCAATAAGATTTACAATCCTACGAAAAGCCAGTTGAAGAAGCAGCGGTCACGGCGACCGACCCCGTCGCGGGGTGGACCCCGACGCGGGCAACCGCCGGCACCTCCGGGGCAAAAGAAGGGCAAATCCGGCGGCGAAGCCGATGAAAACGCTCCGAAAAAAGCTCAGACGGGAAAGCAGGCCGGAACCCAGGCACCGGAGAAACAACAAAAGAACGTCATCGGACCGGTGGTGCGCGCGTTAAATCCCCTGAAAATTGTGTGGAGATTTTTCAACTCCTGGAAGTCCATTAGCCTGGATTACCAGGTGCGGGATAACCTCTCCCATTTTAATATCGATGGGCTTCCGACCTGGGATTACCAGTTCGGTTTTAGCTACGATCCGGGTGTGGGAACCGACACCACCCACGGTAAAATTCCCCGATTACCCACATTAAAAAATACCCGGATGGTGAACGGAAGCATGAGCTTCGATTTGATGAAAAACCTGTCCACGTCTTTTAAATACAATTACAATCGCGATCTGAACGATAACAACCAGCAGAAAACGGAAAATATTGCCTCCACGTACTTTTTTATGGGGGACGATCCGGAAGCCAATAAAAAGCCCTGGATGATGTTTGTTCCGGACTGGCAATTCCGGCTCACCGGACTGGAAAAACTGTTTTTCTTTAAACGGGTTGCCAATTCCATTCAGGTGGAACATGCTCGCTCCGGAAAGTTTACCGAAAGCGATCGGTATGACGAAAACGGGAAAACCCGGGACAGCTGGAGTTACTCCAACAATTTTGCTCCGCTGTTTGGTATGACGATTAACACCAAATGGGGGGTTACCGGGAATATTCGCTATACCAAGAGCATCAATTACAATTACAGTGCTACCGGTGCGGACAGTAAAGGGATTCGTTCCGGTTTCGATATCACCCTGTCCTACTCCAAATCCACCGGTTTCCGGATTCCTTTGCCGTTTTTAAAGAAAAGGCGGCTTAAGAACGAAATGCAGTTTAACCTGACTTTTAACAGTACCAGCGATATTACCTGGGCGCGGCGGCCCTCCATTGGGCAAACCGAATTTGAAGAACAGGCGCGGAACAAGTCGCTGAAAATTAAACCATCCGTAACTTATCGCTTTAGCCAGAAGGTGAACGGAAGCATGTTCTTCGAACGTTCGGTAACCGAAAACAAGCGGACGGGAAAATATTCTTATTCCGAATTTGGCATTAACGTGAACATCGCCATTCGGTAAGGAAAGGAAAAGAGTTTGAATGGTGGTTGAAACCAACTAACTTTAGCCTGAACTTTGTCAGGGTGGAAAGGTTCAATAAAGCATGAAAATACTAATCAACATTGGACTGGTTTGTTTACTAATTTTTTCGGCCATGGCGAGCGACTCTTTCGACGGAGAAAAGGCATTTCAGTGGATTATTCGGCAAACCGAACTGGGACCCAGAAATCCCGGTTCACCGGGGCACGCTGCCTGTCTGGAACTGTTGCAAAACGAGCTGCAGAAATATGCCGGGAAGGTGGAGCTGCAACCGTTTACTTTTTACGATCCGAAAATTTCCAGCACTTTTACCATGTACAATATCATCGCTTCTTTTCAGCCGGAGAATCCTTCCCGAATTATGTTGTGTGCCCACTGGGATACCCGTCCCCGCGCCGATCGGGATAAACCGGAAAATCGGAATAAGCCCATTTTAGGTGCGAACGATGGTGCCAGCGGTGTTGCGGTGCTGATGGAAATCGCTCGCCTGCTACCCCGGCGGAATCCCCCTGTGGGAGTGGATATTGTGCTGTTTGACGGTGAGGATTATGGACGGGAAGGAGAGCTGGATAACTATTGCCTGGGTTCCCGCTATTTTGTGCAGAATAACACTCGCTTTTTCCCCCGCTTTGCCATTCTGCTGGATATGATTGGTGATGCGGAGCTGGAAATCCCTATCGAAGGGTATTCCCGGGACTATGCCCCCGATGTGGTGGAACTGGTGTGGAGTACCGCCGAGGAATTAGGCTACACCCAGTTCACCCGGCGCTTTCAGGGATATGTGTTCGACGACCATGTGATTTTAAATCGCGGCGGCATCCGCGCCATCGATTTAATCGATTTTGGGTATCCGGACCTGAGCAACCGATACTGGCACACCCTGCAGGATACACCGGACAAATGTTCCCCGGAAAGCCTGCAGGCGGTGGGTGATGTGCTGATGCAGGTGATTGAAAATCTGTCTCCTTAATTTGAACCAGAAACACAGGTAAGCCAAAAACAAATGGCCGATAAACAACAACAATATCTGCAGGTCCGATTGGAACTGATGGGATTCGATCCGGAACTCCTGCCCGGCATTCTGTTCCGACATCGCTGCCTGGGGATTGAAGAACTGAATGGGAATATCTGGTTTGTTTATTTTCCGGCGGATTTGAGCCCGGCGGAAATGAGTGCACTGCTGAACGATTTGCGTCGGATAAATCCCGGCTTTCATCCCGAACAGTTTTATGCCACCCTGCTTCCGGATGCGGATTGGAATGCGGAATGGAAGAAACATTTCCGCCCGCTGCGCCTTACCCGTCGCATCCATGTGGCGCCACCATGGGAGAAACCTCAGGTTGCGCCTGACGAAATGGTCATCATCATCGATCCGCAGATGGCTTTTGGTACCGGCAGCCACGAAACGACCCGGCTGATGGTTGCCCTGTTGGAGGCTTACTTGCAACCGCGGTTTTCCGTGTTGGACGCCGGCACCGGTTCGGGAATTCTGGCTATTATTGCTGCCCGACTCAACGCCAGGCGTATTCTGGGATTCGATATTGAGCCGGAAGCCATCGACAACGCCCGACACAACAGCACGCTTAACTCCGTCAGCGGAATCGATTTTCGGGTGGGCGATATCTCTGTGGTGCCACAGGAGATGTTCGACCTCGTGCTGGCTAATATAAACCGGGCGGTATTGCTGGAGATGATGCCGGAACTGACTCGTCGCACCGGCCACTATCTGATTCTGTCGGGTATTTTAACCGCCGACGAATCGCTTTTGCTTCAACATGTACCGCCGGAATTCGCTCTGGTGGAAACCCGACATCTCAACGAGTGGAGTGCGATGGTGCTGCAGCGAACGGAAGGACAGGCAGAAAACAATTCTGAAAACGATGGCTAAGGCACGATTCCGATCGATGTTTAAAAAATTCAGTGAATGAGCAACCACAGCTTTGTGGCTCATAATACGGTTGATGAATGGAAAAATGGAGTTATTCTATGAAAAACATCCGATTGTGGAAGATTTATCTGTGGGGATTGATACTGGCATTGTGGATGGCTTCCTGCCAGGAAGAAAAAGGCACCACCGAGCCGATTCCTGAATTTGCTATCCAGGAGGTTCATATTCCTGCTCTGATCAGTAAAAATTCCCGACAAACCCTCCTATTTACCGCCCGGGTTACTCATCCCGAAGGTGAGGCAGGCATCGCCAGCGTCTCGCTGGTACTGGCTCATCCCGATTCCGGAGAGCAACTTATTCCCCTGTATGATGATGGAGGTGCCGAACACACTTCCATGGATGTGGTGGCACACGATCAGGTTTACACCCAGGGAGTGATTCCGGTGGAGTGGAATTTTACCCAGGGGAATTACCAGGCCTGGGTGCGCGCAATCGATCGTCACGGAAAAGTGCTGGAATCCGAAAACCAGTCCCTGGAAGTGGTGGATAATACTGCACCGAGAATTGTTCATTTTCTCATGCCGGACAGCATTCTCACCGGCATGGTTCCCACACCGCTCACGGTAACCATCCAGGATAGCGATGGGGTGGACGATGTTCGCTGGGTCATCCTGAAGGGAATTCCCACAGGATTGGAGAGCATTTCGTTTACCGATACTCTGTTTCCTCCCGGCAATCATTCTCCGGTATTTCAGAAAACCGTCGATTCCAGCTATGCAGTGGGGAAGAAAGGGGATTACCGGCTGGAGTGTTTTGCCGAGGATCGGGTGGGCGACACCTCCGCGGTGGTGGTGCGTTCCCTGTACGTGGAAAACACCCCGCCACGTGTGTTCCAATTGAATATGCCGGACAGTATGCATCTGCCCCCTCAGGGTTATTACAACCGCGCTATTTTAACCATTCACGTGCAGGATGGCCAGAGCCTGGATGATGTGCAAATGGTCTATTTCGACTCTTACCTGCCAGGTGGTGTTCCTTCCTCCGGCAATCCGTTCCAGATGTACGATAACGGGTTACCTTATGACCCCAACAATCCCGTTGCGGTAGGCGATTCGGTGGCGGGAGACGGGATATATACGTTGAGCATTTTTTTACCGCCTACTGCATCCATAGGAACCTATCAATTTTACTTTTACGCGAAGGATCGCGTAGGGCAAATCAGTTCGGCTTTGCGGGACTCCATTGTGGTGCTTCCACAGGGAGAAGCCGGAAAGCAAGGGGAGGGAATTCCACCTGAAATGGTACAACCGGACAATCAACTTCGTTAAGAAATCAGGAAAACTGGAGTGTCTATGAAGATTCTATCTTTCATTTTTACCTATGTTCTCACCACAACATGGCTGTTTGCTCAGTTACCGCTGAGTTTTCAGTTAGATCAGGCGCCCGACCGCTCCGGGTTGGTGGGAAACGGAATTACCGACTTACGTGTGTTTCACGATACCCTGTATGTGGGTACCGGATACGGACTCAGTGTGAGCGGGGATGAAGGCGCGCATTGGGTGAATTACACCCCGGACGATTACGGCGGAAAAGGGGGAATTTCTGCACTGACCATAGCTCCGGACGGAACGGTGTGGATTGCTACCGGGTACGACACCACCGTGGAGAACAACCAGACCCTGGCTGTGGGTGGTGGTTTGCGGTATCTGGCTCCGGGAAGTTCGCAGTGGGTGTACATTCCCCAACCGAAAGATGCGGTCACCGACACCATGGGCGGTATGAAACCGACTACCACCGCTGTGCAAAATATTACTTTCGACATCGCCGTGCTGGACACGCAAATCTGGATTGCCAGTTTCGGTGGTGGTATCCGCCGTTCCCTGGATATGGGGAAGACCTGGGAGGTTGTAACCACCGATGGGAAACCGTTCAGTGCGCTGAATTATCTGAATCATCGGGGATTTTCGGTGATGGCGGAAAACGGGAACATCTGGGTGGGTACGGCGGACGGTATCAGCAAATCCACCGATGGCGGGCAAACCTGGACACGCTATCGGGTTTCCAGTTTTCAGCCGGAAACCGGAGGAATTTCGGGGAACTGGGTCATTGCACTGGCTTACAATCCCTGGGACGGCAGCGTGTGGGCTTGCACCCTTACCACCGGTGGCAACGAATTTAATTCGGTTAGCCGTACGCTGGACGGCGGTTACACCTGGGATAATTTACTGGTGGAGGAGTTGAGCGACGGCGCTTTTCCCCGTGCCATCGCCTTTTACGATTCTGCAGTATATGTGGCAACGGAAAAAGGGGTGTACAAATCCATCGACGGTGGGCAAAGCTGGTACCTGTTTCCCCGTATGGTGGATTCGGTGACCGGTGAGGAAATTTTAACCAGCAAATTTTACTCCGTAGCCACCGCTCCTTATCTGGATGGTCAGCATCGGCTGTGGGTGGGTAGTGCAGACGGTCTGGCCACCACGGTAAACAACGGATATGAGTGGACCATCTTCCGGAGTTTTGTTTCCACCCGGGAACGCACCGAACCGGCCGTCTATGCGTATCCCAATCCCTTTTCTCCCCGCCGGGGCGACTACATCCGATTTCAGTTTCATATTTCCAGCGAAACGGAAGTGAAAATCGATATTTTTAATTTTGCAATGGAAAAAGTCGTTCATTTGCGTGAGTTCGAAACCGCACCTGTTCAGGGAACTTACGATCGCTCCGCCATCTGGGACGGGCGGGACAACAACGGCCGATATGTGGACAATGGGGTTTACTTCTTCCGCGCCGAAATTCAGGGAAAAGTCACCTGGGGAAAAATTGTGGTGATTAACTAATTCGGTCCGGTGTTCAATCCGGAGAAAAAAACGATGAGGAATAAAGAATGGGAAAATTTAGCATCATTTTGTTGATACTGGTGATGATGGGAACGCTGCTGGCCGAAGGGAATGGTGGTTATGCCGGCGCTTACCTGCGGTTGGGATTGGGTGCCCGCGGGATTGCGATGGGGAATGCACAAACCGCCGCTCCGCCGGATGGATTCGGCTTTTTCTATAATCCCGCCGGTTTGCCCCGGCTCCAGGCGATGTCCGCTAATTTCTCATACAGCTTCATGTCCCTGGATCGCAAGCTGAACTACGTGGGTATTTCCACACCACTCAAACCCAATGCCGGATTCTCCCTGGGCTGGATTTTTAGTGGTGTGGGCAACATCCAGGGATATAATTCGGTAGGTGAACAAACGGGCGAAATAAATCATGGGTTGCACGCTATTTACTTCTCCTTTGGTGCTCACTTAATTCCCAACCGGTTGAGCATTGGGGTAAGCGCCAAATATTTGAAGGAAAGTCTATCGGATCAGGAAAAGAGCTACGATTACGGTGGCTCCGGTTTCGGTGGCGATCTGGGCGTTCAGTTGCGTGTAACCGATGATCTGTACCTGGGTTACCTGATGAAAGACGTGAACGCCAAATTGAAATCCAACACCAATAATATTTTCGACCAGGGGATGACGCTGGACAATCAGTTTCCGATTTCCAATGTGGCGGGGGTGTATTATCGCACACCCTGGAAGTTTCTGCGTCTGGCATACGATTTTGAGTGGAGCACTGCTGGCACCGAGAAACATCACGCCGGGGTGGAATTGGCTATTCCCCAGGCAGCGGCCCGCTTTGGTTACGATAATAACCACTGGACGTTTGGCGGGGGATTGAATATCAGTACTCCCTTTGGTATGAAGGCGATATTGAACTACGCTTTTGTGAATTCAGTGGTGGACGAGGGCGCCAGCCACATTTTTTCCTGGGAGCTGGCTTTTTAAAAACAGGCGTGTAAAAAACGGTTTTCGATATAGACCGAATATGCAACGGTTGTTACCCGGAGAGCAATTTAAGATGGTTCAGGTTTAAGGAAAGGAAGTTGGCATGAGAAAATGGATTTTTATGGGGATTCTGTTTGTGGTCTCCTTTTTATTCGGGTCGGAAAATGCCGGTAAAACCGGTCTGGCTTTTTTAAAGGTGGGGGTAGATGCGCGCGCGGTAGGAATGGGCGAAGCGTATGTTGCTGTTACCGGTGATGCCTCTGCCACATACTGGAATCCTGCTGGCATGTTAAATGGGGCATATTCCAACGTGTTGTTTAACCACAATCAGTGGTTTCAGGGAATCCGCGGGGAATTTGGTGCCATCTCATTTGTTCGGGAAAAATCAGCCTGGGGTATTCACCTTCGCAGTTTTAACATTAGCGATATTGAAGTGCGGGATCGGCCAACCACCCGGCCGCTGGAGGAAACTTCCGCTCACTATCTATCTGCAGGGGTATCCTACGCCAGGCGGATGTCCGAAAAGTTCAATGTGGGAATTACGGTAAAGTATTTGTACGAAAAAATTTTTGTGGAATCGGCTCACGGCTGGGCCGTGGATGCAGGCATCACCTATCGGCCGGGAATTAAAGGATTACAGGTGGGAGCAGCAATCCAACATCTGGGACGGATGAATCAGTTAGCACAGGAACGAACCCCTCTGCCTGCGTTACTGCGTGCGGGTGCAGCCTACCTGCTACCCTTCGGTTCGGAAAACATGAGAGCCCGGCTGGCAGGGGACCTGGTTTACCCATTTGCCGAAGGCGCTCGTTTTCACCTGGGCACCGAGCTGGTTTTTCTGAAACAGCTATCGGTTCGAGTAGGTGGCATGTTCGGTTACGATTCCCACATGGTCAATTTTGGGGCAGGGATTGTGCGTTCCTCCTTCCGCCTGGACTATGCTCTGGTGCCATTCAGCCAGGACCTTGGGGTAACTCATCGTTTTTCGGTGGCGTTTCGGTTGTAATTACACAAACTGATGAAAAATTACAAATTTTTGGATAAGGTGTACATTTTTTGACAGGATGAACAGGATTTTCAGGATGATGAATGGATTTTTATGTTTGATTGATTTCAATTCTATATTGCTTGTAATTCCTTTCTTTTATTTTTGAACCATAATTTTTTTATAGAACAAAAAATTTTCGTCCTAAAATGAATCCTGTTCCATCCTGTACATCCTGTCTAATTTTTTCAGAGGAAAACTGAATAGGAGATGAGACCCCTCGACTCCGCTGTCGCTCCGCTCGGGGTGACAAAGCAGCTCACTGTCATTCCGACTGGAGCGACGAACGAAGTGAGGAGCGGAATGGAGGAATCTCATTAAAAATTTTTTTTAGACAGGATGAACAGGATTTTCAGGATGATTTAATCATTTTGACATTTTTTATTTTCAAATATGTGTTGCTTTTAATATTTGTTCTTTATTATAAAATCATATTTTTAGATTTTGCTCTAATAAAAATCTTCATCTTTAAATGAATCCTGTTCCATCCTGTATATCCTGTCTAATTTTTTCAGGGGAAAGCTGAATAGGAGATGAGACCCCTCGACTCCGCTATCGCTCCGTTCGGGGTGACACAGAAGCCAGCTGTCATTCCGATTGGAGCGACGAACGGAGGGATGAGCGGAATGGAGGAATCTCATTAAAAATTTTTTTTGACAGGATGAACAGGATTTTCCGGATGATGAATGGATTTTTATGTTTGATTGATTTCAATTCTATATTACTTCT
>CAZBWV010000028.1:0-61551 GCA_964495805.1 uncultured Calditrichaceae bacterium
CTAAAAAAATCAATCTGGATGGACAGGTCGATGTTCTCCTGAGATTCCTCCATTCCGCTCCTCACTTCGTTCGTCGCTCCAGTCGGAATGACAGCAGGCTGCCCTGTCACCCCGAGCGGAGCCATTCCTTCACTCTGTCACCCCGAGCGGAGCGTTAGCGGAGTCGAGGGGTCTCACTTCCATCCGGCTTACCCTGAAAAAAGAATTTTTGGACAGGATATACAGGATGAGACAGGATTCGGGATGGATGATTTGAATAATGTTAATGCCACCACCGTGTATGTTAAACAACCATTGATTAACACCGCGGCTTTAGCCCGGTGAAAAAAGAGCGAAAGACCGCCAGAAAACCGTTTCAACGGTTTTCGCTGAGAACACCGTTGGTTGACATTCCTAAAAACTGCTAAAGCGGTTTTTTAATTGGGCGAATGGTTCGTTGCACCGGGCTGAAGCCCGGTGTTAATGAATGAGCGTGTGGGTCAATTCTCTCTCCGGGACAAATATTTGGGATCGGGGGACGTTTTCCGTTTACCCCCAATGAATTGGGGGTCTAAGTTCATCTCATCCCTGACGGGATGTTTTTTTCAATCCAGAGAATCCCGTTCATCTTGTCCACAAAAAAATGAGACAGGATATACAGGATGGAACAGGATTCATTTTTAATGTTAACGATCTGGCCTGTAAACCCACCTGCATGGTTGCACCAAAAACCAAAAATTTCATTTTATCCTGAAAATCCTGTTCCTCCTGTCCCAAAAACAACCTGCATCCCGGTGGGGATGTTTTTTATTTTTAGTTTTCCTCTTTTTTCTCATTTACTGCGAAATTCTGGAACGCCGCACCTGACGTCGAACTCGGTCAAATTTGCGTTTCCAGCGGGCATGTTCAGCGGCGGTGCGGGAGAAATGATGGCCACCGTCCCCGGTTGCAACAAAATACAGATAAGACGTTTTTGCGGGATACAAAGCAGCCATAATGGAACGCCGTCCCGGATTGTTGATGGGTCCGGGAGGCAAACCAGCATATTTATAGGTATTATACGGCGAATCAATCTCCAGGTCTTTTAGCAGCAATCGTCGTGGTTTGCCGGGAATCAGATACTGGATGGTCGGATCGGCTTGCAATCGCCAACCGCGTTTTAACCGATTATGGTACACCGAACTGATCAGCACTCGTTCGGAATCAACCATCGCTTCCCCTTCGATAATGGAGGCCAGTGTCAAAATCTGGTGCATGCTCATCCCCAATCGTTGCATTTGTCGCCGAACCGAATCCTCTTGAAAAATAGAGAGCGTTTGTCGAACCAGAAACCGCAACACCTCCCGGGCCGATATATCATAAGGGAAAAAATAGGTTTCCGGCAACAGATAACCTTCCAGGCTACTGGCCGATATACCCAGCTCACGGCAAAAATTCGGGTCGTTGGCCAATTGCACAAAGCGGGCAGAATCAATCCCAAGCCGTTTTTGAACAATCGAAGCGTACAGAGTAATCCTTTCCCCCTCCGGAAAAGTCACTTTAATTGTCGCTGGTTTCGGATGGGTCATATATTCCAGCAAGTGATAGGTAGAAAGATGAGTGGGTACGTAAAAAACCCCCGCTTTTAATCGATGCTGGTAACCCCCTACACGTCCCAGCCACACAAACAGGGTCGGATGGGTTAACACTTCTTCGTTTTCCAGAATACGGGCAATTTCGGTTAAACTGCTTCCGCGGGGAATCCGTACAATTTTTTCCTGATCAGTCCGGGAGTTGCTGATATTCGGGGGAATGGTGATCAGAAGGTACAAATATACCGCGATTCCAACAGGTACCAACGGGACCCACCATTTCCAGTATTTTCGCAGATAAAATACAGAAACCCGTCTTAGCAGAAAAAACAAAAACGATATCTGTGCCAGACGATGCGGGATTCTTCTCAATCCTTTGTTTGCCAAACCGTCCTTCGACTCCCTATTTCAAATCTTACCTAAAATATGAATCGTTTGTTTTCAATAAATTTTTAATCTTCCGGGTTCCCTTTTCGGCGTTCGGGCCAGAGCAACTCAAATTGCCGGATTAATTTTTCGAACGGATCGTTTTCCAGCACCCAGTTTTCCGGAATCAGAAAGCCCTGCACCCCGGTCTGCTGCAAAGCAAGCAGGCTCTCCCCTGTTTCGGGAATTGTTTGATATAGAATTGGTACATTTTCATCGACCAGATGGTACAATGGCTGCAATTTCCCGGAAACAATCTCCTGAACGGTTAATTCCGGAGAAAGAATCACTCCACCAATCCAGCCAGGCTCTATTCCGTTTGGTAGATGGGGGGAGTGAATCCGAATAAACGGTTCCAGCCCCACTTCGTAAGTTACTTCGGTAAACCGTTTGAGTTGTTCCCGTTCCTGCCAGTTTGCATCCAGCAACAGGCCATCTGCTCCGATAGCTTTAGCCTGATAAATCTGCACCTCATCCACTACAAAATCGTGCAAAATCACACTGGCACCGGTGGCATTTTTGACCAGATTCACATGAGCGGGATCGCCACCCAGAAAGGTTGCGTCGCCGGCTACCAGAAAAGCCGCAACGGGCCATTCCCGAAACGAACGTGCCGCCCGGAACGGCCGATAGTTACTCAACTCTGTGTCCAGCTCAAGAATTCGCCCCTGAAGCGGAAGGATTACAGGCAGATATTCAGCATCCAGCAACGACATTTGAGCACTCACAAATTCGGTTCCCACGGAAAAAGAAGCCGTGCGGATCGCTTCCAGAGTGAACCGTTTCTTCAAGGCACGGACTTCTTTCTGCTTCTCACGAACAATTTTTTTCCACAGTTTGCTGTCCATCATTCTCCTATCCACCGGAAATGAAAGTTTTTCAGAAAGTCAGGCTTAGTTTTCATGTTTTAATTTTTTGCTGATCTCAATTAATTGGTTCAATTTCTTCAGAGCAGCCCCGCTATCGATAGCCCGTGCAGCCATGTCCACCCCATCTTGAAGCGTTCTGGCCAATCCGCTCACTTTCAGCGCTGCGGCAGCATTGATAATGGTTACATCCCTTGGTCCGCCATCCTTCCCCTGAAGTATATCCAGAATAATTTGCTTGTTCTTTTCCGCATCGCCACCGCGAATGCTATCGATGGGCCAGCGTTTAATTCCCAGGTCTTCCGGGGTAATTTCGTATTGAGTGATCTTCTCACCGGCAATTTCCACCACATGGGTTTTACCGGCAATGTTCACCTCATCCAGCCCGTTTTCCCCGGAAACGACCATTCCGCTAAAAATACCAAATTCGCGCAAGACCTGAGCAATAGTCAGGGAAAGTTTCTGGTCGTACACGCCAATAAGCTGGCGTTTGGTCAAAGCAGGTTTGGTAAGAGGATCGAGAATATTGAAGATAGTGCGGGCACCCAGATTCTGACGGATGCCAGCAAAATTGCGTGGTGTCGGTTTGTAACGCGGAGCAAAGATGAATGCCAGACCGGTCTCCTCGAATACCCGATAAAATTCATCGGGAAACAGCTCCGTTTTAACGCCCAATGCTTTCAGAACGTCGGCACTTCCGCACTGACTGGAAACACCGTGATAGCCATGTTTAATCACTTTCGCACCGGCTCCTGCTGCGACAATGGAGGCGGCTGTGGAAATGTTGAAAGTTCCCAGGTTATCGCCCCCTGTACCACTAGTATCGATGGCATTTTCATCAGCGATGGAAAGCGGTGTGATTCGATCCCGGTAAGCCTCCACCGTTCCGGCTAATTCGTCCACTGTGCTCCCTTTAATTTGCAGTGCCACCAGAAAAGCGGAAATTTGCGCTTCGCTTGCCTTGCCGGAAAGAATCTCTTCCATAACTTTGTAAGCTTCCTCCCGGGTTAAACTCTGCCCCTCCATAAATTTGTTAATCGCTTCTTTAATCATTCTATTTTCTCCTGTTAATGAACAATGTCTTCTTTTTCCAGATGCTGGTAAAACGTTTCCACCCGTTTTTTCACCCCTTGATCCTCACCAAACTGCGGACTTACCGGAATAAACCGATTCTGATATTCGATGGTTCCATCTTTCAGAATAATGGTCAGCAGTCCCAGATACTCTCCATCGGTACCCGGTTGAAGCACAACCTGATTTCCCGCTTGAATGATTCCTTTCTCCTGACTATGTCCGGCAATCATCACATGAATCTGCGGAAATTGATGGAGCAATTCCTGAGCGTGTCGATAACTGTCGTGGTAAAGTAAAACAATCAGATCGGCTTTGGTTTGTATTTGAGGAAGATATTCCTGCAGAGCAGTGGTTACCGGAAGCATATCAACCTCCGGTACCTGGATAAAATCGAATGCTGAGGCCGGTGTAACGCCCAAAATATAAATTGTGGACGCTCCCCGCTGACAAATCCGATAGCGGGGAATAGTTGTCCGCTCAGCATCTTCGGGAAATTTCAAGTTTATGCTGACCAGTGGTAACGAATTCTGTGCAAGATGTTGACGAAAGAAGAGCCACCCTTCCACAAATTCCTGGTCACCGGGATTGATGGCGCTAAACGGAAGCCAGCTCATCAGTTCCCACATCAAAGCATTCGCCTGAGGCATCGAATAGGTGGTCAGAAAATCGCCGCTGTCCACCAGAATCAGATCGGGATAGCGGCGGGACAATGAATCGATTGTTGCTTTAAGCTGAACCATGCCTCCTAAATTGTTCCCCCCACAATGGCACGTCTCCAGATTACCATTTAGATTGGCAGTATAAGCAAGGTGGATTTCGGTGATTTCTGCAAACAACGGAAGCAATCCAATTCCCAGCGCAATTCCAACCGCCTTCAAAAATATTTTCCACCGACGGGTCATCCGTAAACTCCGTTTAAATTGTATTAAATTAAAAGATTCCTGCAGAAAAGGAAAAGGAATTTTTCGAAATGCAAAAGTTATCCGGAAAGCCCAATTAAGCTGGATTCGTTCTTCCAATAACGAAGAGAAAAAACATGGAAGACCCCACCAGATTTCCCAATGTTTCCATCTCTACGTCCTTGTGATTTGATGCCTTTGATACCCCTTAACCCTCTCTTCCCTTCAAACACCTTTATTCCCCTTATTGCCCGTCCTCCCCCTGTCTCCTTTACACCTTACAACCCCGCTGCCATGAGTACCCCACCAACCAGCAATCCGTAAACAGCGTTAAAGAACTTGATCCGGATCGAATCCTTCACTGTATAGGAAAGCAGCGGTAGCATTCCGTGTCCGTCCTGCACCATAGAGGAAGCCAGTAAAATACTAAACGGAACGATCCCCTGGCTGAACATCATTACAAAAATCAAATGTGGACCCGATTCAGGAATGAGGCCGATCAGGACAGCGCTAAGAAGCATAATTTGAGGATACTCCTTCACAAATTGATCCAGGTTAAAATGAATTAATCCAAATTGAACCACCCACAGGGCAAAAAACGTCCACAAAAATACCCGGATCAGGTGTTTTTTGACAATGTGATTCCACACATGCTCGGTTAAATAGTGTTTGGTGGAATGTTCATTCGGATGATATACCTGAAGCTGGCATTCCTGACAGGTTTCCATTTTAAATAATTTGACCAGATAATCGGTTACAAAACCGAATAGAATACCCAGAGCAAACAGCAAAAAATGTAGCAGCAAGGCAATTTTGGGGAATTCAGCGAACATGACGTAGGATTCGTCTCCGGAAGTGGCAATCATGGCTCCCACCACTGCACCAAAAGAGAGAAATCCGTGGATATAAAGAGAAACGTTCATAAACGCTCCCAGGCAACCCGGAGTGGCTCCTAAAAAACTGGCTACCAGATACTGACGGAATTTTCGACCACTCACCCACTCATGAAGTTTGCCCCGACTCCGAATGTCCAGCCAATCGATCAGCACCATCATAATAAAAACAAACAGGGTAATCTTAATCGCATGAACCGCAATATCCAGGGTAAACATGGCGCACTCTCCGAAATATTTTCAGTTATTGGATGATTTCCGGGAATTAAAGTAACACCTTTATTTCAAAAGATTTAGCAACTTCCCGCATGGGTTAAAATTAAAAATGGTTTGATTCTCCCATTCGATTTTCCTAATATTCAATAAATTTGAACCAATAAGCAGGAAGTCAGGTTTGTTGTGAAAACCCAGAACGAAGCCCAATTACTGGAAGCATTAGCTGAAGCTTACCACAGAATCGATCAGGAAATCAAAAAGGTCATCATCGGTCAGCAGGAAATTATTGATCAGTTGCTTATCTCCCTGTTTTCTCGTGGCCATTGTTTAATTGTCGGTGTACCGGGACTGGCTAAAACGCTGCTTATCAGTACATTGGCACAGGTACTGGATTTAAAATTTAGCCGGATTCAGTTTACACCGGACTTAATGCCCTCGGACATCACCGGCACAGAAATCATCGAAGAAAATCGGGAATCGGGGAGTAAAGGATTTCGCTTCCTGAAAGGTCCCATTTTTGCCAATATTGTTCTAGCAGACGAGATTAACCGAACGCCCCCAAAAACACAGTCCGCATTGCTGGAAGCCATGCAGGAACATAAAGTGACTGCCGGGGGGCAAACCTTCGAACTGCAGGAACCGTTTTTTGTCCTGGCCACTCAGAATCCCATTGAGCAGGAAGGCACCTATCCCCTTCCGGAAGCTCAACTGGATCGCTTTATGTTTAATTTGTGGATAGATTATCCTTCTTATGAGGAGGAAATCCACATTGTGAAATCAACCACCGGGGATTATGTACCGCAACTGGAAAAAGTTATGAGCGCAGGAGAAATTCTCCAGTACCAGGAAGCTATTCGCCAGATGCCGGTAGCGGACAATGTGATTGAATATGCGGTGAAGCTGGTTAGTCTGACCCGGGCAAATAATCCTCAGGCTCCAGATTTCATTCAAGAATGGATTAATTGGGGTGCCGGTCCGCGAGCGTCACAATACTTGATTCTGGGTGCCAAAACCCGTGCCGCTTTACAGGGGCGCTTTACTCCGCAAATTGAAGATGTGAAAGCCTGTGCCGTACCGGTATTGCGACACCGCATTATCCCCAATTTCAATGCCGAAGCAGAAGGCGTGACCACTCTCCAGATTATTCAGAAGCTTTTAGAAACATTGGATTCCCAATAAATATCGCTTCTTCAATCGGCCTGCAGAAAAAGAAAAAATCGATAGGGTTTCTGAACGAAACTTCGTAATACTTACGGGGTTTTGTGTAAATTCATTTTAAACGGATTAATAGCCGTGGAGGAATTTATGAAGCGTTTTTTTATGGTTCTGTTTATTGTCGTTTTATTCCATTCTCTTCTTCTGGCCTCAGGTGAGATGATTCAGCTGAATTCCGGCGGAGAGAATGCACTGGTACTCCAGAATCGGACTCAGACCGGATTGATCATGGAACTGACCATTTCGCAGATGCTTGCCGTGGAGTCCGAAACTCCCTGGGGAACGTACACTACTCTTCACCTGCCCAATTTCGAAGGTGAACGTCTTGAAATCGGAAAAGCGATGTTACCGGAAGTGCACCAGTTGATTGATGTCCCTTACGGTGCTGACGTGCAGGTGCGAGTTGTTTCTGCTGAGAAGCAGGAAATTAGTCTTCAGTCGTATCATTTTCAGCGCCCGGTTCTGCCCTATCAGGGACCCATCGAAAAAACGGAACAGGCGCTGCAGGCACACCAGTTTCAGATGAATTCCGCTTATTACCTCTCCACCGTCTATGACGACATGCCGCTGGTGACTTACCAGCAAGTGGGGAATTTGCGCGGACACATCCTGGGACAGATACGCATCAATGCAGTACGCTACCTGCCTGCGGAAAATAAAGTACTGGTCTATCACCACGTGGTCGTGGAAGTCAATTTCCTGCACCCTGATCTGGCACGCACGAAAGCCATTCACGAAAAATATCGTTCACCCTACTTCGAACCGCTTCTGAAAGAATTCACTCTAAATTTCGAATCCACGAAAGGAGACCTGACCCAATACCCGGTCAATTACCTGATCAT
The DNA here is from genome assembly GCA_964495805.1 of uncultured Calditrichaceae bacterium. Lineage (GTDB taxonomy): Bacteria > Calditrichota > Calditrichia > RBG-13-44-9 > RBG-13-44-9 > JALXCH01. The sequence goes on from CAZBWV010000028.1 coordinate 7,982, forward strand.
TTACTACGACAATTTTTACAACGATATTCAGGACTTCATTTCCTGGAAAAAACAGAAAGGGTTTAACGTCAAGGCGGTAGCCATTTCCACCATCGGAAATACTTACAATGCCATTCGTTCTTACATTCAGAATGAGTACAACGGATCAAATCCACCCAGCTTTGTTGTCCTGGTGGGAGATAAGGAACAGATTGCCACAGGTAGCGGGCAAACTGGTGGGCATGTGACAGACCTGTACTACACCACCATGACTTCCGGAGATTTTGTACCGGATATCTATATCGGTAGGTTGTCTGCTCAGGTGACACCTCAGTTAACTGCCCAACTGGATAAAATTTTACCTTACGAAAAATATCAGATTCCAGATCCTGCATTTTTGGATCATGGTTGCTTTGTGGCAACCAGCGACGGTAGCAATTATCAAATTGCTGAAGGCACCCACGATTACGTAATTAACACCCATTTTATTCCCAACAATTTGCAGTACGACAAACTGTACGCCATTACATACGGAGCCACCGGGCAACAGGTGATTAATGCTATAAACGACGGACGGTTTATCGTAAACTACTCCGGCCATGGTAGCGAAACTTCCTGGGCTGGTCCGTCGGTTTCCCAATCCATGGTAAACACCACAATCAACCAGAACAAATATCCCTTTGTGATTTCCAATGCCTGTTTAACCGGTTCTTTCCAGGTAACCGAATGTTTCGGAGAAACCTGGGTGCGCAAAGCCAATGGCGGTGCTCTGGCTTTTACCGGTGCCAGTAACTCTACTTATTGGGATGAAGACGATGAGTGGGAACGTCGCGCCTACGACGGGGTATTCTGGGAAAATTACCACACCCTGGCTGCATTTATTTTCCGTGGAAATCTGGGAGTGCTAAACGCCGGTTACTCACGGGCACAGTACTATTTCGAAGTGTATCACCTGTTCGGGGATCCTTCGTTGATGCTTTACTGGGGTGTTCCCACCACCATGACCGCCAACTATACCAACGTGGTGTTCCTGGGTTCTCCTTCGTTCGACATTACCGTGGTGGGTGAAGATAGTGCTCTGGTCTCCCTTTACATGGACGGACAGATTTATGGCACTGCATTAACCGATGCCAATGGTTATGCGCAGGTTCAGTTGAATCCCATCCCCACCACGCCGGGGACAATGGTACTCACCGTGACCAAATTCAATCGTCAACCTTTAATCGATTCGTTGCAGGTGATTCCCGCTTCCGGTCCTTATCTGTACTGTATTCAGCCCGTAGTGAATGATGCTGCAGGAAACAACAATGGTATTCCCGAAGCAGGCGAATCGTTCGAATTGGGATTCCTGCTCACCAATGTAGGAATTGACGTGGCGCAAAATGTTCAGGCCAGTTTAACCACCACCGATACCCTGGTGGAAATTCTCACTGCCCAGACCTCGCTGGGAACCATCAATGCTGGCGATACCCTAACCGCTGGTAGTATCTCCATCCATGTGAAACCGGAAGCTGAACATCTGCACGCCTGTCAGCTCAATCTTCATATGGCAGATAACAACGGAAATAGCTGGGATCAGGTGCTGTTCCTGACCATTCGCAAAGGCGCCAGAATCGATATTCTTACCCCTGCTTTGAGCTATCCCAACACTTTCCTGAATTTCTCTTCGGTTCAGCAATTAAAGGTTCAGAACAACGGACCGGACACTCTGTTCATCTACGATATTCAATCCGATATTCCTCAATTCACGGTTCCCAATCCCCAGGTGGTTGTGGCGCCGGGAGCCCAGACCTCTATTCCAGTAGAGTTCATCCCCACAGACACAGTAACCTACCAGGGAACGTTAACTGTGTACAACAGCGATCCGATGAATTTCCAGACCACATTTACGGCAACCGGTACGGGAATTTTTGCACCGGACATTGCTTTTGAACCGGATAGCATTTCCCGCCAGCTGAGCGTGACGGACAGTGTGGTCATTCCGGTGATTGTGAAGAACGAAGGGTTGGGCGAACTGGTGTACAACGCACAGATTGCCGGTTATCCGCCCTCTCAGGGAATGCCACAGAAAGGTTCCGGTGGGGCAGATAATTTCGGCCATATCTGGATTGATAGCGATGAAGCCAGTGGCCCGGAATTCCAGTGGTATGATATTTCCATCAGTGGAACACCGTTGAATTTAACCGGGAATAATGCCATTTCGGATCAAATCAACATTGGTTTCAATTTCCCCTTCTACGGTACCCTTTACGATAAAATTCGGGTGTGCACCAACGGATGGTTGAGTTTCACCAGTTATTCCGTAGCTTACAATAACACCAATCTGCCCAGCCCGCTGGCACCGCGTTCCATGGTGGCACCATTATGGGACGACCTGCTTTTTGCCACGGATTCCAAAGCATACTTTAAAACCGAAAGCAACAAACTCATTGTGGAATTTCAGAATATTTACACGGTCACCGGCGGTGGTCCCTACACTTTTGAGGTGATTCTGTACGACAATGGAAACATCATTTTACAGTACCTCTCGTTGCAGAATCTGGAAGAAAGTTATACAGTCGGAATTCAGAATCAGGCTGCAGACGATGGCTTGACGATTGCTTACAACCAGACTTATCTCAAAGATTCCCTGGCGGTACTGATTAGCAAACATAGCTGGGCAACCATCTCTCCCATGTCCGGTACGGTGGAACCAATGAGTCAGGATACGCTGTACCTGACTTTGCGTACCGAAAATTTCCCCACCGGAGAATTCTGGGCAACCATTCAGGTGGAAAGCAACGATCCGGATGAGGGTCTGGCTTACGTTCCCATTCACATGGTTGTGGATACCAGTCAGACCGGGATCACCGGGGATTTCACCGGAATTCCGGCAAAATTTGCTTTGCACCAGAACTGGCCTAATCCGTTCAATCCCACCACCACCATTTCCTACGCGTTGCCACAGGCAGCGGATGTGGAACTGGCCGTCTTTAACGTGCTGGGACAACGAGTAAAAACATTGGTGCAAACGCATCAAAATGCCGGTACATACCGGGTATTGTGGGATGGCACTAACGCACAAAATCAACCGGTGGCTTCCGGAATTTACATTTACCGGCTGGTGGCCGGAAATCGGGTAGCCATTCGCAAAATGATTCTGATGAAGTAACGGTTACACACCTCCTGCCAGAATAGCCCGGTTTAAAGGCCGGGCTATTTTCTATTTGGAGTTTAAATTAAAAGGAATTTCATTATGAAACGTTTTATTCTGTTTGTTTTTGCTTTTCTATTCCTGGTTTCGGGATCAATCACTGCAAAGGAATACTATTTTCGTTTTCAAATTGAGCAACCTTCTGAGCTGGACCAGCTCACCCGCATGATTTCCATTGACAACGTGGTGAAAGATACGGTGTACGCTTATGCCAATGAACGGGAGTGGAAAGAATTCACTGCTCTGGGCTATCAGTACGAACTTCTCCCCCATCCAGGCAGTTTGTACGACCATGCCATGAGCAACTCTCCCAAAGGGATGAAGGACTGGAATACATATCCCACTTACGATGCTTACGTTCAGATGATGCAGCAATTTGCCGCTAACTATCCTGACATTTGTGTGCTGGACACTTTTGGCTATTCGGTGCAGGGACGATTGCTGCTCACATTGAAAATATCGGACAATGTGCATGTGGAAGAGAACGAACCGGAATTTTTCTACACCAGCACCATGCACGGAGACGAAACTGTCGGTTATGTGCTTTTGCTTCGGCTGGCCGATTATCTGCTCACCAATTACGGAGACACACTGACCGCCGAAGGTCGGCGAGTGACCCATCTGGTGGACAATATGGAGATCTGGATTAACCCGCTGTTTAACCCGGACGGTACCTATGCCGGGGGCAACAACACGGTCAATTACGCCACACGGTATAACGCAAATGGTGCGGATTTAAACCGCAATTTTCCGGATCGAATTACCAATCCCATTAACACACCGGCCGGTCGGGAACCGGAAACGCAGGCGATGATGGCACTGGCAGCGGCACAAAACTTTGTTCTATCAGCGAATTTTCATGGTGGTGCTCAGGTCGTAAATTACCCCTGGGATAATGGGCAACCCAGTGGTGTTTATTCCATGTGCCCGGATGATGCCTGGTTCATCAAGGTTTCCCGAACCTATGCAACTCCCAATCCGGACATCATGAACGGTGGTTTTCCCAATGGTATCACCAACGGTTGCGCCTGGTACGCCATCAATGGCGGTCGGCAGGATTGGATGTATTACTTCGAAGGCGGGCGTGAAGTAACTATTGAGTTATACAATACCAAAAACCCACCCGGGACGGTACTCCCCCAGCGATGGATCAACAACAAAGAATCCTTCCTGGCATATATGGAAGAAGCTTTCCGGGGTATTCGAGGGATTGTTACCGATGCCGAAACCGGACAACCACTCGCTGCTCGCATCGATGTGGTAGGCATCCCCGATGCTCCGGTATTTAGCGATCCGGATGTCGGCGATTTTTACCGGCTGTTGCTCCCCGGAACCTATTCGATAATTGTTTCTGCTAACCACTACCAGTCGGACACTTTGACGAACATTACGGTGGTGGATTCACCCGCAACAGTGGTCAATGTTCAGTTGCATCCGCAACAACGTGCCTGTCTGGCCGGTTATATCTTTCTGGCCGATACGACAAACTACCAGGGAACCTGCGTAACTGTGGAAAATCAATCTGTTTATACCACCAACGACGGCTTTTTTGAAATGCCGGGAATTTTTGCCGGACCGGTAGAAATCCGGATTTCCCATCCAGGTTATACATTAAAAACGGTTCATGCCACGGTAGCGGGAGAAGATACCCTATGGATTGAAGAGGTACTGTATCCGACTTCGGGTTCCATTCTGGTGATTAACGACGATAGCGGCAAACGGTTGTTGCCCGGTTCCAACCATAATAAATCGGATGGTATTTCTCTGACCAGCAAATCTACCAATTCCTCTGCTCAGGTGTTTTCCGGTGCCCTTCAGAATGCCGGTTATCAGGTCGTGGTGGAAACCAGTGCGCAAACCAACTCCTCCCACTGGTCAGACTATCCGTTCATTATCTGGAGCAGTGGTGCCAACACCAGTCCCATTTCTTCCAGTGTAATGCGAACATCGTTGCTCAATTACGTCAACAATGGTGGCAAACTTATCATAGAAGGTGGTGAAATTGGCTATGACTTTCGCAACGATTATCAGTTCAAATCGCAGGTGCTTCATATTCAGAATTGGGTAACCGATGATGCGGGCAATCTGGTTGTCCACATCAGTTCCCATCCCATTACTCAGAATCTACCGGCAACTATTTCCCTTTCGTACAGCAGTTATGGCGATCAGGATGCGGTAACTCCTGCAACGGGGACAGAACTGTTAATCCATAATCAGAACCAGACCAATACTGCGGGCGCGCTTTTGAGCGGAGATGTTCTGTTCCTGGCATTTAACATTGCTGCCATTCCCCAGAATGTGGGTGAACAACTGGTACGTAATGCAGCCGGGTTCTTCTACCCCTTACCGGAGATTCAGAACGATCTGGCGGTGATGAATTTATCCGAAGATCTGGCTGGCACGCTTGTCTCCGCCGATTCAACCGTCTCTTTTGCAGTAATTGTCAAGAATTACGGTACCCAAACTCAACCGGCGGGGAAAAATATTTCGCTGGAAATTCGTAACGGCAGTCAATCCACCCTGATGCAAACCACGATTCCGGATTCCATTGCCAGTATGGATACGCTGCTTGTTCCCATGGGCACCTGGACGGTGCCGGATACCACCTGTGTGTGGACAATTCAGGTGAAGCTGGATACGACCGGTGACGAAATCCTTTCCAACAACCGCGCCATTTACAAATTGCTTAGTTATTCCAGCCAGGCACAAATTGCCGAGGATTTCGAAGAAGAGCCGCAGGGTTGGCAGGTCGTGTCCGCAGATACTCAGACCACCGAATACCAGTGGCACGGAGTGACCTGGCCGGTGGAATTCGGACACTTTGCAGCTGGTGTTTATCCGCGCACTTCCGGGGCATCTCAAAACGAATGGCTCATTACCCCTGCCCTGGATCATCCCGAACAGCTCTCATTTTTCTGGGATTACGGTGCCGACCATGTGACGGGAAATACCATTCTACTATTGGGTTCTGCTACCGATAGTCTGCCGGGAAGTTTTACTGACACGCTTCTGGTTTTCCAGGATGGCGATACCCTTCCCGGAAACGGCTACCAGCGCTGGGTCCATGTGCCACTGTCAGAAACGACCCGCTTTGTGGCATTTGTGTACCAGGGATTAAACGGAAAATATCTGGTGTTAGACAATGTGGTGGTCAAACAGGGTGAAGTAAGCGGAATTGAGTTATCCGCTTCTACCCTACCGCAAACGTTTGCCCTGGAACAGAACTATCCCAATCCGTTTAATCCCAGCACTACCATTCGTTATGCTTTACCTCACACCGCCCGTGTGGTGCTGCGTATCTACAATGTACTGGGGCAAAATGTGGCTACTCCGGTGAACACGGTAAAGGGTCCCGGTTACCATTCCGTTACCTGGCAACCGGAGCATCTGGGAAGCGGGATTTACTTCTATGAATTGAAAATAATGGATTCCTCATCCGGAAATGTGCTGTACCAAAAAATGCGCAAGATGCTGCTGGTGAAATAACCGACATTCCGGTATTCTCCATACAAAAAGGCGGGTAAAACCCGCCTTTTTTATTCTAACCAATGCAAAATACCATGCCGGGAAAAACGAATGCTTCAGGATGAATACCGAAGGTACTGCTTCCAGATTTTCTGATACGTTTTCTCCTCTTCCCGAAGTCGTTCATCCACTTCCGTTAGCGGTTTCAATTCTTCGATCCACCTCCGTAACCAATCGTTTCCTGCCAGAATATCGATGGGGAGCTTTTCGTACTCATATTCGTATGGGGGATTTTTCCACCGGAAATTTTCCCGGTTTTGTCGGATTACCTCTTGCAGTAAAGCAATAGTGGTTCGCACCGGCTGAAAAGATTTACGATCCGTCACGTGAATAAAGCAGCCTTCGCAGGTCTGATTAGCATGTTTGTGGAAGGTGGGTAAAAACTGAATGGGACGGAAGTAAACACCGGGGAGTTGTAGCTCATTCAGTTTTTGCGCCAGAGCCCAGCCATCCAGCCAGGGAGCCCCGAAAATTTCAAAAGGACGAGTGGTTCCACGCCCTTCAGACAAATTCGTCGCCTCCAGCAAACACATTCCCGGATACACCAGCGATGTTTCGTAACAGGGCATATTCGGCGAAGGCATTGCCCAGGGTAACCCCGTTTCCGGGAAGTGCATGGTACGCTGCCAGCCCTTCATCTCCACCACAGTCAAATCAACTTTCGGATAAAAAGCATCCTTCAAATATTGAGCAATTTCTCCTATCGTGAGTCCATGACGCTGAGCAATAGGATGTAACCCCACAAAGCTGGTGAAATTGGGGTTCAGCAGGGTACCTTCAATCTGATCTCCCCCAATGGGATTGGGCCGGTCCAGCACCATCACCGGAATTCCCTGTTCCTGGCAGGCTTCCATGGTGAGCGCAAGTGTCCAGATGAATGTATAATAGCGAGCACCCACATCCTGTAAATCCACCACCATCAGCTCAATATCCTTCAGCATTTCCGGCGTGGGTTTACGATGCTGACCATAAAGCGAATAAATCATTAAACCGGAACGGGGTTCCCGATATCCCTCCCACTCAATCATGTTATCCTGAGTATGCCCCCATAAACCGTGTTGTGGGCCAAAAACGGCTTGAATATGCAGTTTCCCCTGCCGGTGTAGTGGTAGGAGCAAATCCAGAATATGCTGAAAATCAACGTTAATGGTTGCCTGATGGCACAACACACCGACGGATTTTCCCCGCAACGGGGCGAACTCCTGTTGATAGAGAACATCCAGTCCGGGTAAAACTTTCATAAAATTTCCTTTCCACTTTATATTTCCCTTAACTCAATAAATTCTTCATCGGAACCAATTTGCCAGCGTCTCCCACAACTCCTGCGGTTTGTGAAAAATTCGTGAACGCACCGGTAACGAATCCAGAAAAATTCGTCCGTACATTTTTTTGACCACCCGATTATCCAGAATGATAACCGCTCCATAATCGGAATGAGAACGAATCAGACGCCCAAATCCCTGCCGAAATCGAATAACTGCTTCCGGAACAGTAAAATCCATGAATGGATTGCCACCCTGCTTGCGAATCATTTCCATTTTCGCCTGAATCACCGGATCAGAAGGTACATCGAAGGGGAGCTTGGTGATGAGCAGAATCTCCAGAGCTTTCCCTGGCACATCCACCCCCTCCCAGAAGCTATCCGTTCCGAAAAGCACCGAATGCGCCACTTCCTTGAACTGAGTAATGATTCGATGGCGGCTTCCATCGATTCCTTGAGCCAGAAGCGGCGTCCGTTCCATTTCATATTTCATTTTCAGTGCATGGTAAATTTCGTTGAGCAGTGCGTAGGAAGTGAACAAAACCAGCGTACCGCGTTTCTGTTCTTTGTTCAATTGGAGCAAAAAGTCGCGAGTATATTCCCGAAATTGCGGAGAGCGAGGATCCGGAAAGAATGCCGGTACCGCCAGCAATACCTGTTCCTCGTAATTGAAAGGTGAAGGCAACAAAAGAGTTTGCAAACGTTCCGGTTCCACAAATTTTAATCCCACCCGATCCAGAAAATAATCAAAGCGCCGCCCCACAGTAAGCGTGGCAGATGTGAAAACAGCCGTATTCAGGTTTTTGTATAACTTATGATAAAGCAAATCCGAAATGTTTAACGGGGCGGCATACAACCGAACATCATTTGCATTATTTCGCCTGGTTAATTCAAACCAATACACCCAGTTATCCCATTCCGAATGAAGCAAGAACTGCAAATTGTCCAGCAAATCGGAAATTTGCCCGAACTGTGCCTGAACTTCCTGAAGCATCTGTTTTTGATATTTCAGAGCATCTTCGGGAATATCCTTAAATGCTTCTAACAATTCATTTAATTCACTCAGAAATCCCCGAAAATGCTGCAAAAATTCGTTGTAGTAACTTTCCATGTGCTGATGCAGTCCATCTTCCTTTCGGTAACGGTAGCGTGTGGAATATTCCTGCGAATTGTCCCGGGGAACAAGTTTCTGCAAAAAGTTGTGCATTTCGTCGAAAAACTGTTGTACCAGTTTCCAGCCGGTATTGGTTTGGTCGATGATTTTATCGCAGTGGGAAATGATGAGCTTTTTAAGGGATTCGTTCAGGTCGCTAAGCTGGGTACGTTTTTTCAGTTGTACCACCACACCCGTCTCAATCCGTTCCTTCTGATAAAGTTTCTGCAAGGTTTCCCGAAAATTCCATCGCGAGAGTTCAATTCCCAGATAATCGGTAGCGACCTTTTCGATATTGTGCGCTTCGTCGAAGATGACATTTTTATAGTCCGCCAGAATGGCCTGATCAGCAGCCAGGTCGGAAAAAAGAAGGGAATGATTCACCAGCACCAGATGGGCATCACGGGCGTTGTTCCGTGCACGCATTAAAAAACAGTCCTTGTAGTACTTACAACTTTTACCAGGACAATAATTGTTCTCGGCAATGAACTTGCTCCACAAGCCCATGTTACGTTCCACAGAGAACCCGCTATTCTCTGAAATATCGCCGGTTTCGGTGTTTTTTACCCAGAGATACAGAGGAAGAATTTTCACCCGCTCATAAGTACTCAACCGATAGCGCATATCGTGTAAAATGGTGTACCATTTATCCAGGCAGAGGTAATTGCCCTTTCCCTTCAATAAAACGGCTTTAAATTTTTCTTTTAAAATGGAATGAAGAATGGGAATATCTTTAAAAAACAACTGTTCCTGAAGGTTCTTAGTGTTGGTACTAATTATTACCCTTCCCAGCGGCCCGTAGTTTTTCACACTCCATTTAATTGCCGGTAGCAGATATGCTAAAGATTTACCGGTGCCCGTTCCCGCTTCCACCACTAAAAATTGCTGTTCGTTAAAAGCGTGTGCAACGGAACGCGCCATTTCCACCTGAGCTTCGCGGAGTTCAAACGTTCCAAAGCTTTGTTGCAATATGCCGCCTTCATCAAAAAATTCGGCAATTTCCTGCTCATCAATCGGTTCAACCTGAAGCGTACCGGATTGCGGTGCTTCGTTCTCCCCGATGATATTAAAAAAGCTGGTGGAATACATAAACATTTCTTTGTTCAGAGTGGCCGGAAAAGAATATTTTCCCGAAGCCAGTAACGTGCTCAGATGGAAGAAAAACGTTTTAATCGGTTCGTCGGTTGGTTCCAGAATCTCCAGAATTTTTCGGACGTCCTGGAATTCCATACCCAGACTAATTTCCACCAGTTTCAGAAATATCTCACCGGCGGTTCGTGCATCAGGTAATGCCCGGTGATACTCCGGTGCGCTCACATCAAAGTATTCCCCCACTTTTTCCAGAGAAAAACCGGAGAGAAAAGGAAGAAACATACGCGATAGCAGCAGCGTGTCGTACATATCGTTGGTGAGAATCAGGTAATGTTTGATCTTTTCCCCCTCTCCCATTCCCTTAAGCTTACGGAAATGGTATTCCAGAAAATTGGCGTCAAACTCCACATTATGACCAACGATGGGATCGTCCCCGATAAAAGAGAGAATGTCCTCGGCGACTTCCTGAAAGGCAGGAGCATCTTTTACATCATCATTCTGGATGCCAGTAATTTTGCAAATATATTCAGGGATGGAGCGTCCGGGATTGATGAAAAAGGAAATTTCTTCGGTAGCCTGACCATTTACGAAACGAACGGCAGCAAACTCAATAATCGTTTCCGTTAAATAGTCCAGTCCGGTGGTCTCAATATCAATTGCGACAAACCGTGAGAGATGTAAATCCTGTAAGATATCGATACCTATGGACATTGAACCAGATTCCCATAAATCTGGCTAAATGTAATAAATTTTTGGGGGATAATCTACATTCAAAAAAGTGGTAAAGCTGGTGGAGAAAGAAAAAGGGAGGAAGATTTCGCTTCCTCCCGGTTGCCTTTATTCTTCGTGATCCACCATCACTGGTTTATGATGCAGGACTTCTTCGTTTTCCAATTCGCCGCGGTTTAATTCGACGGTTTTAATATTTTTAGCTTTGAAGGATTCCTGGAGCACGCGGGTCGCCACCCAGGGATCCACTGTATCACCGCAGGTAAACACATCCACCGCCGCATAGCCGTATTCCGGCCAGGTATGAATGGCCAGATGAGATTCGGCAATCACCACCACTCCACTCACTCCATGGGGATTAAAGGTGTGAAATACGGAGTTGACGATGGTAGCACCACATTCCAGCGCAGCACGCTTCATATAAATCTCAACTTTTTCCACATCATTGAGAATTTCAGGATCGCACTCATAAAATTCAGCCAAAATATGACGCCCTAACGCATTCAACTTCATCTCTCCTTCTGTTTAATAGTTCACCATTAATATTTCAGCATTTTTATTAGACAAATTTTTCATTCGAATGAGATTATCGAAAAAGACGTAGAAACAGTCACCCCGATTCACAATGCGTTTCTCATCTTCAATTTGAAGCTCCACTTTTCCTTTCACAATGAATCCAAAGCCTTCGTCATCTTCAAAATGTTTTTTATATTCCACCATCGGTTCCAGCGTAATCAGCAGCGGTTCCATCTCCAGATATTTCATTTTGGGGATGAGCTGCTCTATTTTAAAATTGTTCTTTTTAACCTCCAGGCTGCGATCCTCTTTGGTAAAGATATTCCGTTCCCGCTCCGAAATATCAGAGAAGAAAGAGGAAAGTGTTACTCCCAGCACATCCAGAATTTGTTTGAGCGTGGTTACCGAAGGTACCGTCAAATCCCGCTCCAGCTGAGAAATAAATCCCTTGGTCAGTTCGGCTTTTTCTGCCAATTCTTCAATGGTTAATCCGCGTAATTTCCGAATTCGTCTGATTTTCGCGCCTAATTTCATCGGCTTTGTTTCTTATATCAAACTTTTTGATTACTAAAAGCAAACAAATTTAACATTTTTAGATGAGACTTTCAACAAAAAAGTTACTTTTATTAAAATTTCTTTACCACTTAACTAAACTTTTTGGAGTGGTCAAAACGGATTGAATACTTACTTCTGTGAAAAAAAAGAAAAGGCCATTACCGAATGGCAATGGCCTGAGATGACACATCTTTTATTGTTTTGTTATCTGGGAGTTTTCGGAGTGAGTTGCTTTGCTTTATGAACCCCGGGAAAGGGTTGAGGTGAAAGCATTTTTTGGGTTCCGGTGGGAGAGGCGACCACCGCCCGAATCATCCAGTTTCCGTATGTGGCAAACAGAAACTGCCCGGTGGAAATCACATAGGCGAAAGAGTTACCCGATGCACTCATATCCACACCAATTTCCGGATAACCGTTATGCTTGGTGTACTGAATCCCTACCAGAAAATTCTGAGGTAGGCGCACATCGTCAACAATTTGCCAATCTATCCACTGCCCCTCACCCAGATAATCCACGGGAACACTTTTCCAGAGTAAATTGCCCAGTGTATCGGTCACTACCAATCGATAGTTCCCGTTTTCCTGGTTATCGGCATAATTATAAAGCAAGATGTGAAGCAATTTGTTGGTCTGATACGAGCTGAAAAAGTAACTTAACATCAGCGTATCTGGAGATTCGAACCAGGTGCTTGCTTCGGCACTTCCGTCATCTACCTTGAACAGTATGAGTTTAAAAGACGGATGCATTTTTACATTAAACCGAACTTCCGTTTGTTTTAAACTAACCGTGGTATCTGTGCGAAACCAGGTGATGTTTTTTGAATCCCGCGCTTGAATCACAAACCGACGATTATCGCCCTGGGGAATGGTCATTTTGACGGTCACCTGATCTCCGTTGATATTAACCGTGCGATTTATCTTTTCCATATCCGGTGCGGTGACTTCGATGTAAACTTTTCCGATAAACTGGGTGTTTTCGCCGGAAGAAATGGTATTGGTCCCCTGTTGTTGTTGAAAGTTAAAATTGAATGAAACATTGCTATGGGTTCCCGGTGATACGGTATCGAAACTGCGCTGACATTGAATGAAACTTCCCAATAAAAGGGTTAGAATCCCCAGAATGAGTATGTTATTGATTATTTTCATATCAAACGCTCCTCCGTTTAAAATCCAGGTATGATGATTGTCATGGTTACATCACTGTTTGCAGGTGGTTGCGGGGCTGTTTCTTCTTCTTTCTTTCCCAGCGCCATTGCAACGGCAATTCCCCCGCCAATTAATGCGGCACCACCTAAAATGTACAGCATGGTGTGACTTTTTTTCTTCTGGACGGTAGGAGCCTGAGGAGGTGGAACGGGTTTTTTCGCCGGAGTTTGCGTGGCAACCTGTGGTTTGGGTTGCGGTTTTGGCTTTTCAATTTTCTTCTCTTTGGTTTGCCCCAGCAACTGATTCTCGATAGACTGAGCCAGTTTATCCATTAAATCAAAAATTTCTTTACCCGTACGTCCCTGAACGGATTCCGCTTTGAGCACTTTGCTGGTTTTGACATCGATTAACCGCGCATTAATTCGAATCATTTTGCTAATTTCCAGATAGCTTCCCACAATAATGGCATTCGCGCCGACTGCACGTCCTAACTCTGCCGCCTTACTCTGATCCACAATTCCGGACATTCCCAGTTCCATTTCCCGAATAGCATCCTGTAATCGACCCCGTTCCACAATGTTTAACTTTCCGCTTTTGGCCAGATTGGTGATCAGCATCTCCGGAATCGCTTTCTGAAGATAATCCAGATCGTGATTCCCACTGGTGTTCTGGAAATCCATTATGGCTATGGTAATTTTGGAATTGTCCTGGGAGTACACCAATCCACTGCTTAACAACATCAAAACAATTATGGCGGTACCAAGTGCCCTCTTCATGTGTTCTCTCCTTTTTATGAATTAATACGGAAAGCTTATTAGCGAATGAATTTTATATTTTTTCAACAAATCGCGTCCTTTTAACTCAGTTAATTCGATTAAAAAAGAGCAGCCAACAATTTCTCCTCCTAATTTTTCCACCAGACGGCAGGCGGCTGCAGCTGTGCCCCCCGTAGCCAGCAAATCGTCAATAAACAGCACCTTCTCCCCCTTTTGAATGGCATCTTTGTGAATTTCGATGCTATCCTTGCCATATTCCAGTTCGTATTCTTCCACAATGGTTTCGGCGGGTAGTTTTCCGGGTTTGCGAATGGGAACAAATCCCACGTTGAGTTTGTAGGACAAAGCCGCTCCAAAAATAAACCCCCGTGCTTCCACAGCGACAATTTTATCAATGTCCTCATGACGATAGGGATCATACAAATAGTCCACTGCCTGGGCAAACAGTTCACCATCTTTAATCAAAGTAGTAATATCCTTGAACTGAATCCCCTTCACCGGAAAGTCGGGAACGTTGCGAATATACGCAGCAAAATTGAGCATAAGCATCTCCTTTTACATAGACCCATTAGACCATTTATGAACCAGATTACCAACCATACCCGGTCTCAATAACAAATCTATCAAATTTTCCCTGAAAGGGCAACCACTTTACCGCCACATCTTCCACAACCGCGAAACTGGGTCCGGCCTTTAAATCCTGGAGAAATTCCAGCAATCGATCTTTTTCACCTTCGGCAAACACCTCCACCCGCCCGTCGCTTAAATTTCGAACATATCCGGTGATTCCTTTCTGAGTTGCCTGACGATAGGCAAAATATCGATATCCCACACCCTGAACCACACCTCGAACAAATGCATGGAAAGCGGCATTTTCCATTTGCGTGCTCACCATTTATTGCTCTGTTAAATATTTTTGAACCAATTTAATGGCTTCCTCCGGTGTAGCCGCAGCAATGGTACCCGGAACATGGAGCCAGGGCATTATGGCAATGACCGGTTTACCCAGTTGAAGCGCAAATGCAATCTCGGAGAGGGTTCCGTATTTCCCATCGATTGCCACCAGAACATCTGCCGTACGCGCAATGAGAATGTTGCGACCGATTCCCATTCCGGTTGCGATGGGAATGATAACATACGGATTGGCTTCTTCGACTTGCTCTCCCGGGAGAATTCCCACTGTGATCCCGCCTTTGTCCGTTGCTCCTTTACAGGCAGCTTCCATGACCCCTCCCCGACCTCCACAAACTAAAATGGCTTCCATTTCCGCGATGAGAGCACCCATCCGGTAAGCAAACTCACAAACTTGCCCTTCACATACATTCCCACCTATAACTCCAATCATGGGTGGACGACCGGATTTCATCACATTTTGCGCAAGTTTGTAAGTTACAAATTTTATACAAATATTGAATTCGACTTCGGATAAATCTATTATATTCGAATGAAATAATCAACTCAAATTCGCAAAAAAATGTGTACTGAATAGATTCGGAATATCTTTGGGTAGATTCAGTATATTTTAAAACCGGTGTGAACAAATAAAAATATGGGGTGACGAAAAAGCAAAAAAGAATGTATGATTGTTTCCATATAGTCCGGAATTTATTTCATCATGAGAATAATGGCATTGCCTCTTAATTTTTCGTCACCCCCAGGTACACTCTACATGGAGACTTACCTTATTAAGGAGTTAACCGATAAATGGTGCGCGGGAAAGGAATGGTTTCCCGGATGTGGGGAATACCACAAATCCATGCAACCGTACGTTCGATGCCCAATCCGAATCCGGAATGCGGTACACTGCCGTATTTTCGCAGGTCCAGATACCAGTCGAAGGCTTCCAGCGGTAAATTGTGTTCTTTGATTCGTTGCACCAGGGTGTCGTAGTCATCCTCACGCTGGCTGCCACCAATGATTTCCCCGTATCCTTCCGGTGCCAGCACGTCCATTGCCAGAGCAAGTTTCTCGTTCTCCGGATCGCGCTTCATGTAAAACGCTTTTACCTGAGCCGGATATCGATGGACAATAACCGGTTTTTCGAACTGTTCGGAGATAATGGTCTCATCCCCACCACCAAAATCATCGCCCCAGGGAAAATCCACCCCATGTTTTTTCAGAATTTCCACCGCTTCTGTGTAAGTAATTTTAGGAAACGGCGGGGTAACTTTCTCCAGACGACTGGTATCGCGTTCCAGAATATCCAGTTCCATCTTACGATTTTCCAGCACGCGCTGCACAATATAGCTAATGAAATCTTCTGCTAACTTCATGTCATCATCTAAATCGAAATATGCCACTTCCGGTTCCACCATCCAGAACTCCGTTAAATGCCGGCGGGTTTTGGACTTCTCAGCCCGAAAGGTCGGTCCGAAAGTGTACACTTTACCGAACGCCATTGCAGCAGCTTCGGCATACAGCTGCCCACTCTGTGTGAGATAGGCTTTATCACCAAAATAATCGGTTTCGAACAGTGTGGTGGTACCTTCACAGGCAGCGGGAGTAAAAATGGGTGCATCCACCAGAATAAAATGCCGTTGGTTAAAGAAGTCCCGAATGGCAGAAATGATTTCGTGCCGGATGCGCAAAATGGCAAACTGCTTTCGGGAACGTAGCCAGAGGTGACGGTGGTCCATCAGGAAGTCGATGCCGTGTTCTTTTTTGGTGATGGGATAATCCACTGCCGCTTGAACCAGTCGCATA
The DNA here is from genome assembly GCA_964495805.1 of uncultured Calditrichaceae bacterium. Lineage (GTDB taxonomy): Bacteria > Calditrichota > Calditrichia > RBG-13-44-9 > RBG-13-44-9 > JALXCH01. Next base: position 24,610 of record CAZBWV010000028.1, read on the forward strand.
TCCGTCACGTGCAGCTCATATCCTAACGGCGAACGTTTATCCTCCCGCACCCAGCCTTTTACAATTAATGACGATTCCAGTCCCATTTTATCGTACAATTCAAAAATCTCTTCCGGGACGTCGTTTTTGCTCACCACGCATTGAATGATGTTGGTGCCATCCCGCACCAGTAAAAACTGAATTTTCCCGCTGGTGCGTTTATTGTACAACCAGCCGGCAATAATCACCTCCTGGTCAAGATATTTGTGAATGTCTTCGATAAAAACGCGTTGTTTGTAACTTGATAATTCCAGCATGACTTCTCCTTTTTCGCTTTATCTTCGGAAATCTCCTTCCGGAGCCGTGAGAATGGAGGTATCGAACACGGGATATTCTTTTAGATTCGCCAGATGATAAGAGAAATTGGCAATATGCCGTGCAATCCGCGCCAGTTTGTCGTAATCGATTTTATCCGGAGTATCGCCCGGACTGGTGTAATCGGTGTGAAAACCGGTAAAATAATACACCACCGGTACATGATGCGGCTGAAAGTTGGCGTGGTCGCTGCCGCTGGTAAAATAAACGTTCGGGTCGAACAGCAGATGAAGTTTCACCGCATCGTTCGCCTGGCGTGCCAGTTGTTCCATCCGGGGAACCTGAGCGGAATAAAGCAGCATCACTTTATTTTGCGCATCTTCGTCCTGCATGGGACGCCGCAAAGCCATAAAGCTGAAGGAAGCATCCCGACCAACCATATCCATATTGATGGCTGTTTTAATTTGCTTCAGTGGAATAAGCGGATGGTCGGTAAAATACAGGCTTCCCAGCATACCTTTCTCTTCCGCGTCCCAGAAGGCAAACAGGATGCTGCGTTCGGGTCGTTGCTCCGTTTTTAAATGAGCGTATGCCCGTGCAACACTGAGGTTCGCCACATCACCGGAAGCGTTATCGTCCGCCCCGCGATAAATCCCCTCTTCACGGACTCCTTCGTGATCGTAATGAGAACCAATCAAAATGTACTGGTTGCGCAAATCGGGATTTCTGCCCGGCAATACCGCCAGCACATTGCGGCACTGCCGAACGTCCTCCTTCTGATAGTCAATCTCTAACTTCCAGGTGAATTCCGGGAAATGGCTTCCCTTCCAGCTAAATTCTTTTTGATCCGATTGGTTCAACCACTTTCGCAAATCGGTAAGATTGGACTGAAAATTTTTCTCCACCCAGTCACCCAAAATTTTCCCGGCAAATTCCGGTGTAAGCAGAATAACCGGCACTCCGGGCTCTTCTTTTAACGTAAACTGCTTCTGGTTTAGCCGTCCCTGCCATCGCTTCAGGAATCGGGTCAGTTTGTCCCGATTTTCCGGGGATGGAATGAGCACCACTGCCCGGGCGCCTGCTTTTGCGGCGGTGCGTGCCTTCTGAATTATCAGAGAATGCACGGTCTGGTGCTTTCCGTTAAAAAATACCAGTGTATCTTTCTCCAGTGGTTCGCCATAGAAAGCGACCAGAATTTTACCCTGGCATTGCCTGTGAGCAAAATCGTTGTAGTGATATTCCGGGGCAAAAATATCGTACCCGGCAAATACCGCTTTGCCCTGGTAATGAACTTTTGCCGGTGAGTTGAACAAATAAATGAAATCCTTCCCCAATTCTGCCTGATATGTTCCGTTTTTACCGGACACATTGAACGAAATAGCTAATTGGTTGGGAACCATGCCAACAATCTGAAAATACTGATAGTAATTTTCCAGCAGCTCTACTGAATCCCGTTGGGTAATAGGTTCCAGCCCCAGACCCAGCAGGCGACTGGCCAGAAAAGCACCAGCCGTGTGCCCTCCGGGAAGCCCCGCTTCCCGCCCCTGCAACTCCCGGGAAGCAAGAAAATACAAATCTCCTTTGGCCGTCTGGGAATTAATTACCGGCAACAAAGGAAAATCCTGTGCAGCAAGAATACCGGTCAGTGAAATGAAAGCGATCCAGAGAAGGAGGTTCTGACGAAAAAATCTAATTTGCCATTCCATGTTGCCCCCGGTCTTATTGGTTCTATAAATTTTTAAATACCCGCGCCAGGGAAAAACCCGGTGCTTCCACCTGTAAATCCAGAAAATAACCGAAAGGTGTTTGCCACACTTCGTAACCGGTGTTTTCCAGTTTTTGCTGAACTTCATCGAATATTCGCTGGACAAACTCCGGATCGGCTTTGCTCTCGGATAAATGGGCAAATGAGTGCAGCACAACTTTTTTAGTCCCCACTTTGGGTGCAAGCCATTTGATATTTTTCAACAGTTTGCTTTTCACACTCTTTTCCCGCTCCATATCTTCCGCCTCACCATGCACAAACGCAACAATCACATCCTGGTGCTCCTGATTCACTTCCATGTCCGGGGCAGAATCCAGATTTTTCACCGCCGTTCGGTAAGCAAACCGATTGCAATAAATCATTAATAACTTCATGAAATTCGCTCCGTTTCATTTTCAAAACACAAATTTACAATACTTCTGGTAAAATCCCAAATTGCAAATGAATAAAACGGCTGAAGGTTGAAACGACAAAAATGAGTGTGGAGAGATAAGGGCATAAAGTGGAATAGATAACATAGGGGGATATAACGATTTAAAAGGCTGAGGGGTTGGAAAAAAATACGGATGAATAGAATAAAAAATCATGAAATAAATAGAAAACATGTCATGATTCAGGCGAATATTTGTTGTTTCGGTACACCCGGTGTTCGACGTGTGAGAAACAAAACATGACTTTTCCCTCCACCCTGTTATGCAGTGGGAGAAAAAGAATTTGCCCGGATAAGTTATTTTTATTTAGCTTTGATGATAATCGCTCTGTTTATTAAATTTATCACAAAATAAGGTGTGAACATACGGTCGAAAAATAGAAAGGGGAAACCATGGAAAACCGTGTATTCAATTTTAATCCCGGTCCGGCCACACTACCCGAATCGGTGCTGGTTGAAGTGCGGGACGAACTGCTGAACTACAAAGGTGAAGGACTTTCCGTCCTGGAAATGAGTCACCGCTCCAAAACATTCGATGACATTGTGAATGACGCTGTGGCGGTGGTCAAACGCATTATGGGATTTGGTGACGAATACGCAGTGCTATTTCTACAGGGTGGTGCCACCGCGCAATTCGCTGCCGTTCCGCTGAATCTGGCTACCAATGGCAAACCGGGGCTGTATATCAACACCGGCTCCTGGTCGAAAAAAGCCATTGCCGAAGCTAAAAAGCTGGGCGTGGCACACAAAGTAATTGCTTCCTCCGAAGAGGCCAATTTCAGCTACATTCCTACCGATTTTCAGATTGACCCGGATGCATCGTATCTGCACATTACTTCGAACAACACCATATTTGGCACCCAGTGGCAAAGCTATCCGCAAACCGGTGATGTGCCATTAATTGCTGACATGTCTTCTGATTTTTACTGCCGTCGCTTCGATCCCAATCAGTTTGCGCTGATTTATGCAGGTGCTCAGAAAAACGCCGGGCCGGCAGGCGTTACCATCGTCATCATCCGCAAGGATTTGCTGGAACGCAGCCCCGACAACATTCCCACCGTGCTGAATTATAAAATTTACGCGGAAAAAAATTCCCTGTACAACACACCGAACTGCTTTGGCATTTACATTGTCGGGAAGGTGATGCACTGGATTGAAGATCAGGGTGGAATTGATGCAGTGGAAAAAGTGAATCGCGAAAAAGCACAATTGTTGTACGATACACTGGATGCCACCGACTTTTACCGCCCCACTGCCCGCCCGGACAGTCGTTCCATGATGAATGTAACCTTCCGTCTGCCCGATGAAGAACTGGAGAAGAAATTTGTGGCGGAAGCAGCGGAAAACGGGATGGTGGGCCTGAAGGGACACCGTTCAGTGGGCGGAATCCGTGCCAGCATTTACAACGCCATGCCGCTGGAAGGAGTAAAAGCGCTGGTGGACTTTATGAAAGAATTCGAAAAGAAAAACGGTTAAAACCTGTTCAGCTGGCAATCCATCCATTCAAGAATAAACGAAAAAGTCGAGCCCCGAAAGCTCGACTTTTTCGTTTCGTATCGAATGATCGGAAAATGTTAGTCCATAAATTCAATGGGAACTCCGTAGGTTTCGGAAATATTGAGCAGGCTTTCCACAGTTTTGGCATCCAGAGGAATTCCCTCTTTTTCCCGCTTTTCGTGCATCTCAAACTCTTTTTCGCCGTGCACATAAATGCGGGTAGCGCCTTCCGCTTTCTCCGAATTAATTAACAGATGAATATATTCATCCATCCGCTTTTTGAAATTGTCCAGTCCGGCAAAATATTCCGGATCCAGCGCCATAAAGAAATGTCCCACACGCGGGAAGTTCACTTTTCCATCCTTTTTGGTCACAACATAGGGTCCGAAATTTGAGCCGGAGAGAATTCCGCTAAAAATATCCACCATCACCGAAAGGCCGTACCCTTTGTGTCCGCCGTACAGTTCCCCGGCTCCGCCAAGGGGAAGAATGCCACCGCCCAACTGGTCCAGCAGATTTTTCAGCACACGTCCGGCATCGGTGGTAACTTTTCCCGTTTCATCGGTTGCCCAGCCTTCCGGTAACGGTTTCCCCAGACGGTTGTACACCTCCAACTTTCCGCGAGGAACCACGCTGGTTGCAAAATCCATAACCCACGGTTTGTGGCTTTCTGTGGGAGCCGCCACCGAAATGGGATTGGTTCCAATAATGGCATTTTTACCAAAAGTAGGAACCACCAGTGGTGCAGAATTGGTCATGGAGATCCCAATTAAATCGTGTTTGAGTGCCATCAGCGGATAGTAACCGGCAAATCCATAATGATTGGAATTAAAGACGGTGACCATGCCAATGCCTTCCTTTTTAGCCTTCTCGATGGCCAGTTCCATGCCAAAGGTACCGGCAACCTGTCCCAGACCGTTCTGACCATCCACATTGGCCAGCACGGATGATTCTTTGACGATTTTCGGTTGGGCATCCGGAATAATGTAACCGCTCTTAATTCCACCCACATAGCGTTGCAACCGGGCAACTCCGTGAGAATCAATTCCACGCAGGTTGGAAAGCACCAGATTATCCGCAACTTTTTCGGCGTCCTTCTCACTCACGTTCAATTTCATCATCGCCTGCTTGGCAAACTGAAACAGCTTCTCCCAGTGAATTTTTCGGCCTTCCATTGTTACCTCCTCTTATGTGATATGTTTCTTTTAATAAAAACAATTTTGTGCTGTTGCGCCACGATGTAATCAATTCAAAAATAGTGTTACAGCAATATAATGGGCTGTTTAAAATTTTCCAATCATTTAAAATAAATTTTTTCACACACCGCTCTGCTCCCTACCCCGGAATCGCTCTCCGATTTTCCCCGGGAACCACACCCTATTACCATGAAATGACCAATTTTCGACAAAGTTTCTGCTTTTTCGGAATTTGTACTCTATTTTTCTGGTTACTTTTCAACGGTTTTCTGAATGCGGAAATTGTGCTTTTCCATTACATGGGATTGTAAGTGATCGTCCATACTCCAAGAAGTGATTCATCCAACTTTTCCTTTTTACATTCAGCGTGTTTTTCTTAAAACGAATTGGTTAACTTTTCCCTGAACCGAAAAGAGTCGAGCAATCATGCTACAAATACGAAATTTAACCTACTCCATCGGAACGCGCGTGTTGTTGCATGAAATCGATTGGAATATTCCCCAATCCGCGCGGGTAGCATTAATTGGGACCAACGGTGCGGGTAAAACCACTCTTCTGAAACTCATGGCAGGAATTCTCCCCATTCAGGAGGGGGAAATCCTGAAACCCAACCGCTACCAGATTGGCTATTTGCCCCAGGAAGAGATGGAAATGGAATCCGGTGTGGTACTGGAACTGGTTTTACAGGGGAATCGGGAGATTCTGGAGCTGGAGCAGAAAATCTACCATCTTCAGCAACGGATATCCGGGGACGGAGCCAGCGACCGGAAGTTATTAGACAGGCTGGGCGAACTCCAAAATCGATACGACCTTACCGGTGGTTACCGGCTGGAAGCGGAAGCCAGAAAAATTTTAACCGGTCTGGGATTTGCAGAACGAGATTTTCATCGTTCACTCCAGGAGCTCAGTGGTGGCTGGCAGATGCGGGTGTATCTGGCCAGGTTGCTGTTGCAAAAACCGGATTTGCTCCTGTTAGACGAACCCACCAATCACCTGGACATCCAGGCACTGGAGTGGCTGGAGGACTACCTCCGGAATTTTCCGGGCAGTGTGGTGCTTGTATCCCACGACCGATATTTCATCGACCGACTGGCTCAGGAAATAGTTGAGCTGGAACATGGGAAACTCAGCTTTTTCCCCGGAAATTATCACCATTATGAGCAGGAAAAAGCACTTCGGCTCGATCGTCTCCGCAAACAGTGGGAACAACAGCAAAAAGAAATTGCCCGGCAGGAACGGTTTATCCAGCGATTTCGCTACAAAGCCACCAAAGCCGCCCAGGTACAAAGCCGGATTAAGCAGCTGGAAAAGATGGAGAAGGTGGAACTTCCCCCACCCCCGCCACCAGCCATTCACTTTCACATCCGTGTGGATACCCGTAGTTACAAAGAAGTGCTCCATATTAAAGACCTGTTTTTCCGCTATGAAACGGAATGGGTATTACAACAGGTCAATCTCAACCTATACCGGGGCGATCGGATTGCACTGGTGGGACCCAACGGTTCCGGGAAAACCACCCTGACCCGCCTCATTACCGGTGAATTAACCCCTCAACAGGGAACGTTGCGGTTAGGAGAACGGGTTAAAGTAGGTTACTACGCCCAGCACCAGGTGGAGAACCTGCATCCGGAGCGTTCCGCGTATGAGGAAGTGTTATCCGCTGCTGCCCCCATTTACACCACTCAGATTCGGGATGTGTTGGGGATGTTTCACATTCGTGGGGATGATGTGCTGAAACCAACCCGGGTGCTTTCCGGTGGTGAAAAAGCCCGTGTGGCGCTGGCCAAAATTCTGGTCTCCCCCGCTAATTTTTTAATTATGGATGAACCAACCAATCATCTGGATGTCCAATCCCGTCAGGCGCTGGAAGAAGCGCTCTCCGGGTACGACGGAACACTGTTGCTTATTTCCCACGATCGCTATTTTCTGGACAAATTAGTACACCGGGTAGCAGAAATCAAAGATGGACGGGTAAAAATATACGAGGGTAATTACACCGATTACCTCTCGCGTCGCTTGCAGGAAACGTCGGAACCAGCCTCTCCCCCACCCGGATCCATAGAGTCGAACCACACGCGAACATCCGGACGCAAAAGCAAAGAGCAAAAGCGGCGGGAGGCAGAAGCCCGGCAGGCAATCAGCGCACGGAAACGGGAACTGACTCAAGAGATCGAATCTCTGGAACAGGAAATTGACCGGCTGGAAAGTCGGAAGCAGGAAATCGAAACATTTCTGGCAAAACCGGAGAATTATTCTGACAAAGAGAAAATCATCGCGTTTCAGAAGGAGCATCGGGAAATTACCCAACGATTGCCGGAATTGTTAGAAGCATGGGAGAAGGCGCAATTTGCTCTGGAGAAATTACTGGCAGGGATTGTTCGGAGTTGATTGCGGCTTTTGGGGAAGAAAGCCTGTGAAGGAAAAAGGAAAGGGTAAAAAAACCGGAAGGAAGATCGGGATACTTATTGGGTGGTCTGGCAGATGGATCGGCAAAGCCAAGAACAATTTTCGGGAATAAAAAAAGGCCGTTTCGAACGGCCCTTTTGTTGCTGCGGGACAGGGACTCGAACCCCGACTACCAGGGCCAGAACCTGGCGTCCTACCATTAGACGATCCCGCAGTCATTTTTTGCGGGCAAAAAATAGTTAAAAAAATGGGTTTTGTCAAGACCAAAGTAAATTTTTTCGTGCATGGGAGCGGTTCCGGGTGCCACGAGTGAATGAGAGGCTCATCTCCGGATACAAACAATAAAAAAGGCGAAAACTTGTTTTGCCCGAATGTTTCTTTGCTGGAAGGTCATTGAGAGGCGCCGGGCGGATTCGAACCGCCGAATGGAGGTTTTGCAGACCTCTCCCTTAGCCACTTGGGTACGGCGCCGGCTATGTTAAATGGAGTTAATGTGTTTCTGTCGGATTTTATTCAAAATCAGTAGTTGTCGTTCCCGTATTTCTCGTTTATTGGTGCGAATCAAACGAAAACAACAAAACGTTAATGCTACTAATATGAGTAATATCGATATTTCCATGGACCTTTCATCACCATCTTCGTGGAGCTGAGGGGAGTCGAACCCCTGACCTCTTGAATGCCATTCAAGCGCTCTCCCAACTGAGCTACAGCCCCATCTTTGCTCACTTTGTGAACACTTTCGTTCACAGCGGCAGCAAATTTAATATAAGAATACACCTTTGTCAACACGAAAGTTTGAAATTCCCTAAAACCTTTTTAAACTTCCGGAGGAACACTCTGCACGGTTCTGGAGCGCTGTAACCAGGTGAGCAGTTGGCGGAAAAATTGCTGTAAATCGTCGAAAAGAGTATAAAACAGTGGTACGGCCAGGAGGGTTAGAAAAGTGCTGGTTAACAATCCACCGATTAAGGTAAGTCCCATGGGCTGATAAGGTGTTCCAATCAACGAAGCGTTACCCAGTGCCATGGGTAGCAATCCCCCAATGGTGGTAAAACTGGTCATTAAAATAGGACGGAAACGATGTGCACCTGCATCTAAAATAGCTTGCATGCGCGAGAGCCCTTCCTGACGGCGACGGTTAATCATATCGATGAGAACAATGGCATTGTTTACCACCACTCCCACCAGAATGATCATTCCGATACCCGCCATGATGTCCTGAGGCGTTTTCGTTAAATAGAGCATCAAGTATGCCCCAAACAACGAAAGCGGAATAGAAACCAGTACGGACAGGGGCAAAACGAACGACTCAAACAAAATTCCCATCAACAGAAAAACAAACACCACTGCAACGTACATGGAATTCCGAAAGCTGGTATTTTGTTCGCGCATAAAACGGAATCGGCTGCCTTTTTGCCAGGAGTAACCGTAAGGCATTTTAAAATCTTTCATTACCTGATCCACTTCCCGGGACAACCGCATCAGGTTCTTGCGCATGGTCTTTGCCTTCACTGCCAGAAAGGTCTTCCCATTTTCCCGGGGAATCTGTCCGAACCCTTTATCGATGCGGAAACGGGCAATTGCGGATAATGGGATGGGGCGCCCTTCCCGATTAATAAATGTGATATTTTGCAGCTGATTCAAATTTCTGCGGTCTTCTTCCCGCAATTGGATGCGCATTTCAATTTCCCGGTCGCCGGCCAGAAATCGCGGTAATACCATTCCCCTGACCGCATACATCAAAGTAAACGCCACCTGATTGGGTTCAATACCATTGCGGCGAGCGGCTTCGCGGTTTATTACCACCTGAATTTCGTCCCCACCGGTTTCTCGATCTGTTTCTACCGAAATCACACCGGGTAACAACCGCAAGCGCCGTTTCACTTCGCCGGATAATTCCACCAGTTTGCCGGTATCGTCCCCGTAAAGTAACAGAGAAATTGTTCCTTCCTCTCCCCCTTCGCTACTACCCCGCCAGGAAGTGCGGTAGGAAATACCCGCACGCTGAGGCAATCGGTTTTTCAAATCGGCCAACACAGCGTTGCGGTCCATTTTCTCCCGGTTGTTACCATCTACCCATTTCCGAAACCAACGATAAATGACGTGGTACCATTGCTCTTTGGGAGGCGGGTTGAGAAATACTCGTACTCTACCCCGTGTTTTGCGGAATCGAACATCCACCGCTTTTACATCGTATTCCTGAGCATGGGCGAAAATAGTATCTTCCACCGCCTGAAAATAGCTATTGGCTTCCTCAAGAGTGTAATTTTTGGGCAAATCGAAAATCAAGCGAAAGTCGCTGATGTTTCCCGGATTGGTATCCGATTTAGGTGTTCGGGGAATCAGAAAGAAAAATGTGAACAGCACAATGGCCATCACCCCAATCACCGCGTCCGGACGGTGTCGGAGCACCTGTTTCAGGATGTTCAGATACCACCCCCGCACTTTTCCGATAATTCGTAATTCCGCAGCTGGCTGGCGGGAAATAAATCGCGTGGCAGTAAGTGGAATGAGCACTAACGCTACAAACAAAGAAGCCAGCAGTGCGAAAATAACCGGCAGCCCCACTCGCTTCAGATAAAAACTGAAGAAGCCATACTGATCTTTTATTAAAATCATAGGCAGAAACACAATGGCGGTCGTCAGGGTAGCCATGGTTACCGCCAGTGCCACCTCACTGGTTCCGTAAACGGAGGCTTCCACCGGTGGACTGCCTTCGAACCGCTTCCGATAAATATTTTCCAGCACCACAATGGCATTGTCCACAACCATTCCCACACTAATCATCAATCCCATCATGGTCACGGTATTCAGAGTCCATCCCATGAAATAAATCACCGTCATGGAAATAAGCACGGACAGGGGAATAGCAATGGTGAGGATGAGGGTAACCCGAATTTGCCGCAGGAAAAAGTACAGTACCAGCAGAGCAAACAGTCCGCCCCACAAAGCGGTGTCCATTAAATTTTTGATGGAATCTTCAATCAGTTCTCCCTGGTCGAATAAGATTTTAATTTCCGCACCTTTCAGCGCGGGCGATCGGCTAATCTCCGTGTTCAACACCTGATTCAGTTTACGCGAAAGTGCCACAGTATTGGCCAGCGATTCTTTGTAAATTTCCATTTTCAAAGCTGGCTTCCCGTTGATACGCTGATACCAGGTGCGTTCCGGCACATCATATACTACTTCTGCCACATCCTTCAAACGCACGCCTTTGCGGTTCAGTGGAATGTTGCGGATTTCCTCCAGGTTGTGGAATTTCCCCAGTGAGCGAATGAGATATTTCTTTCCTGCTTCGGAGACCCAGCCGGAGGACAGGGTAAAATTGTCCTTTCGTAACCGGTTCACCACCTGGTAAAGATTGATGTGGTAGGCTTTTACCCTGTCCTGATCGATCAGTATCTGAATGCTCTTCTGGTAAATTCCCCACACATCGATGTTGGCTACCCCATCAATGCGCTCAATGGGACGCTTCACAAACTGTTCCACCAGATAATAAGGATCCTCCACATGTTCGGGAAGGGTTAGTGCCAGAAAAATCACCGGCTGGTCATTGCGTCCGAATCGGCGCAGAAAATATCGCTCCAGGTCTTCGGGTAATTCCGCGCGAACACGTTCCATTCGATCGCGAAGCTGATCGTAAGCCAGTCTCATGTCCGTTCCCTGAACAAATTCCAGCCATACCCAACACCCGTCGGAGCCGCTGTAAGTTTCTACCTTGCGAATGCCACCAATGGTGCGTACCTGTTCCTCCACAGGACGGGCAATCTGTTCTTCCACCTCGCGGGGATTGGCATTCCGATAAGGAATCCACACACCCAGATACGGTGGCTGGAAGCCGGTTGGTAACAGCTCAATGGGAATTTGCTGAAATGCCACAAATCCCACCACCAGAATGGCCAGAAAGGTAACCAGTGTGGTCACCGGCCTTTGAACAGCAAGCCGTGGTAGCAGGGAAGATTTTGGGCTGTTTTGTTCTGTGTTCATCTCCGTACTCTGGTAATCTGAGTTATTTCCCGTGTTCGAATAGATCATACACCACCGGGATGATAATGAGTGTGAGCAATGTGGCACTCAACAATCCGGCAATGACCGTGATAGCCATGGGAGTGCGAATTTCCGCTCCTTCGCCCAATCCCAGCGCCATGGGCAGAAGTCCCAGAATGGTGGTTAAGCTGGTCATCAGAATGGGTCGCAAGCGAGCCTGCCCGCCCTGAATAATCGCCTGCCGCCTGGTAAGCCCGCGACGGCGCAATTGATTGATGTAATCCACCAGCACAATGGCATTGTTCACCACAATTCCCGCCAGTACAATCATTCCCAGAAAAACCATGATGTTCAGGGGAATCTTGAGTGCATACAATACCACCAGGACTCCGATAAATGCCAGCGGTACAGTGATTAAAATAACAAAGGGATGCAAAAACGACTCGAACTGGGAGGCCATAACAATGTACACCATGAAAATAGCCAGCAGCAAAGCCAGGCGCAAACTGGCCAGAGAAACTTCCATTTCCTGGTTTTGCCCGGCCAGATCGAAATGAAAGTCAGCAGGCATATCCAGCGATTGCATCACCTGCATCACGTCACTGCTTACACTCATCAAATCGCGACCGCTAACGTTTGCCATAATCACTGCAGCACGTTGTTGATTGATACGTCGGATTTCGCTGGGGCCTTCCTGAATGGTCAAGTCTGCCACACTTTCCAGCGGAATGGGGATTTCGCCACCCGGATTAATATTGAGGCGACGAAGCTTCTCCAGTGAGGCTTTATCGGTTTCTTTCAAACGTACCCGAATATCGATGCGGCGGTCTTCTTCTTTGAATCGGGTTGCAACCTCTCCCAGTACTTTGTTACGCACAATGTTCGCCACGTCCAGGATGTTCAGACCGTAAAATGCCAGTTTTGCCCGGTCGTACACAATGCGCACTTCCGGGTTCCCTGCTTGAAGGGTGGATTTCACATCGTAAACACCGGGAATCCGGGCTATTTCCCGCACTGCTTTCCGGGAAATAGCCACCAGTTCATTCAGATTGTAACCTTTAATTTGAACCTCCAGTGGCGTTTTAAAACTGAATAACACGGGTCGGGAAATGTTGTATTCCAGCCCACCGAAATTTCGCAGCCGGTCGCGTACAAAAGCGATGGCCTGCTCCTCGTTTTGTTGGATATGAGAGGTGGGACGCAAAGCGACGGTTAACCGGGCAGTATGCTCACCAGCTTCCCAATCGGTTACCCGGGTTAAATCCGCACCGGCTACAGTGGCAACCCGTGCTACCCGGGGCGATTCCAGAATCTGCTCCTCGATGGGACGAACAGTCTCCGCGGTGGTTTCCACCGGCGTCCCCACCGGAAGAACAATATCCACATAAAATTCTCCCTGATGGACTTCGGGAATGAGCTCCCGTCCCAGGTTCGGCAAAATCAACAGGATTACCACCAGCAAGGGAATCACGACTGATGCGATGACTGCTCCGCGATGGTTCAACGCCCGGTTTAACCAGATGGGATACGCCCGGTACAACCGGTTAAATCCTCGATTGAACTGAGTGAGCAGAAATTCCACCGGTCGCCTGAATAGAAATTGTGCCCCGACCACGACACCTTTTACCATCACACCAATCAATAATAAAAATAACGTGAGCAACTTGCCCAGCAAATTCATCACCAACATAAACAGAAAACGGAGCAGATAGTAAATCAATAAAAGCGGGAAAACGAAAAGCAGGAAATAATTTCCCTGCTGCTTTTGCTTCCGGATTCGAGAATGCAAAGTGGTAAGGCTTTGGCGGAGCTGAGAGACACTACCGAAGTAGCGCAAATGCTGCCAGGGGGATTGGGAGCTTTCGGCGAAGCGGACGCTTCTCATCTGCCGTGATGCCAGCATGGGGATAAAGAACAGTGCCACCACCAGCGAAGCCAGCAGGGAGAACACCACGGTAAGCGCCATGTCTCCAAAAATTTGCCCGGCCACCCCCTTTACAAACACCATGGGGAAAAACACCGCGATGGTGGTTAAAGTGGAAGCGGTAACCGCTGCTCCCACTTCCCGAACTCCACGCACCACCGCTTGCAGTAACGAATCGCCTTCTTCCTGGCAGCGAAAAATGCTCTCGGTTACCACAATCGAATTGTCCACCAACATTCCAATGCCCAGCGCCAGACCGCCCAGAGACATAATGTTGAGTGAAACATCGAACATACGCATGGGAGCAAAAGTAGCAATAATAGATATGGGAATGGAAAGCCCCACAATCAGGGTGGTTTTCAGATTGTTCAGAAAAAAGAATAGCACAATAATGGCCAGAATGCCGCCCATCACTGCGGTATTTTTAACTTCATTAATGGAATTTCGGATAAACACAGATTGATCGGTGAGTAACTCCAGCTTCATCCCTGCAGGGAGGTTGTAGCTCAGAAAGCTGGTCATTCGCTTCATCATCATCTGGCGCAAAAATGCCCGACGACGATCTGCCGGTGTGAGTTTACCCGGTTTCTTCCCGCCGGTACCGGCTCGTTTTTCCTGTTTCAATTTTTTAACAAATGCCTGCTGTTCCGGGGTACCAAACACTTTTTCCCGCACCCGACGAGCCACTTCCACAATGTTGGCATCCCCTTCCTTGTACACCTCCAGCTCTACGCTTTCCCGACCGTTTAACCGGGTGATAACCTGTCGTTCTTTGTTTGTGCGGTATACACGTCCCAGGTCTTTCAGGCGAAGATGTCGGCCGTTGTCGAAAGTCAGGATTAAATCGCCGATTTCCTCCACAGTGCGGAATTCATTCAGCGTGCGCACAATGTATTCGGTCTGTCCCTCTTTCAGATTCCCCCCGGCCAGATTAATATTTTCTCTGGCCAGCTTATCCCGAATTTGCTGAATGTCGATTCCCATCAGAGAGATTTTCTTCTCGTCCAGCTCCACACGGATTTCTTCCTCCAGTCCACCTTTCACTTTGACTGCCGCCACACCATCAACCGTTTCCAGTGCCCGCTTAATCTGTTCCTCTGCCACATAACGGGTGTAAAACAGGTCCGGTCCTCCGGTTAAACCCAGACGAATGATGGGATCCAGCGAAGGATCGTAGCGCAAAATAATCGGTTTTTTGGCTTCCTGGGGCAGATAGAGCAGGTCCAGCTTTTCCCGCACCTCGCTGATGGCCTGGTCCATGTCCGTATCCCAATTGAATTCCAGAATCACGTCGGACTGACCGGCTTTGGATACCGAACGGATGTTTACCAGATTGGTCACCACACCCAATTCTTCTTCGATGGGACGCGAGATGGTGGTTTCCACCTCTTCTGGCGCTGTGCCGGGGTATTCCGTCCGAACGGTGAGAGAGGGATAGGTAATATCCGGCATCAAGTTCAGGGAAAGCTGTTTGTAAGAAAGCAATCCAAATACCATGATGCCAATGACAATCATCGTAATTGCCACCGGTCGTTGAATCACCACCTGAAACATGGTGGAAGTATCGGTCGAATGTCGTTCCATAAAAACTGTTCCTTGAGTTCGTCACTGATGAACCGAATAGAAATTCCCCGCAATTTGCGGAAAATATTTTTGTGGAATGCTTCCGATTACCGGCAGGACTCCTTTGGAAAATTCCGCACATCGAGAGTTAACCGGAATACCAACTACTTCATCGGATATTCATTGATTTTCAGGGTTCTATCCCCGCACGGGTGGTCGTTTTTTCATCTTCCGGGGTGGTCGGGATTTTCGCACCTGCTGCTGGTGTTCCGGAGATATTCCCTGCCAGGGGAAATATTTGTAGCCCACAATGCGAATTCGGTTTCCGTTCCGCAACCCTTCCTGTCCGACGATGACCACCAGTGTGGAATCGTCCACCGGATTGAGCACTTCCACTTTATGGGAGTCTTCGAATCCCTTTTTCAATGCTACCCGACGCACCGAATCCCCTTCCACCACAAAATAGTAAGAACGCTCGTTCTCGTAAATCAGCGCCGCCTTGGGAATAAGCGGAACATGTTGATGGGCATCCACAATCAATCGAACGGAGAGGAACATGCCCGGACGCAACTTATTTCCGGGGTCTTTTACTCCCACAGTAATTTTAAACGTTCCGCTGGTCGCATCGACAATGGGACTGATTCGTTTTACCCAACCTTCGAAGCTCTGCTCAGGAAGTACGTCTGTAGTGATGATCGCCTTCTGTCCCTTGTAGATTTTTAGCATTTCATCCTGGGGGACATACACCTTCACCACTTTGTCAGATAAATCCGCAATGGTGAAAAGTCGGGTGGTCGGTTGAATTCGGTCACCCAGGCGAACCATTCGTTCTCCCACCACTCCTTTAATGGGCGAACGCACAATGGTGTAATCCAGATTTAGTTTGGCCTGTTTCCACTGGAGTTCTGCCTGCTGCAGATTTAACCGCGCATCTTCAAATTCGTCTTCGCTAATCATGTTTTTCTCTTTAAGCGCTTTAAACCGTAAAAACTCGGCGCGCTGTTTTTCGTAGGAATAGCGCGCTTTTTGTTCGGCAATCAGGTACTCGTCCTGCTCCAGTTGCAGCAGGGGCTCATCTTTTTTTACCCAATCCCCTTCCTCTACAAACAGCTTTTCCACCAATCCAGAAATGCGCGAATAGATATCCACCATTTCTTCCGTTTCCAGCGTTGCGTTGTACAACAAATAGCTGGAAATATCACCACGGACAACCGGCGTTACTTCCACGGGAATTCCTTCCTGTGTACGTGGTCGCCCGGGTTTTGATTTTTGGTGAGAAATGTTTTGTCTGGATGGGGAATTTTGTGATGTGCTTCGGGAGCCGCAACTCAATCCCAGAACAATGACAACAAGCAAACTCAAAATCAGATAGAATCTCATGTATTTCTCCATTTCACCAATCCGTACACGGGCAATTGATACGTTCTTATAAGGAAAAAGTTACATGCATTTCACAGGATTTGCAAGACGGGGAATGTACCGCGCCAGGGGAATTCGTGAATTCTGCATTTATGGGGGTCTGAATAAATTCTGCCAAGCGAATCCCATGGAATGTAATGAATGAAAAACCGCTTTCCATAAACATCGTTTAACCGGCTTATTTTGTTGATTAACCCGATGGGTTAGAAACTTTAATGGACATTACGTCTTCTTTAATAGAAAATGCCCGGTATAAGAAATATCCTGCCAGATAGTTTGGGTGGAATCTCTCAGAAAAGCGGAAAGCTGTTGCCATTGTCCGTTAATTCCCAGAACAATGACCATCAGAAACAGAAGGTTAAAGAAAACGATATACACGTAAGAGAACACCCGTCCGGAGAGGAGTAAATCCGGTTGAGACGGATAAGCTTCTTTGATTAAACTGGTGAGATGAAAGAAATAGGTAAATCCTACTGCACCGGACAGGATCAGCTGGTAGTTACTTTGAATCAGCGATGAAAGGATTAAAAGCAACAGGGAATTAAGCGGAAAAGCATAAGGTGCCAGCGCAATCACGAAGTTTCCCCCTTCAATTTCCACCAAACCACCTCGTTTGCGTGTGGCACTCAGGCGATGAACCGGTCGAAGAAAAAGCAGGGCAAACACGGCATGGCTTAACTCGTGGGAGAGAGTCGCCCAGAATCTGCCTTTGCGGGAGAAATAGATAAATTCCATCAGAATAAACAGAAATCCCCCTGTCAGAAATGCTTTCATCGGTGGAGTGAGTAAATAACGAGTCGGTAAATAAACAGGAAAGTTCCCCAGCATTCCCCGGATTCCGGCCAGAAGGAAAATTCCCAGAACCAACTTTGCTATTCCCTGGAGAACTCGCATTTTACCCGTCCCCAAAATATCTGGTCCAATCAGTAAGAGATTAATAACAATGAAAACGCATATTTTTTGGGTATTTTTACCGGATGAGAACGGTTCAACCGGTTAATCCTGAAGCGTTTCCCTGGCTTCTTTTTGCTGGCTCAGTTGGACCACTTTATCCCAGATGCGATCAATTTCCTGCGAAATTTCCCGGAAAATACGGCGATAGAAGTTCAGATTCATGCCAATGGGATCGTCGATGGCCTGCTTTGCCGGGGGCTTTTCACGACCGAATTCCCGTAAAGTAAAAATTTTGTTTTGGAAATGAGGGAAAATTTGTAACAGGTCTTTTTTGTGGACAGGAGTCATGCACAAAATTAAATCGGTATTTTTGATCATATCCAGGGTAATAGCGGTGGAACGATGGGTTTCCAGATTAAGCCCATTTTCCGCAGCCACTATTTTGGTTAACGAAGAGGCCGGTACCCCTTCGGAAGCCCAGGTTCCCGTGGAACTGCTCCAGATGCTTTCTTCCAGCCCCTCTTCCAACACCTTTCTATTAAAAATGGCTTCCGCTAATGGACTTCGACAAACATTTGCTGTACAGACAAAAAGAACTTTAAACATGGCTCTCCATTTGTTTGTGCGTAAACCAAATTTACGATACTATATTAGCTCTTCAAACCGATTTTGAATAATTTTCCAGGGAATTGCCCCTGCTCGAACAGATTTTAGCGCTCTTCGTGCCACATCAATCTGGATAATGGTAGATGGTGTTTTGTAGATGGTCTCTCCGCCATCCAGAGTCATCGCGACTCCCTGCAGAATCTCTTCCGGAATATCGCGCACCCGTTCGGGCGGACGCTGCCCGGTTAAATTGGCACTGGTGGTAATGATCGGACACCCCGATTCCTGAACAATTTGAATGGAGAGGGGGTGATTGGGGAACCGAAATCCCAGATACTCAAACTGGTTCCAGTATGCTACAGACAAAGATTTTCTTCTGGGAAGTAATACGGTAATTGCATCGGGGAAGATTGCTCTCAGAAACTCCTGCACCCAGTTTTCGGTAATTCCGGCAATTTCCAGCATGGCCTGAACGGAGGAAACCAGAATGGAAAACGGCTGCTGGGAGGAACGCTGCTTGAGCCGAAAAACCTTCTCCAGCGCTTTCTCGTTAAGATAATCGCAGGCAAGTCCGTAAACGGTTTCGGTAGGATGACAAACAACTTCCCCGGAACGGATAAGTTCCCCGGCCTTTTGGACTATTTCCTTCTCAGGTTGAAAGGGATTTACCGGAACAATGTTCATAGAGCATCTCTTGAGCTATGTGAAACACCTGATCTGGTTTAAGATCTCGCATACACCGGAAATGCTTTTCCGGACACTTCTTACCACCATGGATTCCGCAGGGACGACAGGATAAATCGGAAATTTCTGCAACCCGATCGCTCTCCCCGTAGGGATAAAATCCAAACGAAGGAACGGTGGGGCCAAAAATGGTGAGCACGGGCACTCGCATGGCAACTCCCAAATGAGTGGGCGCGCTGTCGTTACTAATAACCAGACAGGCCCGGGAGATGAGTTCGGCAGATTGTCGCAAGGTCAATTGTCCCATGCACTCCAGAATATCGCTTCGTTGACTGTTCTGTTGAATCTCAGGCAATAAAAATCGGTCATCACGCGTTCCGATTATTATCGGCACCCACCCCTGATGGTAAAGGTGAAAAATCAATTTCCCCCAGTAAGCAGCTGGCCAGCGTTTGGTAGGCCAGATGGAACCGGGAGCCAATACCACCAGTCGATCCGTTTCTCGAATCCCCTGCCCTTGTAACCACCGGCTCACTACCTCCCGGTCTTCCCGGGTGGGATGAATTTTCGGAAAGACCTTTCTCTCCCGGCGATATCCAAAAGGTTCCAGAAGAGTTAAATTTCGCTCGATCTCGTGAATATGCTGCTGATACCGTACCCGACTGGTAAACAGGAATCTTCCACTGCTGGTATCGAATCCAATTCGAAACGGAATATTCCCCCTCCAGACCAGAAAAGCACTACGGAATGAGCGGTGGGGTACCAGTGCCAGATCGAATCGTTCCTGCCGAATTCGTTGAACAAATTGCAGAAACGGAATTATCCCTTTTTGTCGATGATGTTTGTCCAGAATCCACAAACGCTTGATTTCCGGAACGGTTTCCAGAATATTCCGGGAGGCAGGAATTCCCAGAAAATGAAGTTCGCTTTTTGGGAAAAACCGGGCAGCTTCCTGAACCAGCGGTAGTGTCAGAACAACATCACCGATAAAGGCTGTTTGAACAATAAGTATTTTCTGGTACTGCGATTGATTTTCCACAAATTTCAGTTCGGCAAATTCACTGGCTTAAAATTCTTTTCAATGGGCACGGGAAAAATGCTCGTGAACAATTTTCCAGCCATCATCTGTTTTCCGAAACACATGGCTTCCCCGACCGGTAATCTCAGTCACTTTCTCTCCACTCTTCAACGTTACTTTCCAGTAAAAGCTTAGAATCGCAATCCCGTCCAGACTCACAACTTCCGGTTCACTGAATTCGTAGCTCACCTGCTCCGCTTCGCTCAAATAGTATTCAAACGTCTGGCGTAACTCATCCAGTCCGTGGAAGCGCTGATGCCGGGTGGAAGAAAATCCGGTTATCTGCTCATCAAAATGAGCTAAAATAGCGGTGACATCCCGGCGATTAAATGCCTCAGCACACGCTTTTTCAATGCCCACCAATTCTTGCAGTAAATCCCCCATAACCTGTCCCCCTTATGTTTATGCATGAAGATGACCGTATAAATTACAAAATATCTGGGAAAAATCAAAGTCAAACAGGATTAGAGGATGCGGGAAAGGAGTTTCACCAATTGCATGATGTCAAACGGTTTAACCAGATAGCCACTAATTCCCATATTCTCCAGCGCGTCTCGCTTTTTCTGTTCCTCGAAACCCGTGGTGACAATAATGGGAATTTCCCGGGAAACTTTTCGGAATTCACGGCACAAATACTCCCCGTCCATATCCGGTAAAGAAAGGTCCAGAATCACTGCCTGTATATGAAAGATATTTCGTGAAAATTCCTCCAGAGCCTTCTCCCCTGTGATGGCGGTCAAAACCTGAAAGCCATTCATCATCAGGATTTTTTTTATCAGCCAGAGCAGATCAAAATCGTCTTCGATAACCAGGATGTAATTGCTATTTATCATATTGTTTTATATGAATATAGACCTTCACCGTGTTGACAGTTATAGGAATTGAAGGTTAAATAGTATTTAATGCAGTTTTTAACAGTTTTTCGCACAATCACGATTAATTTTTTCCTAAATGTAATTTTAATCAATTTTAAATCAGTTTCGACGACTATTTTAAATACAACGCAAATATAAAGGAGGTGATCATGCATCTACACGACATTCGCAAGGAATACGAGAAGAACTACCATGAGATGCTGAAAGTTATCGCTCAAATGGGCGGCGATGATAAAATTAAATTTCATCGCAGGAACCGCACTCCTCTTTATTTAAAATTGCGCCAGTTGCAGCAACGGGAGCATTATCTGGATCAACTGGAAAACAAATTGCGGATGAGTTCTCGTGCGAATTAAACATCATTAACTCTGAAACGAGTCCATCAATTTCCGAACTTCCTTATCGATGGCTTGATACAGCTTTTCAATGTCCTTTTTCATATCTTCTTCCGGAATCTGCCGGAGAGTGGGATCTTCAAAATTCCACTCGATCAGTTCATAGGAATAAGGAATATCCGGTAGATTCTCTTTTATATCCGAATTCATTAACACAATCAAATCAAATTTCTGACGTTCAACAACCTCGTAAGCCTTGGAGAACAAAAAGGTGGTATTATGTCCTTTTTCATCCAGAACCTGTTTTACCAGGTAATGGATGCGATCCGGTTTAAATCCGAAACTGTGGATGTTCATGGCGTCCTTTGTGTATGTTTGGGCACACGCTTGAGCAATGAGACTGCGGCATACGTTCCTTTCCGAGACGAACGCAATCTGTTTTTTCTCAGCCATCTTTTCTCCTTAATCTATTGTTCACATCCCGCCCAATATATATGAAGGAAGCCCTTCTAAATCAAGTACAAAAAGAATTTAAGCCTGCTTTTGCCTAACCAAAAAACTCCTGTTCGTTCAGAACAGGAGTTTCTTGCAACGTGTTATTCCGTTCGCTTCCCTTGAATAAAATCCTCGGCAATTTTAACGTCCTCCTCGCTGCCAATTACCAGAGGAGTGCGCTGATGGATGTCGGTTGGTTGAATATCCAGGATGCGCTGGTATCCGTCGGAGGCGCGTCCGCCAGCCTGTTCCACAATAAAGGCCATGGGATTGGCTTCGTATAACAAACGCAGTTTCCCGTGCTTACGGCTGGGTGATTTGTTATCCCCCGGATACAGAAAAATACCACCGTACAAAAGATTTCGGTGAAAATCCGCTACCAGGGAACCGATATAACGGGAGTTCAACGGACGCCCATCTTCCGGAACCGCTTTTTTCGCCCAGCGTACGTAGTTCTTCACCCCTTCGTCCCAGTAGTCAAAATAACTCTCGTTAATACTGTAAATTTTTCCTTTCTTGGGAATTTTAATGTCAGGATGAGAAAGCACAAACTCTCCGTAACTGGGATCCAGAGTAAATCCGTACACACCATTTCCGGTGGTATAAACCATCATGGTGCTGGAGCCATAAATCACGTAACCGGCACAGACCTGCTTATAACCGGGCTGAAGAACATCTTCCACCGTTCCTGGCTTACCATCGGGAGTTACCCGTCGTAAAATACTAAAGATGGTACCAATACTCACATTAGCATCAATGTTGGAGGAACCGTCTAACGGATCGAAGCAGCACACGTATTTTCCCACCGGATAATCTTTGGGAATCTCAATAATATCTTCCGATTCTTCCGAAGCCAGTGCACATAATTTTCCGCCGTGAACCAGTGCCCGGACCATCACCTCGTTGGCAAACACATCCAGTTTTTGTTGGTGCTCACCAAACACGTTCGTTCCACCGGCTCCACCCAATATGTCCATCAAACCCGCTTTGTTCACATGGTAGGATATAATTTTGGCAGCGGTGGCAATATCCGTCAAGAGAGCCGTAAACGCACCGGTCGCTTTGGGATGCTTGCGTTCCTGTTCAATAATGTGCCGGTTGAGTGTGGTGACAAAATTCCCCATAATGACCTCCATTTACATGAATTGATCGTTTAGGACTCAGATTTCATCAATACAGAAAAATCAATCCCGAATACCATCTTTCCAGATGGATATTCGGAGTTATGCTCAATTGTTTTGAATGTAAAATGATCTCACCGCTGGTGGTTCTACTTTGATTGAAAATATGGTTCAGAATGGTCAGCGAACCATCAGCAAAGGAATTTGCACTTTCCGCATCACCTGAACGGTGGTGGAGCCCAGAATGGCTTCGCGAATTCGGGAATGTCCAAATGAGCCCATGATAATCATATCCGCCTGAATGAAGTCGGACACCTCCACGATTTTCTGCGGTGCATCTCCCGCCACCACTTTTTCCTCCACTTCCGGTATGCGATATGCCTGAAGATATTCCCGGGTTTCCTTTACAATCTGTTCCCCTTCTTCCCGGGAATCGTTAACATTCAGCACAGTAAGCGGCACCTGAAAAGAGGAAGCCAGAAATGCGGCCATGGTGAGTGCTTTGCTGGAGTTTTCGCTACCATCATACGCCAGCAATATGCGACGAATTTCCCGATACGAACGGGGGACAATCAGAATCGGTTTAATAATCAATCGTGCCACTGTTTCCACGGTTGCACCCAACATCTTCTCCCCCCAGCGGGCAAACTCCCCATGGGCACCCATAATGACCAGATCCACCAGTCTGGCTTTTTCGCAAATCACGTCCACGGGATTTCCGTTTTCTTTCTCCAGGGAATACGGAACATTTTCCTTTTTTAGAATTTCACCGGCGCGTTTGAGCACCTGCTCAGCCTTCTCATCCAGCAATTTCTGAGATTCTTCCTGGTAAGTGGGCGAAGGAATGATGGGAGCAAAGCCTTCCACACCGATAGCCACCGCCCATTCAAAAATGCGCACATCAATTATGGTGAGCACCTTCAGATGGGCGTCGAATTTCCGGGAGAAGGAAATTCCGTACTGGAGAACCGGTTCAGTGTAAGCCGAACCATCCACGGTTAGAAGAATTGATTTTACCATAACGGCCTCGAATTATATTCTCTCGAATTATACAACGAGCCGGGATATTTTTCAAGATTTGAATATTTTTAAAACGAATTTTTTGATAGAGGTCACACGAAACAAATAAATTTTGGGCAGGACTGCTGTCCACCCGGACATTCCTCCAACTCCAGCTTTTCTCCCCCTACATTCTCCGGCGGAGAACAATCGCGACAGCCCTGCCCGTTTCTTATCGAGCCCAATGACACTAATAATTTAAGCAGACTTTGAAGAAGAGTGAAGATAAAACTCATTTTTTTATGAAATGGAGGTACGATTCCCACCAGGAGTAATGGTAAAAGAAGGCTCCGGATGAATCTCCACTTCCTGCAAACCCGGGAAGGAATGTTTCAGAAATTCCCGACATTTTTCCACCACCTGGTCCACCGATTCGCTTCCCAGGCCGGTGCGAATAACCAGATCGAAGGATAATGACCAGTTCTCTCCTTCTCCGATAATATGCAAATCATGGAACGATTGGCAGGATGACTCCCGATGGCAAAATTGTCGTATTTTTGCCTCCACTTCCCGATAGCGCACGTTCCGACGAACCGGATCGTAATGCACGGTAATGTACGCATTCAGCGCTCCCCGTAATTTTTGCTGAACTTGCTCCGCCACTTCATGGGCTTCCACCAGACTCATGGTTTCGTCCACTTCGATGTCCAGAGATATGATCATCGTATCACCATATCGATGGACGATAATGTCGTGTACGCCATGAACCTGCGGGAATGAGAGTGCGATGGATTCAATCTGTTTCAGCAATTCGGGATCCGGAGCAGAACCCAGCAATTCGTTGATGGGAGCTCGAGCCAGTTCGATTGCCGTGTAAAAGATGATGACGGCAATGAGCAATCCCACAATCCCGTCTAGATTGGGGAAGCGGAAGTGCACAAGCAAAAAGGAGAGAATTACCAGTACCGTCGAAATGGCATCCATGTGATGGTGCCAGGCATCGGCCTGAAGAGTAACGGAATGAATCTTACGGGAAAGATGCTGGGAAAACATCGCCAGAGCCTCTTTTAACAACACAGTAATTGCCAGCACTCCAATGATCCACCAGGAGGCCTGGAACGGTTCCGGATGTAAAATCCGGGCAATGCTGCTGCGTCCCAGCTCCACAGCGGTAACTCCCAGTAAAGTGGACATAATCACCGCGGAGATGAATTCCGCTCGTTCGTGCCCAAATGGGTGTTCGGAGTCGGATGGTTTTTCGCTGATATGAAATGAGATGAGGACCACCAGGCTGGTCACCAGATCGCTCAGGGAATGGAAGGCATCGGCAATCAGAGCAATGGAGCCGGAGAGAATTCCCAGTCCCCCTTTTAATAAAAAGAGGAACAGATTCATCCCGATGCTTGCCCACCCTCCTATTTTTCCCAGACGGGCATTTTTCACAACCTGCCTCTTCGTTTAAAATTCACGGACAGTATGAACAGAACGTTTACAGGTTCAAAATCAACAAGGGCGAATTCTGGACGGCCTGTCCGGTTATTTTTTTCATTTAAAAAGCAAAAATCCCGATTTCTCCGGGAAACCACAGACGGTGTTATCTCAGAAGCGGGAGAATCGGGATTGTGCAAACGGCAGATTACTGCGTTTTTTTAGCCAGCTCGGCACGTTTCATTTTGCGCTGGCGTTTAATATAGCGTTTCCGACGGCGACGCTTTTCTCTGGGGTTATACTGTTTACCCATACTGCCTCCTGTATCTTGTCCTTGTCCGTTTCACTTTGATAAAGTTAGAAAAAATTTTCTTTAAATCCAACCGGGTGATTTTAATTTTATGCCAGGTCACCCACCCGCTCCCTGTCACGTTGATCCCCGTACAAATGTTCCAATACCAGACGGAAGAACTCATCCACCGATTTCACTCGTGGTCCCTTCCAGCGCTGATTCCAGGGCTGATCCAGACAGACTGCCAGCCTGCCCGTGGCAGCAAATTCTTCCAGGTTGTCCACAAAATCGTCTAACAAAGCAATCCCGTCAATTTCGTACTTGTAGTAGCTAATATGCACTTCGTTGGTGGGAATTCGATGTTTCCCTATCCACAGATAAGTGGATGCCCGGGTAATGGCCGGTTGTGCGGTGACCACTACAATTTCGAAATCGTTTTCCCAGCGATTCAGAGCTTCCACTGCTCCTGGATACGGTTCTGCACCTTCCATAATATCTTCGATGTAACCGGGAGCCATAAACTGGTAAACTTTTTCGCCAATGGGAAAATATTTTTCCAGTTCGCGGGATTGTACGGGCAGAATATCATGTTCCGGGTACACTTTTTTGTACACTCGGATCAAACTCCCCACAAAATCCCGCACCACGCCATCCAGATCAATCAGAACACGTGGTTTTTTCTCCCGCGGTGGTTTGATATCCAGTCTATCTTTATGTGGTTTTGCCATCCCGTTCTCTGCTGAATATCGTCTGTTTATTTAATGTAATCCACCACCGATTCCCCATTATCCACACCGATGACATTTCCGTTAATCCACTGGCAATCTTCCGTGGAGAGGGCGGCTATGGCATTGGCAACATCTTCGGGAGTGGTTAAGCGGCGACCCGGATTTCGTTCCACGGCAGCATGCACCATCTTTTCGTGTCCGGGTATTTTTTGCAATGCCGGTGTATTGGTCACTCCCGCACGAATCGCGTTGGCAGTAACTCCTAACGGTGCCAGTTCCATCGCCAGCTGGCGAATATGTGACTCCAGCGCTGCTTTTGCCGCGGATACCGCTCCGTAATAGGGAACCACATGGGTGCTTCCGTAACTGGTCATCCCGAAAATGCGGGAACCGTGACCAAGGAGATTAGCCCAGTACAGTTCCTGCACCCAGTAAACCAGGGAGTGAGCCATAACGTCCAGAGTCATCTCCATATTTGAGCGGGTAATGGCAAGCTCTTTTTCATCGGAAATGAAATGTTTAAGCGTGCCAAATGCCAGGCTGTGGAGGAACACCTTGATGTACTCCCCTTCCGGTACCGATTTGCGCACTTCCTCCACCACCATTTTGCGCTTTTTCTCGTCCGCAGCATTAATGTTAAAAAACTGTGGTTCATCGCCATGATGACGAATCTCCTGAATCACTTCTTCCACCATGTACATGGTGGCTTTCCGATCCAGATGGACACCAAAAATGTGGTACCCATCCCGCGCCAAACGGATGGCGGTTGCCGCACCAAACCCACTGGAAGCCCCCAGAATCAGTGCATATTTTTTACCCGATGTATGTTCAGTCATGAAATTTCTCCTTATTTAATTTTACAACTTTCGACTTTCCCGAAATAAATCACCAGACTCTCACAAAAGTCCAGTCCCCCATTCTTCATATCCCCTATATCCTTACTTCCCCTATTTCCCTTATATCCCTTAATTCCCCTATATCCCTCACCAGTATTAAATCAAAATTTCCTCCGCGTGGAGCAGGTCCGAAAATTTCTCATTACGGATGGCTTCGGCATTCATACGTGCTTTGCCAAGAGCACTCACGATGTAACGGTTGGCAATAAAAATCTTTCGCGGATCCAGTTCGGCTTCGTCCAACAATAAATATCCAACATACAGATAGCTATACAGTTCCACCAGTTCCCGGGCGGCCACATCCAGGAAATCGCTATCGTTTTTATCCTTCACAAACTTCAGGCTTTCCAGAAAGATTTCCCGGATTTCCCGCAAAATGTTAGCCAGCGGCATCAGGTGTCCTTTGTATTGCTGTTCCCCTTTCTGAGCAAAATAGTCGCTTAAAATATCATTAACCACACCACCCGTGGCAGCTACAATTTGCAACTGAGAGGTTCCTTCGTAAATATTGGTGATCCGGGCATCGCGATACAAACGTTCTACGGGAAATTCCTTCATATAACCGGTACCGCCATGGATTTGCAGTGCGTCGTAAGCAATTTTATTGGCCGATTCCGTGAGAACATATTTGGTAAGCGGAGTTAACAAAGCAGCCACTTTACTGGCAAATTTGAAACGCTGGTTTTCATCGTTATAGGCTTTCCCTTCTTTTTTAAGACGATCAATTTTCAGCTCCAGCTTGTCCCGCAAGTCCACCCATTTTGCGGTCGCATACAGTAAGGAGCGATTACTCTCCAGCGTAACCCGCATATCGATTAGCATATCGGCTACCACCGGCAATTGGATAATGGGACGACCAAACTGTTCGCGCGCGCGGGCATAATTCAAAGCTTCTTCGTAAGCCGCCTGAGAAATTCCCAGCGCTTGTGCGGATACTCCCAGCCGTGCACCATTCATCAAATCCATCACATATTTAATTAAACCAAATTTCCGTTTTCCGATTAACTGAGCGGGCGTATCGTTAAACTGAAGTTCGCAGGTGGGAGAACCATGAATTCCTAATTTATTCTCAATGCGTCGTACTTTTACCGTATCGTCTCCATAACAAACGAACAGGCTTAATCCCCGCCCATCTTTGGTACCGGGCTCGGAACGTGCCAGCACCAGCAGGACATCCCCGTTTCCGTTAGTAATAAATCGTTTCACGCCTTTAAGATACCATTGTCCCTTATCGTCCATGTAAGCATGTAATTTGACGGCTTGAAGATCGGAACCGGCGTCCGGTTCGGTTAACGCCATGGCGCCGGAGAATTTTCCGCTGGCAAAACCGGGTAAAAATTCCTGTTTCTGTTCGGGAGAACCGTATTTATTAATTGTTTCGGCAATATCCTGAAGTCCGAACAGGTTCATCAATGATGCATCAGCACGGGAGATCATCTCAATTGCCATCATGTAAATCGTGTGGGGAAAATTAAGTCCCCCATATTCGCGGGGCAGGGTCATTCCCATTAATTCCGCCTGCGCCAGTCGGTGTAAGTTTTCCTGGGTGCCTTTAGCATAATAGACTTTTCCGTTGCGGAATTGAGCGCCTTCCTCATCCACTTCCGCGGCACGGGGTGCAATAAAATTCCCGGCAATGTCTCCCACAATTTCCAGTACTTTTCGATAATTATCTAATGCATCTTCGTAATTTACCGGAGCTTCGGGATATTTCTCCCCATCCCGGTAATCCTGCTCGGCAATATCCACAACTTCCTTAAAGTTCAAGTGGTTGAATTGAAAAAGCAAATCGGGATTATCTGTAAAGAAGTTTGGCATGTTTCCCTCTATCTTAGTTTGTGTTTGAACGTTTCAATGAACAACGGGATGACTTCCATGGCATCGCCAACAATACCATAATGGCAGATTTCGAAGATGGGTGCTTCGGGGTCGGTGTTGATGGCGATAATTTTCTGGGACTCCTGCATTCCCGCCCGGTGTTGGATCGCGCCGGAAATGCCCACTGCAATGTACAGCTTGGGCCGTACTGTGACGCCGGTTTGCCCCACCTGTCGGTCTGGCGTGATGAATCCGGCATCCACCGCTGCACGCGAACCGGCTACCTCACCACCCAAGACGCGTGCCAGTTCGTACAATATCTGGAAATTTTCCCTGGAACCCATTCCGTATCCCCCGGCCACAATAATGGGTGCCGCTTTCAGATTGACCTTCTTCGGCTCCCGATGCTGTTCGATAATACGAATGAGCTCATCCACCGGATCGGGTTGGAAAGGAATCCGGGTTACCTTCCCCTTCTTCACTTTATCCAGAGGATGTTTTTCCATTACTCCTTCGCGCACAGTAGCCATTTGAATGGGTGTTTCCGGAGTAATAATAGTGGCGATGATATTGCCCCCAAAGGCAGGGCGGATTTGTAACAGCAGGTCCTTGTATTCCTTACGCAGGTATGTCACGTCGGAAATCTGAAGATCGGTGCAATCGGCGGTCATACCGCTCCGGGTAAACGAAGCCACACGCGGAGCCAGGTCCCGTCCGATAAAGGTAGCACCATACAACACCACCCGCGGTCGATGTTCGGAGACCAGATGACTGAGAATCCGGCTATAAGCCATGGTATGGTAATGTTTCAGCGAGGGATGTTCCACCACAATTGCTTCGTCGGCTCCATAGCGAAAGCTCTCCTGAATAATGGGTTCCAACCCATCACCAAGGATAACCGCTTTCAGTTTTCCGTTTAAATCGTTTGCCAGCTTCCGTCCTTTGGAGAGCAATTCGAAACTCACATCGGCCGGTTCACCATCGTGCTGTTCAACAAAAACCCAGACATCTTTATTGAGTGTACTCATATTGCTTTTCCTTATCCGAAAATTCTGTCTTCCATTAATTTATCGATTAATTTACTGATCCCCTCCCGGGTGGGTTCAATCATTTCGTGCTCGCCGCCAGCCAGTACCACCGATTCCACCTTATGAACTTTGGTGGGTGAACCAGCATGGCCGCATTTGGAGGGATCCAGCTTGAGGTCTTCCATGGTAAGGGTAGGGATGTACAGGTTCCGTGACCTGTATTCTTCCATCAAATCTTCCAGAGAAAGCAGGGAGTTGTCCTGTGCCAGTTTTTCGATTTCCATCAGAGAGCGGGCATTTTTAAACGCCATGACCCGCCGTGCTTTGAAAGGCCGGGGTTCTGCCGCCTCTTTAATCACCGTTAACAGAACCGGCAATTTCCCTTCCACTACTTCGTAACCGTC
Organism: uncultured Calditrichaceae bacterium; assembly: GCA_964495805.1. Classification (GTDB taxonomy): domain Bacteria; phylum Calditrichota; class Calditrichia; order RBG-13-44-9; family RBG-13-44-9; genus JALXCH01. The sequence goes on from CAZBWV010000028.1 coordinate 54,772, forward strand.
ATCAATGCGTCGCTTTACGCGAATTTTCTCTTTTTCCAGCGCCAGAATCTGTTCCGTGTAAGTAATTTGCGGAATTCCCAGTTTCTCTGCGGTTTGCGGTCCCACCTGAGCCGTATCCCCATCAATAGCCTGGCGACCGGCAAATACCAGATCAAAATCATCTAAATAGCGAATCGCTTCGGCCAGCACGTAAGAGGTTGCCAGCGTATCTGCACCGGCAAATTTTCGATCGCTTATTAGATAAACCTCATCCGCTCCCATATACAAACATTCCCGCAACACTTCCGAAGCTTTGGGTGGTCCCATGGTAATCGCTGTAACCGTTCCACCATACGTGTCCTTCACCTGTAGAGCCAATTCCAGCGCCACCCGATCCTCCGGGTTAAAGATGGCGGGTAACTTGGCACGGTTTACCGTACCATCCGGCCTCATCACTTCCCCGGAGATGTTTGCCGTATCGGGAACCTGTTTCACCAGAACAACAATTCGGTAACTCATAATCTTCCTCTTTTTCGTCAGTTAAATATTATAATATACGTTCAATTTCCTTAAAAATAAAAATGAATTGTAAATTTTGGTCAAATTTTGTCTGTCCAGCAAAATTTGATACTCTTTTCCCTGTATGTTATCAATTTTTCGTGTCTCAACAACACGGGATTTAAAAATTTTTCCAGAAAAGTAAAGTAACCCTATTTTTCTCCATTTTTTTCTGCTAAAATGTTGCAAAATTCAAAAAAAATTTTAAATTGTAATAAACCATAAAATATGGAGAGGGAAGATGAATCAATCGTCCAATCACCGTTTTTTTAAGCTGAGGACATGGTTGTCATCCGTTGCACTAATTCTACTGGTTTTGGCAGTCACACTTTTTCCCGGCACTGTTTTCTCCCAAATTGACCAACCGCACACGATAACAACCAGTTCAGATGTCGATTCTATCACTCAGGAGGAATTTTCGATTTTTCCGTTTCGGGGAGAATCTTATGAATACTACGATTTGTTCCCCTCAACAGCAATAATTCAGCGGCATGGGCGTATGGAGACACACGTCCGGGGAAGCCGCTGGGAAGAAGCGGGGTATTTGTTCGAAGGCATCAATATTCGCAGTTATTACAACGGACGCCCGCTTCTGCATTTTATTCCGGAAATGATGGCTTCGGTCAAGCTACACAAATCCCCCCGGGCGTCCCTCACCCATGCACCGTTTGTATTTACCCATCAATTGCTTAATCCGGCTCATCAATTTCAGGTAATGGCTCATGCGGAAACCGACTGGATTTCCCGGCCGAATCAGTCTGTGCTGAATACCTATTCCTATGGCTATCAGGATTACACCTTCATTGCCACGGCTCCCCTTTTCAGCCCACAATTGCGCTTTCGACTCGGTGCTGAGTATCGCTATTTTATGGATCACTACCGAAAGTTTTGGGACGGTTTTCGATTTAAAAACTCCTTTATAGACCCCATCACCGGAGAAGATTATTCTGATATCATTGGTTCTGAAATTGTCATTGATCCCGGTAACATTCCCCAGGCACATTCACACGATTTACTGGTGAACGGATTAATTCAGGGTAACTGGGGGAATTTGGATATGCGACTGGTGGGAGCTCTGGAAAATAACTACCGACAGATCAATACTACCCCGATTATGAATCACTACAATCCGGATCATATCCCTGAATCTACCCAACAGGCAACATTCTTTTCTGCCCGACTGCTCTATAAAAAACCCGGTAGTATTCATGCAGGAATCCAATACGCTTATCTGAATTCAGATTTTGTTGTACAGGACCCGATTCTGGAAGATCAGATTCAGCGCTATTATTTTCCCTGGCCCAGAATGATGAATATTTACTATTTCGAATTTTCGCTACCAGGACGAATCCTGACCAATTATTCCAAAGGAGAGGAATACGGACACTCTCTGACCGGCTTTTTGTCCGGAAAATTAGGTAATCATCACTGGCAAGCAGGGGCTCAATGGGAAAAACGAAAGCTTCGACGATTCCAGATTAATTGTTCCTACGGAAGCTATTTCCAGCAAAACCCGAACAATTGGCTTTCGGACTCATTGAGTACTCAATTTTTCATCTTATCATCCCTCCTCGATGATAATTTTGGATATGATGTATATGGCCGCAAAATAGATCAATCCACCGAATATTTTGACGGCCCGGTAAAACCGGAACAGTACGGCTTTTATGTTGAAGATAGTTATCAGACACCCTCCTGGCAGGTCCGTCTGGGGGTGCGATACGATATGTTGTCCAGCAATACCATCGGGGTGCATAATCTCAAAGAATTGCATTTTGATTATACAGAAAATCACGAAGCAAATTATATCAGTACCCAGCAGGTGTATCGAACGAAATTGTACCAATACCTTTCTCCCAGACTTCATCTGTCCTACCTCCTGAATCCGCAAACCAATTTTTTCCTGAGTCTGGGACGATACGTTCAGCAGAATCAGCTTCGGGACATGACCAATAGTCGGTTATGGTTGCAACAACTTTTATATAACACATTTTTATTGATGGGATATTTCAATCCTTACCCGGTAGGTCTGGAAGTCAAGCCCATTTCTTCTTACGCAGGTTCGGTAGGAATCCGGCGCGCTTTCTCCCCTCAGCTTTCCCTTTCCGGAACCATTTTTTATAAATATACCAGCGATTATTTAATGGTTACTCACGTTAATAACTCTTCGTCCCAACGAATAATGAAAATATTTTATCTGGACAATCTGGGCGCCAGTTCGGTTTACGGTCTGGAAATGAACTTGAAGTGGAAAGGGGCGCATCACAACCTATGGATGAACTATAGTTTTACCGGAGGAAAAGGAGATGCTTCTTACTCCAACTCTAATTATCAATCCGAATATTATAACTATATGGACATAACTTACAAATGGGATGATCAGCTTGATCTGGAGCATGTCCAGCAACATCAATTGAACCTTCTGTTCTCCTATTTTACCGGTCATACTACTTCCGCGCTCTGGCGCTGGATTGAAACCAGTGCTTTATTCAGGTTAAATAACGGACGCAATTTTTACATCTGGAAAGCCAACGAAAATTCTTTTCTAAATTTAATGCAAGGAGATTTGTTAACGGATAACTACCTCTGGACTCCCATTGCCAAACCCGAAGTCACCACCACACCGGTCTATTTTACTCTGGATGTAAAACTGTCCAAAACGTTTCATGTTGGCAGAATGGGAATCACTCCATATTTCTATATTCAGAATTTGCTGAATCGAAAAAATGTTATTGATCTTTATCCACGCAACGGTTCTTATGAGTACGACGATTATAAAGAATTAAACTGGGGATATCCTTATCCTCAGGAAAGCTGGGAACTCTACGAGAAGATTAACTTAAAACATCGTCAGCACTTTGCTCAACAGCAATCTGGCAGCGATCTGTTTGCCCATCCGCGGGAGTTTCGGTTTGGGATACAGGTGAATATGTAAGGATTGGAAGGTTTTGGAGGAAATAGGGAAAATAAAGTGGATAAGGGAAAGGTTGGGTTTAAACCGTTTTTTCTTTAAGAATATAAGTTTTGTCCTCCGGGCTCATTCTATGGGCTCACACCGGACGACTTACACCGGGCGGCTAAAACATTCTGATTTATGAATTTATCCGCCCATTCATTCCAATTGGATTTATGTATTTTCCCCATCTGCTTCCCTATCCACTCTTTCCCTTTTCTCTTTTTGCTCATTTAAGATACTGATTAAACCACTTCAGGGAACGATGTACCACATCGCGGCGATGGTTCGGCTCTCTTCCCAATCCGTGCCCTTCTCTGGGGTAAACCACAAATTTTACGGTTCTCCCCAAGGTTTTCAGTGCCTGATACATCTCCTGAGAATTCGCCAGATTGGTGTATCGATCCCGTTCTCCATGAAGAATTAATACAGGGGTGTGAATATTGGTGACATAAAATGCCGGTGAATATTTGACATAGGGATGCTCCGGTCCGATGGGTTGCTCCCAGTAGTAAATCCCCAGATACATTTTTTCCCAGAGCGGTTGCCAGGAATTACTCCAGTCAGTGAACAGGCTAAAAATGCCAAACTGACTCACCGCTGCGGCAAAACGGTCGGTTTGAGAAATAATCCAGTTAGTTAGATAACCGCCATAACTGCCACCGATAACCCCCATACGTTTTTCATCCACAAATCCCCGGGTAATCACCGCATCCACTCCAGCCATAATATCCTGATAGTCAATTCCTCCCATATGACCGCCATGTTTGTACCAGATGGCTTTTCCGAACGCATCGTCGTATCCACTGCTACCACGGGGATTGGGCGCCAGAACGACATATCCGCTGGAAGTATAGACCTGCGTGTAATACGCCTGTCTTACTGCCTGCCGAAATCTTCCGTACGGACCTCCATGGACGGTAAGTATCAGCGGATACTTCTTCCCGGCATCAAAATCCGAAGGCAGAAAAAGCAACCCTTCGATCTCCTGTCCATCCACACTTTTCCAGCGGAAGACCTGTTGCTGTCCCAGATCCAGAGAGTCCAGTTGTTTGCTAAATTGGCTAAGTAGAACCGATTGTTTTTTAGACCACCGAACAATTTCCGGTAAATGGGTAGCATCTTCCCAGAGGTAGAAAATCGCTCCCTTCTCCAATACGCGGAAGTCCAGAACATTTCCGCCTTCCTGGTTCAGCAATTGATAGCGGTTTTTCTTTTTCCCGGAACGCAAGTAGTACAACGGCGTTTCCGTACCGTCGGCGACTCGTATGTAAAAATCTTTGCTATTCCCATGCCATTGAAATTGCAGAACTGCCCGATCCAGATCAGTGGTCAAATTCACTGTGTCTGGTGCTTGCCCGGAGGGACGAAAACGAATTTTTGCCAGGTCCGTCTCGGCAAATTCAATATCCGGGGTGGTTTGTTTCAGATATGCAATCCATCTCCCATCCGGTGAAAAGCGCGGTTGGGTCTCCGGACCGGGGAAATCAGTGATTTGAATTTTCTGACCGGTTTGGACTTCAACCACCCAGAGATCGTACTTCTGTTCATCATTAAAATCACCGGTGTAATTGGTTTGATAAACCACCCATCGGTTATCGGATGAAACATTGATCTCTTCTACTCCAGGATCCAATACAGCAATTTTGCGGATTGTTCCTTTCGGCCACTCCACCTGCCAGAGCACTTTATTTATTTTCACGCTATCCCGAACCTGAGCATCGAACTTCAGCTTTTCCCGATGTTCATTTTTCTTACGGACCTCTTCGGGGAACTCTTCCAGACTCACCACATACAGATATTTCCCTTCCGGACCAACCTGATAAAATTCCACTCCGTTCTCCAATCGGGTTATTTGCCGGGCCTCTCCTCCATTTAAAGGAAGTGCCCAGAGCTGGTCAGCCCCCTCCGCAAGTTCCCCATGGGAATCGCGATAGGCTCTGCTGGAAATAAAGAAAATAAAATTTCCGTCCCGGGAGAATGTCGGATCATAATCACTGGCTTCGGAAAAAGTCAACTGTCGTGCGTCTTTTTCATTCCCGGTAAGATACCACAGGTGGTATTCCCATTTGCTCTTTTCGAAATTGGGAGTACGGATACTGAAAACAAACTTTTTTCCGTCACGACTCACAGAAAATTCCCTGGGAGCTTTCAGCTCCATCAGATTTTCCACTGTACATTTGTGGATTTCAGCCCGGGTTAATATCCAGCCGAATAAAATAAAAATTATGGCAAAAAACTTCATCATTACTTCCCGTTTTGAATCAGAATCAAAAATAATTACCATTTATTTCGTATAATTTATCGTTCGATTACATGAATTGCTGGATTTCCGGCACTTTATCCAGTTTCTCCCAGGTGAAATTTTCCTCTTCCCGACCAAAATGCCCGTAGGCAGCGGTTTGTTTATAACGCGGTTTTAGCAGATCCAGCGTTTCGATAATTCCCCTGGGCGATAAATCGAATACTTTCTGAATAATTTCGATAATGCGTTCTTCAGGAATGGTACCGGTTCGGAAGGTATCCACCATAATGGAAACCGGTTGAGCATGTCCGATTACATAAGCAATCTGGACTTCCAGCTTTTCTGCTACACCCGCCGCAACCAGATTTTTGGCGACATAGCGGGCAGCATAACTGGCAGAGCGATCGACTTTGGAGGGATCCTTGCCGGAGAAGCAGCCACCACCGTGGCGGCCCATTCCACCATAAGTGTCCACAATAATTTTCCGGCCGGTTAAACCGGTATCAGAATAAGGTCCGCCAATGGTCCAGATTCCGGTTCCATTTACGATATAGGTTTGCTCCGTTTTCCGGAAAGGTTTCCCGTATTTTTCCAGCACTGGTTGAACAATTTTCTGGTACACCTCTTCTGCCACGTCTTCTCGCCGAACATCGGGGTTGTGCGGAACAGCTACCACAATTTTTTCGATGGCAGCAGGACGCCAGCCTTCGTATCGCACGGTAACCTGCGACTTGCCATCCGGACGCAGATAAGGAATGAGACCGCTCTTGCGCGCTTCGTCCATTCTCCGCACAATCTCGTGAGCCATGACAATGGGTAGAGGCATGTATTGAGGGGTTTCGTTAATGGCGAACCCAAACATCATTCCCTGGTCCCCTGCACCGCCGGTATCCACTCCCTGGGCGATTTCCGGTGACTGAGCATGAATTTTACTGATAATTTCGCAGCGATCATCAAATTTCAGCTCTGGAATGGAATAGCCGATTTCCCGGATAGTCTCCCGGGCAATTTTTTCATAATCGATCTGGCTGCCTTCCGGTATTTT
>CAZBWV010000029.1:0-15141 GCA_964495805.1 uncultured Calditrichaceae bacterium
TTACATCCGAAATTTCAGGATAAACGCTGCCAGGGTCTGCACATCATCGTCACGGACCGGGATAAATTCAAACCGTATCTTACTGGCATCTACCTGGTGAACTGCCTTTACCGGCTGCATCCGGACAGTTTTCGCTGGAAACCCACCCATTTCGACCGGTTGTGCGGAACAGACCGCATCCGGAAAGCCATTACGAATTACCAGAACATCAAAAAACTGGAAGAAAGCTGGGAGGGAGAGCTGGAAGGGTTTATGGAAGTGAGGGAGAAGTATTTACTGTATTAAACATAGAGGAGACTATTACCAAATCCATAAGAACAACACATACGAAAACATTGTTTTATACAAGCCAAAAGGGCAACAGGTTAAATATGGATAAATGGTTGAAGTTGCACAGAATTTTTCTCCATCCCATTATTCTACCCTAAAAACAAAATACGGAATTTTCTTTTCTTAAACCCTTCTAAATATCTACTTAACAGCCCCCTGATAGCAAAAAATACATTAATACTTTCCGTCCTTGGAGTTTTGAGGTATTTTTCGGCGTTATTTTCTAAGTGCAGAAAAAATGCTAACCAAGGAGGAACCATTCCATGCACCCATCGGAACTGCCCACCCTAAAAATCACCAACATCCGCATCTACAAATTCAATATTCCCCGCAAGGATGTGTTTACCATTGCCACCATGAGTCTGGATAAGTGCGAAAATGTGCTGATTCAAATGGAAACCAACGAAGGTGTTACCGGCTGGGGCGAAGCCTCCCCGTTCCATGCGATTGTGGGCGAAACCCAGCGCATTGATCTGGCCGCAGCCCTGGATTTACGCGAAATCCTGCTGGGGAAAAATCCCCTGAACATTGCTGCGTTGGTGGATTTAATGGACTACTACCTGCCCAACAATCCCACCATAAAAAGCGCTTTCGATATGGCGCTGTGGGACATTGCCGCAAAAGTGGCTGGCATGCCGCTGTACCTGTTCCTGGGTGGCGAAAAGCGTCCCATTGAAACGGATTTTACCCTGAGCATTGGAAGCGCCGAAGAAGCCCAGGAGAAAGCCCGCCAGGTTGTTGATATGGGTTACCGGATGATCAAAGTGAAAGTGGGCATCGACGATGAAGAGGACTATCGACGGTTAGAGAATATTCGCAGTGCGGTAGGTGAGGAACCGGTGATTCGCATCGATGCGAACCAGGGCTGGAACCGCATCCAGGCGGTGCAAAATCTGCGGCGCTTTGAACCGTTCGGAATTGAATTTGTGGAGCAGCCCTGCCGCGCCACAGACCCACAGGGTCTGAAATACATCAGCGACCACTCTCCTATTCCGGTGATGGCGGATGAATCCATTTTCTCTCCCTTCGATGCCATGAACCTGATCCGCGCCGATGCCGTACCCTACTTTAACGTCAAGCTCTCCAAATCCGGCGGCATTTACAATGCCCTGCGCATTGCTCACATTGCCGAAGCAGGCGGACGGGTGTGCATGGTGGGCTGCATGTCCGAAAGTCCCCTGGGTCTCACGGCAGCGGCTCATCTGGCGCTGGCCAGCCCGGTATTCCGCTTTTTCGACCTGGACTCCTTCCTGGAACATGCGGAAAATCCCATTCTGGGTGGGGTAAAAATCGAAAAGGGCATGGTGGAAATTCCGGATGAACCGGGACTGGGTGCCGAGCCGGACCCCGCTTACTTGAAGAAGCTGGAAGAGGTTCGCTAAATGTTAGGTCCGGAACTCACCCTGGTGGATGACAACCACGTGCTGTGGGAAGGACGCAAACTCATCTACTTCGGAGGCACGGACTACCACCGATTGTCCCGGCATCCCCGGGTAAGGGAAGCCGTCCGGCATGCCGCCGGGCAATACGGCATTAGCCCCACTGGTTCACGCATCACCACCGGGAACCATCCTCTGTATCGTGAACTGGAAACGGAAATTGCCAAATTCTTTGCCACGGAAGCGGCGTTGGTGTGCTCGGGTGGATATCTGGCCAACATGGTGCTCATCCAGTCCGTTTCCCGTGAATTCGATAGGGTGTTCATTGACCAAAGAGCCCATCCCGCTCTTTGGGATGCTGCCCGGGTAAGCGGGCTTCCGCTGGTGGTTTTCCGCCACGGCGATGTCGATCATCTCGCCGCACAACTTCAGCAGCACCTCTCCGCGCACGAACACCCCCTGATTTTAACGGACGGGATTTTCCCGGCAGAAGGCGAAATGGCTCCATTGGGTCAATTGGCTGACCTGGCTCGGCGATTTTCCGGAAAACTGCTCATTGACGATGCCCACGGGATGGGAGTATTGGGCACCACCGGCAAAGGAAGCGTGGAAGAAGCACAACTCCCGGCGGACATCTACTACCAGACGGGAACACTGAGCAAAGCGTTTGGGACGTTTGGTGGAATACTCACCGGTCCAGCCGGGCTCATCCGACAGGTGCAGCACCAAAGTGCCGCTTTTATTGGCAGCACGGGACTTCCCCTGCCCATTGCCGCAGCGAGTGTTCAAGCGCTGCGAATTCTGCGGGAAGAGCCGGGACTTCTCACCGATTTACGGCAAAATACTTTTTACCTGCGAAAGCAACTGCAGCAATTGGGATGGTCGATTCCCGCCTCCCCGGTTCCGGTGATTTCACTTCGTTTCACGGAAGAAGCACAAAATCGGCGGTTGCGAACGCTTCTGCTGGAACGGGAAATTTTTCCGCCCTTTATTCACTACCCCGGTGCACCGGCAGGAGGGCATTTCCGTTTCGTCATCTCCAGCCGTCATACCCGGGAAGAACTGAATCGGGTGGTGGAGGCACTTTCGCGAATGTAAGAATTTGACGGGCACCGCAACCATGCGTTTTTACCGGAAGTAGTAAGCATGAAATTTGAAAATAGCTTCATTCATCTTCTCCTAACATGAGGGGCCATTCCACAAAATTTTTTTTGGAATAAACAGGATTAATCGGAAGTTAATAACAATAGTTTGTCACGTTGACGAACTATTTTTCATTAAGGGATGAAAACATTTGGCCGGGCTTATGCAGAAAATCAAAAAGCCTCCCTTTCCCGGGAGGCTTTTTATTTTTGTGGAGACGGCGGGAATCGAACCCGCGTCCGGGCAGGAGGCTGGTAGAACTTCTACATGCTTAGTCCGGCGATTGGGTTTAACCACCGGCGGGCAGCCGGACAAGCCTTCCGGTGGCGAGCCCGAAGCACTACAGAACGCATCGTTCGGGCACCGATGCGTTCCGGCCTGCCATGAGCGACGTCCTTCCGTGAATCCGGCAGGCAGGATTCACAGAGGACGGGCTGCACTTAATTAGGCAGCCATAGCATAATTATAGTCGGCATTTTAACCGTTTCTCTCGCTAATCTACGGGATAGCGAGAAATCCCGGCATGCCGTTCTACCCTCCTTCTGCTGCCCGTCGAAACCAGATCGTCCCCGTCTGAACTCGACTACCTAAACGCCTGAATTAGAACAAAGTTCCACCTTTAAAAGCATAGCCCCCGACTCCCGGTTATTTCCCGTTCGTCGGGGGCCAAACCAACAGAGGTTGACTCGCCTGACAGAGGTTTATCCCCGGCATCCGCCAGGGAAGGGGGAACTCCTGCCAAGCTCGCGTCGCCCACCTCTGCCACAACCAGGCCAACGGGTGGGGGGAACACCCTTTTAGTTATGCCTGATTGCTGAGTGCCCCCGCAGGGACTCGAACCCCGAACCAACGGATTAAGAGTCCGCTGCTCTACCAATTGAGCTACGGAGGCAACTGCATAAAACCGGCCTAAATTTAAGCGAGAAACCACACTTTTGCAACAACCAGATTATTTTTTAATGAATCTTCCGTTTCCATCCTCCTTCAACCACACACTGCTGTAAAATATCACAACATCCGTCGTTGAATAATTCAACAACCACTAATTCATGATTTTTATTGAAATTAACATCATATCAAATGTTCCCTCATCCTCAACAGTTAAGATATTCAACGATTGCAACATTCATCGCAAATCGGTTATTCCAACCTGAAAAATTTTTATTTCCAATAAACACAATAAGTTACAAACACGATTCGATTTTGTGGTATGAATATTGTGATTAAAATATGCAGCGTAGTGAATTTGTTAACTAAAAATGGAAGGAGATAGAAATGCTTACCTTAATCATGGTCGTTTTAACCATTGCCCTGGGATTGCTGATCGACCACTACTACCGAAAACGCCATCAAGAGAGCGTTTCGGTAGCCCGCGAACGGCAGGGACTCTCCCTGTCACGTATCCTGAACATGTTACCCAAAGGGGTTTTCCTCCAACCCACGTTTACCTGGAGCCGTATGCTGGATACCGGCAATATGATGATTGGCATTCATCCCCTGTTAATGGGGCTGACCGGAGAACCGGATGCCATTAAAACACGTGAGGTGGGGGAAGAAATCAAAAAAGGAGAAACTTTCATCACCATTTACGACAACGGAAAAGAATTGCAAATCAAATCCCCCATTTCCGGAAAAATTGTGGCTATCAACCCCGACTTCTACGAAGCAAAAGGAATTGATCTGGGTAAGGTATGGCTCTACGCAATTCGTCCGGTGAATGTAGCGCAGGAAATTAAGAACTGGTATGTGGCCGAAAAATCCAGTGAATGGCTGAAGGAGAAATTCCAACAAATTACCGCCTTCCTGATGCAGAAGATTCAACAGCAGAATATGGGAATCACCATGGCGGATGGCGGTGAACTGCCGGTTGGTATTCTAACCAATTTCGATGCCAGCACCTGGAAGGAATTCAACCAGAACATTCTTTCCTGATACATACATTAATGGTTCAAATAGTTCACCCAAAATAGAGGAAATGGATCTATGGATCGGAGAGACTTCTTAAAAACAGTGGGAGTGGCCAGTACAACGCTGCTCACCAAAAACACTCCGCTGCAAGCGAAAGAGAGTAAAAAGGACCCCAAAGAATTTATGGGCATTCTGGTGGACACCACACGGTGTATCGGATGCCAGACCTGTGAGGAAGTATGTGCGGAAGTAAACGGACTACCGGAACCGGATTTTGAGCGCGACATTTTCAAAGATCACATCTGGACCAGCGAAAAGCAATTCACCGTGGTAAACGGCTTCGAAACCGAGAAGGGCGATATCACAGTCAAACGGCAATGTATGCACTGCAATCAGCCTGCATGTGTTTCGGCGTGTCCCACCAACGCCATGGAAAAAACTCCGGAAGGACCGGTCATCTGGCACGAGGATCGTTGTATGGGTTGCCGAGCCTGCATGGTCTCCTGTCCCTTTGGAATTCCGCAGTTTGAGGACAACAAAGCCAATCCCAACATCATGAAATGCTTCATGTGCTGGGATCGTTTGCAGGAGGGCGAACAACCGGCCTGTGTGGAGAATTGCCCTGCAGAGGCACTCACCTACGGCAAACGGCGCGATCTGCTGGAAATTGCCCGCCAGCGCATCTACGAAAATCCGGACGATTACTATCATCATATTTACGGCGAACACGAAGTGGGTGGAACCGGTTATCTCTACCTGTCCGCGGTTCCTTTTGAGGAAATCGGTTTCCGCACCGATCTGGGGAACGAAGCACTTCCCAAGAAAACGACCGGATTTTTATACAGCGTACCCTTTGTGCTGACCATGTGGCCGGCACTTTTATTGGGTATCAGCAAAGCGACCGAAGGAAATGAGGAAACGACAAAAAGTGAGGAATAAAATGGAACGAACAGCAACTGCACCAGATGTACGTGGTGAATTTAAACGATTCATTCGGTTTCTTCTGAGCGAAATGAAGCCCAAGGGGAAACTGATAACTCCCTTCAACGTGTTTGCTGCCATTACGCTGGTAACGGCAGCTGTGATTTTAACCATTCGGTTCTGGAAAGGGCTGGGCGCGGTAACCAACTTTTCGCCGGACTATCCCTGGGGAATCTGGGTGGCATTCAACGTAATTACCGGTGTGGCTTTTGCCGGTGGTGCGTACGTCCTCACCTTTATGGTGTACATCCTTCATCTAAAAAAATACAAACCCATTGTGCGGGTCACCGTGCTAAACGGATTCCTGGCTTACGTGTTTTATGCCGGTGCTCTGGTTCTGGACCTGGGGAAACCCTGGCACATTATTAACCCCATTATTGGGCACGCCTTTGGATTGAGTTCGGTTCTCTTCCTGGTTGCCTGGCATTTTTTGCTTTACATGGCAGCGGAATTCATTGAATTTTCTCCGGCGGTTGCGGAGTGGCTGGGCTGGAAGCGTGTCCACAAAGTACTGGAATCCATGACTCTGGCTGCTGTCATTTTCGGCATCACGCTTTCCACCCTGCACCAGTCAGGTCTGGGTGCCCTGTTCCTGATGGCCAAACCCAAAATTCATCCGCTATGGTATTCGGAATTCATCCCCATTCTGTTTCTGGTATCCAGTATTTTTGCCGGATTATCCATGATTATTCTGGAACGCACCATCAGCAACCGGGTGTTCCGAAAACGCACCAGCGCGGAAATTTTTCTCACCAACGATGCCATCCACTTTGGACTGGCCAAAATCTGCGCCGTCACCATGTTTGTGTATCTGTTTATGAAGGTCATCGTCCTGGTGCATGGCCAGCATTTATCCCTGCTAACCACCTCCTGGGGAATCTGGTATCTGGTGGAAGTTGTTGGGTTTGTGCTTATCCCGGGTCTGCTCTTTACCCAGAGCGTTCGCACACAGAACATCAACCTGGTACGCATTGGTGCAATGATGACCATCATCGGTATCATCCTGAACCGTCTGAACACCTCCCTGATCGCATTTAACTGGAACAGCACCCATCGCTATTTCCCCTCCTGGATGGAACTGGAAGTAGCAATTGCTATTCTGGTGGTTCAGGTACTGGTTTTCCGCTGGATTGTCAATCGCATGCCCATCCTTAGCGAACCGCCCCGCTGGGCGCAAGAACCTGAAGAAGCAATCGATAACCGACCGATCAAAATTGAAGAGGAGCAAGAGAAATGGAAGGTTTCCATTATGTAAATCTGTTTGCCACCAAAGGCATTGAATATTTAATCGTTATCGGATTTCTTATTTTATTTATTTTGTACTGGAGGTATTTGAACAAACCGGCACAGGTGAAACCAGCTTCCGCCCGGAGTCCGTTACGTACCCTTAACGAGTGGTTTGTACTGGCCAAGAACGCCTATTACCATCAGGGACACACCTGGGCACTGCCGGAAGATAGTCAGGTGGTTCGAGTGGGACTGGACGATTTTGCCATCAAATTTCTGGGGAAACCGGACAAAATTGTGCTTCCCGAGGTAGGTAGCAAAGTGGAACAGGGTGAAATTGGCTGGCAGCTATTGCTGGATTCAAAAGAGATTCCGGTGGTCTCGCCGGTGGACGGTGAAGTGGTGGAAGTCAATCAGCACGTCTTACAGGCTCCGGAAGAACTGGAGAAAGACCCCTACGACCAGGGCTGGCTGTTTAAAGTTAAAGTGCCCAGGATGAAAACCAATTTGCGCAATCTGCTCTCCGGAAAACTGGCGGTAGCCTGGATGGAAGATACCGTTCATCGGTTGCGTCGGCACATGTCCGGCGAATTAGGCGTTGTCCTGCAGGATGGTGGTGTTCCGGTTACCGGATTCGCCCGATCGCTTTCACCCGATCGCTGGGACGAAATTGCCTCTGAATTCCTGATGAATAAATGATTGGTGAACAATGTGTGAACCCGGTGGGAACGCACGACTCCCATTACTCAACGTGCGTTCCCCCTGGTATTGCTCACAAAAACGAGACATCAACCATTGAAAACAACCATGAAAAAATATACCGCTCAGGCTAACGATATGCGCTGCATCTGGATGACTGCCGGTGTGATTAACTACAAACTGTGCGATATGAATTTCCAGTGCGAGAAGTGCGAATTCAACAAGGTGATGCAACGAATGCTCCCTGCCCGCGAGATGGCAACTCCTGCACCTGCTCCCGCCCGCCCGGAAAATCAAACGGTAAACCACTTGATTGACAATTACCTGTACCAGATGTTTTCGGACTGCAAGATCAGTCTGGATCGGTACCACCATTCCTCCCATTTCTGGTTCAAGATCGAATCGCCTCAGCGCGTCCAGATGGGGATTGATAAACTGTTCATCAAAATGCTTGAGCCGGTGGAACGAATCATCGTTCCCGAGGTGGAGGAGACATTTCGCCCCGGGCAGCTCATCGCCTGGATTGTCCGACAAGGGAAAACCCTTCCGCTCTATTCACCGGTCGAAGGAAAGATTACCGAAGTCAACCCGTTGTTGGATCAGGAAGATTTCCGATTTGTGCTCAATCAGGAGGCTTATTTTTTTAAGATGGAAGGGAAGGATATCGCTCAGTCAATTCAATACCTCTGCCCGGACATGCTGGGTCTGGAATGTTTCAGCAAAAAGGTGTATCTGCTGCGAGAATTTTTGTACCGCCGTTTTCAGGCGGAAGCCATCAGCGAAGTGGGTACCACCCTTCAGGACGGAGGAACTTTCCAGAATGATCTGGAAAAAGTGCTGGGACATCGTCTCTATCAGGAGTTTATCCGGCGGTTGCTAAAAGGCGATCAACCCACTTCCCGGGAGGCTCGGTATCGTCAGGGGAAGATGGTTTTGGGGGAGTGAAGGGGAAGAGGGGAGTATAGAGGGTATAGGGGGTATAAGGGGAATAAGGATATAGGGAGAATAGGGGGAATAGGGGATATAAGGGATGTTTGGAATGTAGAATGTAGAATGTAGAACGTAAAATGTAAAATTGAGAATGAAGGGGAAAAGGGGGATAGGGGGTATAGGGGAAATAGGGGAAATAAGGGATATAAGGGATATAAGGAGTAAGGGGGGCAAGTGATTATTCGGTTGTAATTGAGTGCCTGGCTCCAATTTTATTCTTACGGAAGTTATGTGTTTCCCATGTGGAGGTGAATTTGTCAGCTTTCCAGTGCACGCATCAGTTTTTCCTGGCATTCCCGACAAAAGCGCGCTGATTTCAGATCGATATCTTCCACATAGGTGGAGGAGTGCATCACACACCGATAATCCCGGCAATGGATCAATCCGAACGTATGACCTAATTCATGCACAATTTCTTTTACTATCCGCTGATAAAAGAGCTTCTCATCGTAAGGAAGCCCGTAGAACCGATTATCCAGCCGATGGGTGGAAACCAGCGCGCCCTGACCATTGAGCTGTGCCTCTCCAAATAAATAAGTCAAAATGGGAATGTAGATATCCACTTCTGTAATCCCCACAATTTTGTGTCCATCATCCGGTAGATGTTTCAGCAGGCGAGATAAAATGAGGGTGGAATGAAACTGTTTTCGTTCCCGGGAATAGAACATATTCAGATCGATTTTCAGAGACTGGCAATAAAAGGTGCAGGGGAGGGATTTTCGCAGCTCTGTCACAATCTTTTCGCATAGATTGGCACAGTGGCTGTTAATAAAAGCAAGGTACACAACTGTCGAACAATCTTTCATACCATTGCAGAAGGATTAATAAAACTCAAACCTCGTTTTGCGAAAAGATTGCCACCGCTGCAAAAACCGGGGGATAATTGATTCCGGAAACAGTCAAACGAATGATTTCCGGAATCAGCGATGAATATTATACTTCTTCATTTTATTATAGAGCGTGACCCGATCGATACCCAACAAACTGGCAGCCCGGGTAACATTACCACCGGTTTCCTTCAACACCCTCTGGATATGTTGTTTTTCCAGTTCCATCAGGCTAAGCGGAGATGCCTGATCCCTTTCCCGATTGTTTACCTGAAGGGGCAGGTCCTCCAGACAGATTTCCGGTTTTTTACCCACCACCATTGCGCGTTCAATGGCATTTTCCAGTTCGCGCACATTTCCGGGCCAGGGATAGCGAAGCAGCAGGTCTTCCACTTCCGGCGAGATTTTCTTCTCCGGCTTACCCATGGAACGGGCATATTTCTTAATAAAATGTTTGGCCAGCGGGATGATATCGGCTCGTCGCTCGCGCAAAGGAGGAATGAAAATGGTGAACACATTAATCCGATAATACAGGTCTTCGCGAAATTTTTCCTCTTCCACCAATTTTTCCAGATTCTTGTTGGTGGCGCACACCAGACGAAAATCCACATAAATTTCCTCGTTGCCTCCCAGCCGGGTGAATCGCTTGGTTTCCAGCACTCGCAAAATATCCACCTGCATTTTGGCGGAAATATCTCCAATCTCGTCCAGGAACAGGGTGCCTCCATTTGCCAGCTCGATTTTCCCTTTTCGCCGATATTGGGCGCCGGTAAACGCGCCTTTTTCGTGGCCGAACAATTCGCTCTCCAGCAATGTTTCGGGAATTGCCCCGCAATTAACCGCCACGATGGGGAAATAACGCCGTTTACTGTGGCTGTGGATCGCCCGGGCAATCAGTTCCTTCCCGGTACCGCTCTCGCCCCGGATAAGCACCGTGGAATCGGTTTCCGCTACGGTGTAAACCATTTCCAGCACCCGCTTCATTTCATCACTTTCAGCAATAATCTCGTCCACATCCGCCAGCTCGGAGATTTTCTCCTTCAACCGCTGATTCTCGTCGGTAAGATACTTCTGCTTGAGCGCGTTGTTGACCAGATTGGAGAGGTCTTCCGGATCGAACGGTTTGGTAATATAATCGAATGCCCCCTGCTTGAGCGCTTTGACCGCGGTATCCACCGAGGCATAGGCGGTGATGATAATGACCATGGCGTTGGGATCAATTTCTTTAATCTTCTGCTGAAGCGTGATCCCGTCCATTCCGGGCATCTTAATATCCAGCAAAATCAGATCAAATGGCCCGGAGTGCATTTTCATCAGCGCATCTTCGGCGCTCTCGGCGGTGACCACCTGAAATCCGTCCTCCACAAACCACTCCTCCAGGGAGGCACGGACGGAAAGTTCATCATCCACAATTAAAATTTTGTAAGGTCGCATGGTTCCACCTTTACCGTTTACGCATTGGAAGTTTGAGGAACGGGCTGTTCAAATGGTAATTCAATATAAAATGTGGTTCCCTTGCCCGGTTCCGAATCCAACCACATTTTTCCTTTGTGATGCTGCACAATTCCGCATACTACCGCTAATCCCAGACCAATTCCAGCCTTTTCTTTTTTTGTGGTAAAAAAGGGTTCGAAAATACGGTCTTTGATATCTTCGGGAATTCCCCGACCGGTATCAGAAATCTCGATGCGCACGGCGCGCGGATTGTCCGGTGAATTATAGGCTCGAATGGTTAGCTTTCCACCGTTCGGCATCGCCTCGATGGCATTAACAAACAAAGCGACCAATGCCTGCAATATCTGGTCGGGATCGCAACTGATGGTTTCCGGATGAATATCCACCTGACTGCTTGCCTGTACCCCCACCAATTCCATATGATGATGGACAATACTTAAAGCCCTTGCAATGACCTCCTGAAGTTTCACCTTCCGGAAAGTGGAGGTGGAACTGTGGGCAAATTCCAGCAAATTCCGGACGATATTACCACACCGCATCGCTTCGGAAATCACCAGATCGAAATCCTTCAGCATCTTGTTCTTCTCATTTCCCGGAGGCGCCACCGACTTCACACGCTTCTGCAGAAGTTTCGAATAAGTCACAATGCCCGAAAGCGGATTATTCAACTCATGAGCAACAGTAGCAGCCATTTTCCCCAGCGAAGCAATTTTTTCCACCTGAAGCATTCGGTCGTAGGCATCCTTCAGGTTTGCCGCCATGTTGTTAAAGGATTGAGCCAGCATTCCCAGTTCATCTTTCCGCTTCATATCGATCCGGTAATCCAATTCACCCACCGAAAGATGAACCATTCCTTTCTGCAAATGATGGATGGGGCGATGAATTCCCCAGTAAAGTACAACGGCAAAAATAAAGATGGTAATAATAATCAACCCCACCGAGATGGAATACACGACCAATCGATTGTGCAAAGCCGCCTTATCCAGATCTCCCAGACTCATGGTCACGTCCAGCACGCCCAGTATGGTTTGATCTTCGGAATGCGCATGGCACCCGTTATTGCTACAAGTGGGCGCATTTCGAATCGGGTTAATCAACCCCATAATTCTCTGACCATCCGTCCCGTAAAATATCCGACTCTTTTTCTTGATGGGTACCGAGGTGATTGGCTGGTTAGCAGAGTGACAGATGTAACAGGCCTCGGCGTTCATATCTACCGTTTTGCCGATCTCTTCCTCGCGGGAGGAAAATTTGATCACTCCTTTTTTATTGTAAATCCGGATCGCCACAATTCCCGGTTCATCACCCATTCGCCGGATCGTCTGGTATAATTCATCCCGCTTATTCAACAACATTAACCGATATAGGGCATTCTTGGCCAGATCACTCATCCGATACGCAGAAAGCGCGACCGTATTTTCATAAATATGACTTTGCAGTTTGTAACAGATGGCACTATATATGCCAAATAGCGCTACAATAATGACTAACAATACAAGAAACAGTTTAAAGCTTAGTAATCGGTAAAAAGGTGGAAAATTTTTATTGTTTTTTATCTTTACCATTGGACCCAAGTCCTTGCAAACAATTAAGTTAATTCAAAAGCATAATTTAACTTATCGAAAGTTCCTGTCCAATCTTTTTTATTCTTTTACGACTTTGCCCCCGCTTTTTTCCGGCATTCATCACGTTACAATGGTTATTTTTTTACCCTTAACCATTGGATTTTTCCACTTACGACATATTTCACATAATTTCATAATCACTTATCATTTTCCTTCAGGCAAATTCTCATCAATTACTGTATATCTTCGGAACGCTGCGAGATCAGTTGCGACTTATTACTATGCTGAGGAGAAACAGGCAGTTTAATAAAAAATGTGGTTCCCACACCTTCCTGCGTTTCAAGCCAGATTTTGCCATGATGTTTTTGAATAATTCCATAAACCACGGATAGACCCAGCCCCACGCCGCTTTTATCCTTTTTGGTGCTAAAAAACGGCTCCAGAATTTTATCTTTCAACTCTTCGGGGATTCCAATACCCGTATCCTTTACCGTAATCAGGACCCATTCTTTTTCGTTCTCATAATTTCGCACGGTGATTTCCAGAGTTCCTCCATGGGGCATGGCTTCCACGGCATTGATGAACAGAGCCACAAATGCCTGAATAAGCTGGTCCGGATCGCAAATAATGGCTTCCGGATGGAGATCGATTTGTTTCACCACCTCCACTTTTGCCAGTTTGATGTGGTGATATACAATTTGTAAGGCACGCTCCACAATTTTACCGATGGCACATTCTTGAAAATGTGCCTGGTGCCCCCGGGCAAAAATCAGCAAGTTTTTCACAATATTTCCACACCGCATCGCCTCCGTTCGCACAAAATCCACCCGATCCCGAATTTCCCGGGCCCGTTCATCATCCGGATAATACTTTTCCAGTTTATTCATAATAATTTTCAAATAGGTAATTACCCCGGTCAGGGGATTGTTCAATTCGTGGGCTACCGAAGCTGCCATTTTTCCCAGCGAGGCCAGTTTCTCAACCTGACTGATTTCATTATGAATTCGTTCCAGCTCCTTGGTTTTCTCTTCGACCCGTTTTTCCAGCGTATTAGACCACTCTTTTAATTCCGCGTAAGCCTTCTTGAGATTCATAGCCATTTCGTTGATGGAGCTGGCCAGTGTTCCCAGTTCATCGTTTCGTTTTAACGGTATCTGGTGATCCAGTTCTCCCCGAGCCAGGCTGGCAGTTCCAATTTTAAGAATGTTTACCGGATGTTGCACCACAAAAAAGACAATCAGCGCAAGAATAATACTTCCCACCAGAATAAAAATAATGACAATCGTATTAATCACCCTCCGAGAATGAGCAACCGCTTCATCTAATTCGCCCAGGGAGAGACGCACATCTAAAACGCCCAGCACCGTCTGGTCCGAAGAATGAACATGGCAGGCGGCATTGCTGCACTGGGGAGCATTTAAAATCGGATTAATCATCTCCATCACCCGGTGCCCCTGGCTGGACTGGTATATCTTGGTTTTTTTACGCAGCGGTAGCTTCTTCACCGGTGTTTTCGAGGCATGGCACTCTCCGCAAACCCCGGACCGGATGTTAACAATCTTATCAATCTCTTCCGGGATCGTGGAAAACTTGATTTCTCCCTTTTTATTGTAGATTCGAATCACTTCAATGCCCGGTTCACTCCCGATAATTCGAATATTCCGGTCCAGTTCTTCCCGTTCGTTGGTCAGCATCAATCGATTAAGTGATTTTTTTAAGATGTCGCTAATCCGGTAGGCATTTTTTCGAACCGTATCTTCCATGATATTTTGTTGCAGACGGGAACAAATTGTGCTATACAGCAGCACAAAAGCAACGACCAGGGATACCAGGACAAGGAACAATTTAAAACCCAGCGACCGGTGGAAATGAATAAAATAATTTCTCATAGCCCATCTTTTTTGTTTTTTTCAATTTAAAATAAAATTTTAAAATTCACAAACTTTTTATGGAAGGGTGAACGATTTTGAGTAAGGAAGGGGGGAGCGCTTTGAAGAGAAGAGAATCAATCCATTCCCCTGCCCCAGATCATTTTATGCCTCTTGTCTCAATCCCGGAAAACTCATCATAATCCGGTTCTTCTTTTTCCCGCCCCGGGCTGAGGCGGAATTTAAATTCAATGCCACTTTCAGGCATATAAAGTGCCGGACAACTATCTGCCAGTTGATCCCGGTTGACCCGGTCCTATTTGCGGATAGAAAAGGAGACTTATCGGAAGCTTAAAGGGGCTACCATCGGGCATAAGTGTTGTTTAGAATCTTTTGAATTAACTTTTTGTTCCGATCCAGGTAGGCGTGGAGTATGCTTTTCTTTACAAATTTGCTTCGGCAACCGACAAAACAAGGCGATGTAAACATCACAAAGCGCGCCGTATTACCGCCTGACTATTCGCATTTGATTTGATTGCTCAGAACTTACGCTTTTTCTACACTCCGATAGATAAAATTCAAATTCCACAGGAAGTCGGGGCAACGTACAACAAGGGCTTGAACACGGACGCTTTTGAAAAGGTGAGCGTTCGGGGTTTTTTATTTAAGTGTTCGGTGGAAAGACTATTCGTTAGCGTGTTACAAATTTTAAATATTGACAATTTGTTTTACTGATGAATACCATTCTTTGTTTTTATCTCTTTGGGAT
>CAZBWV010000030.1:0-6108 GCA_964495805.1 uncultured Calditrichaceae bacterium
GGAAGTTTGTGCACGTAAATTAAATCCCGAATGTAAAAAATAATTTTCAGGTCCCGTGCGGGATAACTGCGGTTACCGGCCCGATTGCGTACCGGTTTAATCTGCGGAAAAATTTTCTCCCACCGTTTAATCACCTCCGGCGATAGACCGGTCATTCGGCTTACTTCCCGAAGCGGATAGAGCAATTTTTTCTGCGGCTTGCGGATGTTCACACTCACGGTTGTGTCCCTCCTGACAAATAAGTACCGGGCTGAGTAGAATGTAACGTTCTACAAAATCAACAAAATAAAAACGATTTCATGGCTCGTTTTATGTGAGTTACGCCGGGAATGCCGAATTCCCGATTCCCGGAGCGACTCGTTCATTTCTCCTGGAGCCGCATCGGAAAACTCGATGCACCGTAAATCTATTTTTTAAACAGACCTTCCACAAAATCCCGGGGACGAAACGGTTGTAAATCGTCCATTTGTTCTCCCACACCGATGTAACGGACGGGCAATTTCAGGGTGTGAGAAATGCCAATGATGGCACCGCCCTTGGCCGTACCGTCCAATTTGGTGAGCACAATGCCGTTGACCTGTACCGCCTGAATAAACTGACGTGCCTGAGAGAGCGCATTTTGTCCGATGGTTGCATCCAGCACCAGCAGGGTTTCGTGGGGAGCCTCGGGAATGACCTTTTGAATCACCCGGCGAATTTTGCGTAATTCTTCCATTAGATTCACTTTGGTATGCAGACGACCGGCCGTATCGATAATTGCCACATCTTTCCCCCGGGCTTTGGCTGCTTGCATGGCATCGAAGACCACCGCGGCCGGATCGGCTCCACTCTGATGTTTGATGATGTCCGCTTTCAACCGATTGGCCCAGATTTCCAGTTGCTCGATGGCAGCTGCCCGAAACGTATCCGCAGCTACCAGCAGCACATCCTTCCCCTGATTCTGGAAGCGTCGGGCGATTTTAGCAATGGAAGTGGTTTTACCGGTGCCGTTCACCCCAACAACCAGAATGACGTATGGTTTAGGCATGGGCTGGGGTGTTTCCGGAACCGGCACAAACATTTCCACAATCACTTCCTTCAGCAGTTCGTATAACTCCTCGCTGGTTTCCGCTTTTTTCCGCCGAATGCGCATTCTCAACTGCTCGATAATTTCCTGAGTGGTTTCCACACCCACATCACCGGCTATCAGCAAATCTTCTATCTCTTCCAGCAGGTCGTCATCAATTTTCCGATAGGCGAAAATCACATCCTGAATCTGACCAAATACCTGTTCCCGTGTCCGGCTGAGCCCTTTTTTCAGTTTATCCAGAAAATTCATATCAGACAACTCCCTATATCGCAGAACAACTTAATTTAGGGGAAATATAACAACTTTCTTCATTTTAAAAAATTGCTTTGTGAAATGGCTTTTTGTACCCGGTAAAAAAGCGATGGTTGTGACCCCAGGATGCTTGAAATGTCCAATCCATTAAAAACAGTAAAAACCGGCAGAGGAGCACGGGCTGTAAAAACGGTACTTCCCCACAGGATGAATTTGCCTGATAACTTATTGATGGGCTGGCATATCCATATGAAAAACTGGCGGAGAATCGGGAGAAAGGGGGGAGCAACCCTCCCCCCTGGCTGTTTATCCGGAAAAAGTGAAAATTTCCGGGCGCTTCCGTGATTGCTTTGGGGAATGCTTAAGAACGTAGCAGAATAAATTTTGCGCATCGGGCTGGAATAGATCGCACTATTGTTTTCCCCGCTTGCACCCGGCGATACTGCTCTCTCCCTTGCTCGTTTCGTCATCTTATGGTACCTGTGTGCAGACGCCCTGGTTGGGCAAAAGATACTGATTGAAATCCACGGCATCGATGGCACCATCCAGATTGAAATCCGCTCCCCGGGAATAACTCCATGGCTGCCCGTTATCGGGTAACCATTCGTCGGTTTTGTCCGTCTGATTAACGCACCCATCCCCATTGGCATCACCGGCAAACAGAGCCCAGACTCCGGGTTCTACTTCTTTGGTAGCGGCTCCGTTGGTCTGGTATGCCCGGTCGGCCGAAGTGGTAAAGTCGTAGGTTATTACCGGTTCCGACGCCACGAATACCGCTTCGGCACTCATGACAGCAAGATGATTACGGTGGTACACCACCAGATAGTAGAATCCCGCCGCCGCATTTTCGAACTGTACCGGGCTGGTGCCATCTAAATCGGTGATCAGGCCGTTTTGCTTTAACAGCGCTGCCCGACGGTCCACCCGGGTGGCGCTCTCGGTACCGGAACGCAATTCCACAAGCACCCAGTCCACGGTTCCCTCAGGAAAACTGCTCACCGATTCGCTACCGGCATAATTCCAGGGACTTCCCTGGTAAGGCTGGTTTACCGGTAGTTTACCGGAACGTTTGAGATCGGTGTTCATGCTATCTCCGGTCGCGCAGTATGCACCTTCTAAAAATAATTTTAGATAAAGGCGCGAAGCAGAGCTTGAACTTCCTTCCCGCCGGGTGAATTTCGAGAGCAGTTTCACATAGGCGCTCTGGTTTGGAATATGATTCTCGGTAACCTCCCAGGAATTTTCCGGCCAGCCGGTATTCCATGCCCGGAAGGATTTCTGAATGGGCTGATTCTGGGGCGGCTCGATGGGCGGACCGCTGTATGAGGGGTCCGGCGAGTAATTGGGATTGGGACCACCAGGCACAAATCCCGGTGCTGGCCCGTATAGTGAAGTGTTGGCATTATCCCATACCGAACCGTCGTGAAACCAGCCATGATAGAATTCCGGAATGGAGTTTTCGGCACCGTAATCGCCCATGTTGGATAGGTACACATAGGCAAACGGATTGATGCCATGCAGATAATGGAGGTACCCTGCCGCCGCCTTTCGATAGGTGCTGGAATCGGGGGTATCCAGATCGTACACGAGTATATTCATGTACATATTGCCCATGTTGGCTTTGGTTCGATTGCTACCCCAGGTGTAGTTGCCATCGGAGAGGTATGCGCGATAGGCATCATCCCCGTCGGTGAAATGAGGAAGAAAATCGTCCCGTAACGAATTTCTGTATTCCGTGCGGATGTCGGTAGCAACAGAGGCGGAAGCGATTGTGGAGCTCGCATAATACAACGCAGCATCGTTGATTACCCTCTCAAAAGGCGATGCCCAACCCCATTGCATCAGATGCAGGGAGGTGTAGTTGTTTTCGAAGTAATCCCGATAGACCGCCTCTCCGGTTAGAATAGCCAGATATCCCGCTGCGGCAATCCGATTGGCCTGCTGACGATATTCGTTATCCTCCGCTGCAGAACTGGAAAATCCCGCATTGTTGTAATGAGATGGAATGCTATCCGGATGAGCTTCCAGCCAGTTCCAGGCGGCAATTGCCGCATTCCGTAAGGTATCGGCGTAAGCCTGCATGGAAGCATCGGAAAGTTCCTGAAACACAATTGCGGCGTGAGCAAACGCACCGCACGCGGAGATGGTGGCCGAAGCAGTCGCCGGCGCATAATACCGAGCCGCATCATCCGTACTGGGCGGACATCCCGATTGCCAGTTTGTTACCGACACTTTGTGAAGCACCGAACCATCCGAATTCTGCATTTTCAGAAACCAATCCAGTTCCCATTTAACTTCATCCAGAATATCCGGAATACCGTTGCCCGATTCCGGTATGCCAAAATCATCCGTCCAGAGGTTCGGTCGCTCCTGATAAGCAAATAGCAAATCGTGGATTGGTGCATCCGCATAGTTGATATACTTATTGTAATCTCCCGCATCGTGCCAGCCACCGGAAAGATTTCGAGAAGTGGAATCCACCGGATTGGTTACCAACCGACAATCCAGGTCCTGATTGGCTCCTATGTGACAGGCCACATCCGTCCAGTTGGGATGTGCATAAGGAACCTGCTTGGGAGTTCCACATCGCTGGTAATAATAAGTGCGCATGGCGTGTTTCAGCACCATCTGATACACGTTATCGGAAATGGTAAACACGTAGGAGGAGGCGTCATTTTGCGGATCGTAAATAAAATAATTCCCCGGTGCGGTAAGTGCCGAAAAATCAAACCACCATACCTGGTCGCCGGATTGAGCATGAACGCTCCCGTTGTTCCATGCTACCGGCGAACCGGAAAAAACCAGTAAATTGTCCTCCACCCGATGCACCTCCAGTGTACTCCCCGGACTGTAATGATCATCCGCATTAAATCCCTGCTGCGGATTGCTGATGACCGCAATTTTCTGGTCGTTCGGCCGGTATCCAAACTGGTCGATGATGATATGAGTGGTTGTGGTACCTATTTGAGCCAGAACAATGGCAGCTGTTGCCAGAATCAGGAGCAACGACATACCTTTCATGGGAAAGTCCCCCCATAATTTTGCACAATGATTTCTGTGGCAAATGTGTTCGGGAAAAACAAATTGTTTTAGAGCCAGGATGGACAGGGAATTAGTCCCTGTGTACGATGAAGAAAATAATTCAATTTCCGGACGAGCACAACTATTTTATGAATGCTCCACTCCCATTTTCAGGACACCATTCACTATGATAAATTATTCACATGCATTCTTCGTGTTCCCTCCAACGATTTTTGCTTCTTATTTTTAAGAAAATGTGCGAAATCGTTTATTATTTCTAAAAAATATTTTTCAATCCGGCGAAGTATTTTCGTTATTTCTCGTGGTAAAAATCTGGTACCCGGTTTGCAAACAAATAGTGGCCGGGAGAGGGGGAGTTTGTGACAGAAATATTTTTAATCTTGATATCGTGCAGGTTATCGGGTAAATTCACCCGGTTAAAAACATGACGATTTTCATCGAATAACTGTTGAATTTTTAAGCGATCGGAACGATAAACTCATAATCAGAGAGGAGAAAGCGATGCAGCGAAAGATGGTGACCATAGACGGCAACGAAGCGGCCGCCTATGTTGCACACAGGGTGAATGAGGTAATTGCGATTTACCCCATCACACCATCTTCTCCCATGGGCGAATGGGCGGATGCCTGGAGCGCCATGGGGCAGAAAAACATCTGGGGAACTGTACCTTCGGTCATTGAGATGCAGAGCGAAGGCGGTGCTTCCGGGGCGGTGCATGGTGCCCTTCAGACCGGCGCCCTGACCACCACCTTTACCGCTTCCCAGGGCCTGTTGTTGATGATCCCCAATATGCACAAAATTGCCGGCGAATTAACCTCCACAGTATTTCACGTTTCGGCTCGTACTGTAGCCACCCACGCCCTTTCCATTTTTGGCGATCATAGTGACGTGATGGCAACCCGAACCACAGGATTTGCTCTGTTTGCCTCCAATTCCATTCAGGAAATTATGGACTTTGCCCTGATTGCTCAGGCAGCCACTCTGGAAGGACGCGTACCGGTGCTGCACTTCTTCGATGGATTCCGATCCTCCCACGAAATCCAGAAGATTGAGCAGCTGACCATGGATGACATGCGGTACATGATTAACGACGATCTGGTGATAGCCCATCGGCAGCGGGCCCTTTCGCCAGACCATCCCGTGCTGCGCGGAACCGCACAAAACCCCGACCACTTCTTCCAGGCACGCGAAACGGTTAACCCCTTCTACCTGAAATTCCCCGAAGTGATGCAAAAGCAGATGGACCGTTTTGCCGAACTGACCGGTCGGCACTATCATCTGTTCGATTATGTGGGACATCCGGAAGCCGAACGGGTGATTGTATTGATGGGTTCCGGCGCGGAAGCAGCCCACGAAACGGCCGAATTTCTGAGCGAACGCGGCGAAAAGGTGGGCGTGCTGAAAGTCCGACTGTTCCGGCCATTCTCCATCAAACATTTTATTGAAGCGCTACCCAAAACCGTGAAAGCCATTGCTGCACTGGACCGAACCAAGGAACCGGGCAGCGCCGGTGAACCGCTGTACTTGGATGTGGTGAACGCCCTGAACGAAAGCTACTCCGAAGGCACGCTCCCGTTCGATACCATGCCCAGAGTGATTGGCGGACGCTATGGCCTCTCTTCCAAAGAATTTACCCCGGCCATGGTGAAACGCATCTTCGAAGAACTGGAAAAGGATAAACCGAAAAACCACTTCACCATCGGGATTCATGACGATGTAACCCACACCAGTCTGGAATACGATCC
>CAZBWV010000031.1:0-41316 GCA_964495805.1 uncultured Calditrichaceae bacterium
GCATGTTGATGGATGTGTACGGGGGAGCCTCTGAAGGGAAAAATCCCGAATCCCTAATTCCGGGCTCCAAATAATTTCCCCCGTTTGGTTGTAGTGGAAAATAGGTATAGCTCCGCAGGAGCGACAGAACCATAGCCCGTGGATTCATCCATGGGAACCGTGAACAACCCATGGATTCATCCATGGGAACCGTGAACAACCCGTGGATTCACCCATGGGAATGTATGAGCGCACAATGAAAAAACGGAGTCCCGCAGGGACGGTAGAAATGAATGTGTCGTATATTCAAAAATTTTTGCGAGCTAAACCAAAAAGGAACAATTCATGAAATCCGGAATTTTATCCATTTTGCTATCGATTTTAATTTCATTTTCGGGGATATTTGCCCAGGACGGTCTCATTCCCGCCTTTCCCTTGCCTGGTAGCGACATCGAGCTGCACCGGCTGGCACGCCCGGGTACGCCCTTCGACAAAGTCGGACGAAAATTTGCCATTTTGGGTGACGAGAGCGGTGCATTCGAAGCCTGGGCCTATCCATTGAAACTCCTGCGTAATTTCGAATTCTCCTTCTTCGTGCGGGAATCCACCCGCCCCATTTACGGACGGGATATTGTACGCACCATCTCGGTTACCCCGGCTGTTACCGTGCTTACCTATGTGTACCAGTCCTTTACCGTAAAAGCCGCTTATATCACCCCGGTGGATAAACCCGGAGCAATGATTTTGCTTTCGGTGGATTCCGACCATCCCCTGACTATCGTGTGCGGATTTCTGCCGGTATTGCAACCCATGTGGCCCGCCGGTATCGGCGGACAGTACGCGTACTGGCACAACGAGCTGAAGGCGTACGTCATTTCCGAATCCACCGGCAGAAATCACGGACTGGTGGGTTCCCCGGCAGCCGAAGGTATTTCCTACACTCCAGCACATATGCTCTCCGATACACCGAATGAGTTCAAAATCGTCATTCGCGATCCTGAAGCAGTGCGCAATCGGTACATTCCCATCTACCTGGCCGGAGGAAAGGGAGAGTGGAAGGCGGTGGAGGCGGTGTACCGGCAGTTGCAGGAAACCCCCCGCCAGTTGGTGGAAGAAACCGCTGCCCATTACCGCAATCTGCGCCGCAATACCCTGCGGGTGCACACGCCGGATTCCCTGTTGAATCTGGCTCTGGAATGGGCAAAAATCTCCTACGACAACCTGCTGGTGGATAATCCCGATCTGGGGCTGGGACTGGTGGCCGGGCTGGGTGCGTCGGGAAAAGGCGGACGTCCCGGATTTGGCTGGTATTTCGGCGGCGATGCTTACATCAACTCCTTTAGTCTGAACGCTCTGGGTGCATATCAGACCGTTCGGGATGTGCTGGCCTTCACCCAGAAGTGGCAGCGCCGGGACGGAAAGATGGCACACGAGCTCTCTCAGGCAGCCGGCTACATCGACTGGTGGAACGATTACCACTACGGCTACATCCATGGGGATACCACGCCGTTTTACATTGTGGCCATGTACGATTATTACCGCTGCACCGGCGATCTGGATTTTGTGCAGCAGAGCTGGGAGAGCGTAAAGAAGGCTTATCGCTGGTGCCTGAGCACCGATGCCAACGGTGATGGATTGATGGACAATCGCAAGGCGGGACTGGGTGCTTCTGAATACGGCGATTTCACCGGTGTGGAGACGGATGTGTATCTGGGGGCGGTGTGGACCCGCGCCGCCCGGGGTATGCAATATCTGGCGGAAGCGGTGGGCGACCAAAATCTTGCTCAGCAGGCGGAAAAGGATTACCAGCGGGCATTGAAAGCCTTCCGGGAAAAATTCTGGAATCCTGAGCAGGGAGTGTATGCCTATGCCTTCGACGCTGAAGGAAAAAAAGTGGCGGAAATTTCTCCCTGGTGCACGGTGGGAATGATGTGGGGATTGGGAGAGGAAGCGAAAACCCGGCAGTGTCTGGAGCGTTTAAGCCGCGCCGATGTGTTCACCGATTGGGGCGTACGGATGATTTCCACGGAGAGCAAATATTTCCAGCCACTCAATTACAATTACGGGGCAGTTTGGCCGTTTGTGGGAAGCTGGGCTGCCACAGCGTTTTTTAAGAACGGGTTTCCCGTGCAGGGAACCTTTCTGCTCAACGCCAACGTACAACACACCTTCGACAATTCCCTGGGCAACGTAACCGAGGTCTTCTCCGGTGCACGGGACATCTGGCCGCAGGAAGCGGTAAGTCATCAGGGATTTTCTACTGCCGGGGTAGTGCTGCCATTTGTGCGAGGAATGCTGGGACTGAAAGGAGATGTGCGAGCGGAACGAGTGGAGTTCCGACCCCGGTTTCCTGCGGACTGGTCCCGGGTTCGGGTGGGGAATTTTCGGATAGGGAAAGCCGTGCTGGATTTTACCTTCACCCGGCAGGATAGTTTGATCCAGCTCCAGGTGAATGCCCGACAGGCCAGTAGCCATTTCTTCGTCTTTGCACCGGCTTTGTTTGCCGGTAGTATGGTACAATCGGTGGAGGTCAACGGTCAACCTGCAAAATTCCGGAACCGCGAAAACGGATTCTTGATCTGTCCGGAAGTCAGCTTTCCGCTACGTGATGGGGAGAATCGGGTGGCAATCCGCTTCCGACCCACGGTGGAAATTTTACCACCCCTGCGGCAGAATCGGGTGGGGGAGAGCAACCGCGGATTAAAAATCGTGTCGATTCGGCGTAGCGGCAATCAGTTAATTGTGCAGACTCAGGGATTGTTCGGAATGACCTACACGCTCCCGGTAACCCATCCCGAATTAATCGACCGGGTGGAAGGAGCAACCCTGCGGAACGATCGGCTGGAAATTTCCTTCCCGGAAGGAAACACAATGGAGTTTGCTGAGAAAACCATTGTCCTTCGGATAAAATCCGAATCCAGATGATCGGGGCGGTTAATGAGAAATGTGTGGTGTTTTTTCCCGATTGAATTATGAGTGAAACTCCGGCCCCCTACCGGCGCTCAGGTTATGCTATGCGGAAACTAAAAAAAAGCTCCGCAGGAGCGACAGAACCATAGCCAATGGATTCGTCCATGGGAGAGAGAGAAAACGGTGGCAAAAAACGGATGAAGCTCCGTAGGAACGACAGAACCCAGCCCATGAATTCATCCATGGGTACCGTAGAAATAAATGTGTGAACATGGTTTTAGGGTTCAAAGAACGGATGATTTTTTAAAATTTGTAATTTGGTATTTAGCATTTGTTATTTGGGGCCCGGGAATCTTATTATGAGGATGTGAAATGAAAAACCTTTTCCTTTTCATCGGAATTCTCTTCTGGTGGGTTAGCTCTCTTTTTGCCCAGAGTGTTCTGGAAAAAATCCTCTCTCCGGCTCAGTTGCCGGTATTAAAACCCAGCCGTCTGTACCAGATTTCCAGTTACGATACCACCGGTGGGAACAACGACCGCATTAGCCTGCAACCCGGGGAAACGGCAGTAATTGCCCAGCTCCAGGGTCCCGGCGTGATTACTCGTATCTGGGTAACCATCGACTCCCGCGATCCCTATTTTTTGCGCCGGATTGTTCTACGCATGTACTGGGACCACGAGAAAAATCCTTCCGTGGAAGCACCTATCGGCGATTTTTTCGGTACGGGATTCGAGTACCGCCAGTACATTTCCCGGTTTGTGGGGATGACCAGCGGCGGGTACTACTGCTACTTTCCCATGCCGTTTAACCGCTTCGCCCGCATCGAGGTGGAAAACCAGACCGGCCAGGAAGTTTACGCATTCTATTATCAGATTGATTACCAGCAGCTGGACGAACCGCTGCCGAAGGATGTTGCTTATTTCCATGCCTGGTGGAATCGGGAGATTCGCACCGTGCCGGAGAAGAACTATCTGGTGCTGGAAGCACATGGCCGCGGGCATTTTGTGGGAATGAATCTGAGCATGCAGAGCTACCGGCGCAGTCTCTGGTTCTTAGAAGGGGATGAAATGGTGTACGTGGACGGGGAAACTTTTCCTTCTGTGTACGGAACGGGTACGGAGGACTATTTCACTGCCGGGTGGTATTTCAATCGCGGGGAATTTGCCGCACCGTACCACGGGCTGATTCTCAAAGACGATTCCCTGGGGCGCATTGCCGCTTACCGTTTCCAGGTAGGTGATGCCATTCCTTTCCGAAAATCGTTGAGATTTACCATTGAGCACGGGCATGCAAACAGCGAAGTGGCCGATTACAGTAGCACCGCCTACTGGTACCAGAAGGAACCGCACCAGCCGTTTCCGCCCATGCTCAAAGCCAGCCTTCGAATCCCCTTACGGGTGGCGGTTCCTCCCGGTGCGCTGGAAGCTGAATCCCTCAAACCAATCGGTGCTGTGCATAGCCGGGTGGAAGATATGTCCGATTACGGTCCCGATTGGAGCGGGATGAAGCAATTGCGGGTGGAGCCTGCCGGAAAAAACAATCATTTTGTGCTGAATGTGCCGGCGGGAGAAGAACCCCGGTACCATGTAATCCTATATTACACCTGCGGTCCCGATTACGGTGAGGTGGATATTTTTTATGATGGAAAAAAGGTGGGAGCCATTTCTGGTTACCGTCCGGAAGTGTTCCCCGGTGGCGGACTGCGATTAAACGATTTACGGGTGCACGATGGTCGATTGCCGCTTCATTTTGTTATTTCCGGAAAAGCCAGGAAAGCTACCGGATACGCAGTGGGGCTGGATGCGCTTGTGCTGGAACCGGTGCGGGAGTATATCCCCGAGTGGTATATTATCGGGCCGTTTCCCAATCCCCGCAAATCGGAGACCGAACGGCTGGGACTGGACACGGTATATCCCCCGGAACAGGAAATTGATTTCAGTAAAAAGTATGTGGGAGCGGACAGTCAGCTGGTTGGCTGGCAGTTAGTGAAAACACCCCCGGACGGTCGGGTGCATTTGTGGGATAAGTTCAAACCATACGAGCTGGTGGTGGCATACGCATTGACCTATGTTTACGCACCGCAGGATACGGTGGTACCACTGCTCATCGGTTCGGACGATGGCATCAAGGTGTTTTTAAACGACCGGCCGGTATTCCGCAAGCTGTTGGTTCGCATTTCCATGCCGGACCAGGATCGGATTCCTTTGCACCTGCACAGGGGCTGGAATAAGCTATTATTGAAAATCGAGAACAATTTTGGCGGGTACGCCTTTTTTGCCCGTTTGTTGGATCCGGACCATCGGCTGGTGGTGAATGTGAATAAAAAACTGGAGAAGGAAAATCCGGTTTCTCACGATTGAAATTGTTGGAAAATATTTTGCGTCCGGGTTAGGGGAGTTAAAAATGGGCGTTTGTTCCGGATGAGCTTTGCGGCGAGCGTTAGAGAGTGTTGATTTACCTGTTATTCCGGGCTAATCAAGACGCAGACAAAACAGGCTAAGAAATTTTAAAAGCTTATGCAAGCCCATGGATTTATCCAAGGGAATCCTGGAATATCGAACACGAAAAATGAGGGTTTTATGATGAAACACATCCTTTTTCTATTCTGTTTAGTGGGAGGTTTGTTGGCGCAGGTCAGAATATCTGATGAATATTTGATTCTCAACGCTCGGGGAAACGACCCGTTATTTACCACCTATGCAGCGGCAATGGAACGCTCACGCTTCTTTGCGGATAAAGCCTATTTCATGGATTACTTCTCACCCGACCGACCCATTACTTACCGCAGTCAGTACGCCGGAGAGTGGGCGACCATCTGGAAAATCAACAATGTGGTGGTGGACGAAATCCGCGAGTTCGAACAGTTGCCGGTGGTGGTAGCCTCGTTTCCGGATATGGCCATTCTGCAGTATGAACCGTTTGGCGGCTTGCAGGTGCAGGAGGTCTTTTTGGTGTACAGCTCCGGTGCAGCACTGGTGGATTTGCACATCCGAAACACCGGAAAGATTGATTACAAAATCCAGTTGTTCTCTGTACTGCATCTTTCGGAAGATTCTCTGCGTGCCACCGGTTATGACGCTGACAACCGCGGGCTCTGGTTCGAGCACTACGAATCCACTATTCGGTTGCATAGCAATCTGTACACCGGACGTGGATATCCGACGGATTTTCGCAATTTGCTTGCTTGTTCCGATAAGCCGGACAGTTACGGTACGCATCGTGGGTGCGATTGGGAAGACTTTTATTTCGCCATCAAACGACTGAGTAAGGTGCATTTTTATGTGGAGAAGCTGAACGAACAGGACACCGGCGCAGCAGATTTTGTGGCGATTCAGAAGAATTTGCAGCTACGACCCGGCGAGAGTGCCACGGTACGCTTTGTGCGCGGGGTGCAGGATGCCCGCAAAGCAAAAACCGAACTGGTACAGGATGTTCGTGCCGCCCTGTCCGCTAACGTGCAAAAGTTTGTGGACGCCAATGTGGAGCTGTTTCGTTCTGTGCCGCGAATTCGCTTCAAAACATCTGCGGAAAAAATGGTGTATCTCGGTGCGCTAAATCTGGTGCGCCAGTGCATGTTACCACCTCGCGGAAAAACCCGGCACAACTACTATGTGTTCTCGCGCAATCCCATCTGGGGCTGGGGACACGGCCACCAGGTAATGCACGAATCCATCTCCATGATTCCCTACGCTTACCTGGATGCTTACTCTGCAGAGGAATCGCAGCGGATTTACGTGGAACAGCAGTATCCCGATGGGCTGATTGCCTATCGGGTGGGACCTCGCGGTCCACAGGTCTATCCCCACGAAGGCGTGGCTACCACCTCCGCACCGTTTTTCTCCTGGACGAACTGGGAAATTTACCAGGTCAGTCACGATAAAGATTTCCTGAAAGAAGTGTATGAGACCGGAAAAAAATACATCGGGTACCTGGATCGCGAGCGAGATAAAGACCACGACGGAATGTACGAGTGGGGACCGTACGGCATCATCGAAAACGTGCGGGACGGCTGGAACGTGGTCTTTCAGCTTTTCTCCGAGGGTGAGGACGAAGGCAGAGACATCTCCGACGAACTGGATGCGTTGGACCTGACCTGTCAGGTGGCCAACGAAGTGTACTACCTTCAAAAAATGGCTGAAGAACTGGGCTACCGGGATGAAGCCCGCATGTGGCAGCAGCGACATCGGAAACTGGCCGAGTTAATTAATCGCTATATGTGGGACGATTCCACCGGTTTTTATTACCACGTTGCCATGAAGGATAACTCTTTTAAATTTGAAGGGAAAAGCCTGAAGCGCAAGGAAATCATCGGCTTTTTGCCCATGTGGGCACGGGTGGCTCCGAAGGAGCGGGCAAAACGGTTGCTGAATCATCTCACCGATCCAAAATCCTTCTGGCGTCGCTACGGAGTGCCGACCCTGGCAGCGGACGACCCCAACTACACACCCTTTGTGGATGGTTGCTGCCGCTGGAATGGTCCGGTGTGGCTGCTGTGGGACTACATGGTGTTCGAAGGGTTGCGCAATTATGGTTATAATGACCTGGCCAATCAGGTAGCCAACAAAATGATGCTGGCCGTCACAACCCAGCTTTCCCGTAATCACCACTTCTGGGAATCCTACAGTCCGGATTTTCCGGTGCAGGAGTGTCCGTCCAATTACATCTGGGATTCCATCATGGCCAAAGTGTTGATTGATGTGTACGGAAAAAGCCATTAACTGAGCCAACCTGTTGAATGGAAGAAAGGGTTAGTTTTATGGATTCCTTTTTTCAGAGTCATCCCCACCGGCGATATAATGCACTGACCGGAGAATGGATACTGGTTTCTCCCCAGCGGGCACAACGTCCCTGGCAGGGGAAGGTTGAGGAAATACCGGAAGAGAAACGGCCTGGATACGACCCAAATTGCTATTTGTGTCCCGGAAACCTGCGCGCAGGAGGTAAACGGAATCCCCCTTACGGCAGTGTGTATGTATTTGACAATGATTTCAGTGCTTTACTACCGGATACGCCTCTCTTGGAATATCGTCAGGGAGATTTACTCCTCGCCCGTGGTGAACCGGGTATCTGTCGGGTAGTGTGCTTTTCTCCACGTCATGACCTGACCTTGCCTGAACTTTCTGTACCGGAAATTCGTGCGGTGGTGGAAGTATGGAGCGAGCAGTTTCGTGAATTGGGTTCCCTGCCACAAATTCAATACGTCCAGATATTCGAGAACAAAGGCGAAATTATGGGATGCAGCAATCCCCACCCGCACGGACAAATCTGGGCTGAATACACGGTGCCGGTGGAGCCGGCAAAGGAGCAACATCAACAAAAGAAATATTTTCAGGAGAAGAACCGCTGTTTGCTGTGCGATTATCTGAATTTAGAAGATCAATTGGGTGAGCGGATTGTTGTGGAAAACGAAAGTTTTGTGGTACTGGTACCGTTCTGGGCGGTGTGGCCTTTCGAAACGCTGCTGCTCAGTCGCCAGCATCGCCGCAGCTTTCTGGATTTAACCGAAAAGGAAAAAGACGATCTGGCCGATATATTGAAACGCATCACCACTCGCTACGACAATCTGTTTCGGGTATCTTTCCCGTACTCAGCCGGTTTCCATCAGGCACCTACCGATGGGGAGGAGCATTCCGAATGGCACTTCCACATGCATTTTTACCCGCCGCTGCTGCGCTCTGCTACCGTCCGAAAATTCATGGTCGGGTACGAAATGCTGGCCAACCCCCAGCGGGACATCACTCCGGAATGGAGTGCAGACAGGTTACGTAATTTACCAGAAGTGCACTATCGTGCAAAATAGCGGTCACGAACGGTCCATGAATATAAGTTGTTTGTTTTTTGGGAATTTATTCAGATCGCAAACAAAACGGGAATAGAAAAAATTCAAAGAAATAAAACCGTCTGGAGTTAAATATGATTTATCGAAAATTGATGAATTGGCTGGTGGTGAGTTCAGTATTCGGGCTGTTCTGGAAGGGGATTCTGCTGGCACAACTGGTAGTTCATCAACCGGTACCCATTTATCAGATGCTGCAACAGGGCGGAGTACAGGCTATTGTGGAACCGGCATTGATGGTGGATTCGCTTCACAAAATGTTCGATGGAAATCCGCTTACCGAAGCGGGGGTGCAGAACAGCGATTCCCTTTCCATCACCCTGATTTTCACCGATTCGGTCACTTTTTATGCCAGTAAGATTTTTTTATGGACAACCGGTACCTGGACGCTGGAAAGTGCCAATTCCATGAACGATTTAAACAATACCACCGGGAGTTACCAGTTGCTGGTGGACCATCGCACTCATCCGGTGTTTGCCTGGGACTCCCTGGAGTTTGGGCAGGTTACCGCAAAAGTTGTTCGATTGCGGCTGGAAACCACACAGGGAATTATTCTGGTGGGGGAATGGGTACTGCAGGGAAAGCTCACCTATACCGGACTATATATTTACCCACATCCTCCCAGAGTGTTACCAGGTACCTCTCTGCAACTGAAAGTTCAAGTTGTGGACGAAAACGGGCGGTTACTTCCTTACAATCTCAATGATCCGATTTTATGGGATACGGGAAACTACAACATTGCAACTGTTAGCGAATTCGGTAAACTTCATGGCGAAGCGCTGGGAACAACCATCGTCACTGCTCAGATTCCTTCCGGGGCGTTACAGGGGAGCGCACCGGTATCGGTGGTGTCGGATTTTCAATCCCCCGAAGCCACACCGCAGGTAATAAAGGTGGCTCTCATCATCCAGGACCCGATCATTGACTCGGTAAACAACAGGCGTATCCATCAGCTTTGGAACTGGCAGAGTCCCTCGGTGCTGATCAACGAAATCATCGATGATTTTTATATGGCCAGCGACGGAACCATTATTTATCAGATTACGGAAACCCATGATAGTGATTTCATTTTTACCACTCTGGATGGTCAGTATATGTCCCTGGATACCCTGCGCTATTTCTTCACTCCATCCAATGGTGTGTTGTACGGGCATGTGCCGGGACATCTTCAATATCTCGCCGAAGATGAAGGTCGGGTAAGTTTCGATTACGGGGGAATGGTGGATTATTACAATCTGGCAGAAAAACGTAATACCGGGCAAATCCACGAAGTGTGGGTATATACTTTTCCCTTTGGAGGAATGTACGAGTCGCGTCTGGTTGGTCCGAACGGTTTCTGGTGCAATTCGCCACCGTTAGCCCATCCGGGACTGAATTATTTACTGCCGGTAATGGGCTGGAATTACGAGCGGGGAGTTGCCGAAGCGCTGCACAGTTACGGGCATCGTGTGGAAAGTGTGATCTGGCATGTGTACGGGCGCTGGGATCATACCACCAACGATCCCAATAACTGGGAGCTTTTCACCTGGATTGACATTGAACATCCCGGACATGCTCACATCGGGAACGTCCATTTTCCCCCTAACGGCCAGTCGGATTATGATTATTCCAACACCCGTTACGTCACCTGCTATGCGGATAACTGGAA
This sequence comes from uncultured Calditrichaceae bacterium, assembly GCA_964495805.1. Taxonomy (GTDB): domain Bacteria; phylum Calditrichota; class Calditrichia; order RBG-13-44-9; family RBG-13-44-9; genus JALXCH01. The sequence continues at coordinate 10,375 of CAZBWV010000031.1, forward strand.
GCGTTATCCTTATATATTAGATCAGCATCGTTCGTTAAATTGTTCGGAATGGAACTGTAATCAGCGGGATTACATGAAATGGTGGTTCCACCACCTGCCTCGGTATCAGGGGGTGTACGAAGGGATTTTAAACAATTGGTGGCATTATGTGGTAAAGTACGAGGAGGCAGTGGCACTTGCAGACAGCCTGAACTCTTTACCCGTGTCGTTAAGGACAAACAAACCCGCCAAACTTCCCAAGGACTTTCGAATGGAACCCAATTATCCCAATCCTTTTAACCCTGAAACCACTGTTCGTTTTCATATTCCCCGAACCTGCCTGGTTCAACTTACTGTGTACAATGTGCTGGGACAAAAAGTCCGCACGTTAATGAATCGGAATTTACCTGCGGGAAGTTATCAGGTGAATTTCCAGGCGGAGAATTTACCCAGCGGGGTGTACTATATTCGGATGAAAGCCGGTAACTTTCGGCAGACACAAAAGATGGTGTTGATGAGGTGATTTGAGAAAAGGGCATGCAAAGGGTAGAGGTAAATAAAATGTAAAATGTAAAATTTAAAATGTAAAATGAAGGGAGATAGGGGGAATTGTGAAGACAAAAGACAAAAGACAAAAATAAAAGGTGAGTATTGGCATGTATGCGGTGCTTCTTTTAATCTTTACGATGTAGTTATACTCAGCACCGGGAAAACAATCGTATTTATTCTATTTGTGCAAGCACTAAAAATGGTTTATCATTTGCAATTTGGATTATCCGTAACCGGAGGTTAAATTTTCGCATCTAATGGTTCTGAAATGAAAGAATAGGAGAAATTCACGTGATTGAAACATTATATGCAGCAGCAGGCGGACAGGGTGGTTCGGCAGGGAATCCCATTGTGGGAATGCTACCATTGATATTAATTCTGGCAATTATGTATTTCCTTATCCTGCGTCCCCAGGCAAAAAAGCAGAAAGAACGACAGAAAATGCTGGATGCACTAAAAAAGGGTGACGATGTGATAACCGCCGGGGGATTACACGGAAAAATTGTCGGTTTTAAAAACGACGATAAAGTGGTGGTGCTAAAGATCGGTGACAATGTGAAGGTGGATGTGGAACGAAGCGCCATCGCCAGCGTGAAAAGACAGGCGTAACGGAAGATATTTGACGTTCCATCTAAATTGTGTTTCCTTTCGAAATCGGGAACGGTTCATTCTTAATCAATTAAGGGGATGGTTCTTCGATGAACACCCGTATGAACCGCTTTCCGGGTTGAATTTCGTAAATTAAGAACTGGCAGGTTGGATATGGCGGTTTTACCCATCATAAAAATTGGTCATCCCACACTGCGGAAGGTTGCCGCTCCCATTCGGGAGTTCAACAAGGAACTGCGGGAGCTGGCGCAGAACATGATAGAAACCATGCGCTTAAACGACGGAATTGGTCTGGCTGCCCCACAGGTCAACATCTCCCGAAGAATGTTTGTCATCGATAAGCATTTGATTCAGGAAGATTGGGAGGCGGAAGCTTATATTAATCCCGAGATTCTGGAGAGTGAAGGCGCCGAAGCATTCGAAGAAGGTTGCCTGAGCATTCCGGGTATTCGGGAAGAAGTGGTACGTCCGACTAAAATTCGTGTTCGTTACCAGAAGCTGGATGGTTCACAGGTGGAAGAGATGATGGACGGATTGCTTGCCCGGGTGTTTCAACACGAGTTCGACCATCTGGAAGGCATTCTGTTTACCGATAAGATATCGCCCATTAAAAAGAAATTACTGGAATCCCGTTTACGGGAACTGGAAGAAACGTACGCAGTCCGGTGAAAAAACTACGCATCGTTTTTATGGGAACCCCGGAATTTGCGGTTCCCTCACTTGCCAGGCTGGTCAATTCGCACCATCAGGTGGTGGGTGTGGTTACCGGTCCGGATAAACCTCGTGGTAGGGGACGGAAATTGCTTCCCACACCGGTTAAAGCATTTGCCCAGCAAAAGGGAATTCACCCTATCCTCCAACCGGAAAAGCTCAAAGATTCCGAATTCATTCAACAATTAAAAGTGCTCCGGGCCGATCTGTTTGTGGTGGTGGCGTTTCGTATTTTGCCCGAAGCGGTGTTTACTTTACCACCGTTAGGAACCATTAATGTGCATCCCTCTCTGTTGCCCAAATTTCGAGGTGCGGCACCTATTCCCTGGACGATTATTCGGGGGGAAAAGGAGACCGGTGTGACGATCATCCGGATTAATCAGCAGGTGGATGCCGGGGAAATCCTGGCTCAGGAGCGCTATCCGGTGTATGCGGAAGATACGGCCGGTACCCTGCACGACCGATTAGCAACTGCCGGTGCACAGTTGCTGGTCAAAGTGGTGAATCAATTAGCAGAGGGTAAGGCGGTTGCCCATCCCCAGCCGGAAACCGATGCCACCTCTGCCCCGAAAATTACCCGCGAAATGTGTCACCTCTCTTTTCATCAGTCCGCCGAGCAGGTAAAAAACTGGATTCATGGCCTCTCTCCCTATCCTGCAGCGTATGTGTTCTATCGGGACGAGATGTTGAAGTTGTACCGGGCAACGGTTGTGGATTCCGGCGCACAACCAGCACCGCCAGGAACCATTGTGAAAGCAGAAGGTAAGCAGTTGCATATCGCCTGCCAGCCCGGTGTAGTGGCCATTCTGGAATTGCAAAAATCGGGAAAGAAAGTGCTCAAAACGGAAGAATTCCTGCGCGGTTACCGACTTCAGGTGGGAGAGCAATTAAGTTGAGGGAGCGGAGGGGTCGCTCTGAGTGATTCTTTCCATTCGTTGTACCAATTCGTCTCCCACTTCAAAACCCAGCCCCAAACCTAATCCCACCAGAAAACTGACCGGTACGTTAATGAGCGGATGCGATATGTTTCCCCTGTAAATAAGTCCTAAAACCACCGTATTGATAACGGAAATGACTGCAAACAGCGCGGAGAGACTCAGCGGGCGCATCCAGCGCCAGGAACGCCCGTTTCCGTAAATACGTGCCCAGTAGATGGTAACCGCCAGAATGCATCCGCCAAAGAAGAAAAATTGAGTAACCAGGAAACGGCTATGGGAAATGAGCAGGTTGAGCAGAAAGAGCAATATGCTGAGAAAAATGGCATCCCGAAAACGGCGGACAAGGAGTAGCGAAAGAAAAACTGAACCGGTAACTCCCAGAGAAGTAAAAGCAAACACCGGTTGACGTACGCTGAAGATATCTGTTCCGAAAAACACCCAGCCGGTAAATAGAGTAACCAGAACACCGGAAATCAGGTAAATAAAAGATTTTTGCAGAGGTGCCAGTTGAGGTGAGTTCATTTAAGAATCTCCCGCTATATTTTGATGTGTAATCCAAACAGGTTCGAAGCCCCTGTTCGTTTTATTCGTTTGTTTCAAATTAGGGGAGGGCAAATTGAAAAATCAATAAAAATCTAAACGGGAGCGGTTTCATAGCCGGAAATTCACAAATTCGATTTCGGTCATTGAGCTACGGGAAAGATGTAGCCACAACCCCTGTCAGAAGTTTCCCTGAGGGAGTATTGCAAGTGAGTTCTTTTTTCATTCATTCCTTGAAATTTTCACCAATTCAATCTAAATTTCAAAACTTTAAGAAGAATTTGACTAAAAATAGAAAGGAAAGATATGAGACGTTCCAGAATTGTAGGTGTTGGCCATGCGGTACCGAAACGAGTGGTGACCAATTTCGATTTAATGAAGTGGATGGATACTTCCGACGAATGGATTCGCGAGCGAACAGGAATCATCGAGCGGCGCTGGATTTCCGAAGGCGAAACCCTGACCGGTCTGGCACTGGAAGCCAGCAAAATTGCTCTGGAACGTGCCGGAATGAAACCTTCGGATATTGATTTTATTGTATTTGCCTCCATGTCCTCAGATCATGAATTCCCGGGTGGAGGCTGTTTCCTTCAGGAAAAACTGGAACTTCCCGGAATTCCTGCCATCGATATTCGAAATCAATGTACCGGTTTTATTTACGGGCTGGCGGTTGCGGATAATTTTATTCGCACCGGTATGTACAACAATGTGCTGTTAGTCGGTGCGGAAGTGCAGAGCACCGGTCTGGATTTAAGTACCCGGGGACGCGACATGGCGGTGCTATTCGGCGATGGTGCCGGTGCGGCTGTGCTCACCGCTACCGATAAGGAAGACCAGGGTGTTCTGACAACCGTTTTACATGCCGATGGCCGTTACGCCAAAAAGCTGTGGATGGAGTGGCCTTCTGTCAATCATTTCCCCCGGCTGAATGCCGAGATGGCAGCCACAGACAGGATTTACCCCAAGATGGAAGGCCGCTATGTGTTCAAGCATGCCGTCACCCGATTCCCGGAAGTCATTCACGAGGCACTGGACGCCACCGGTTATTCCATTCAGGACGTAGATTTGATTGTCCCGCACCAGGCCAACCAGCGCATTACCGAAGCGGTTGCACAGCGCCTGGGTGTGCCTATGGAAAAGATGTTCAGTAATATCCACAAATACGGCAATACCACTGCGGCAACTATTCCCATCTGCCTGAGCGAAGCCTGGGACGAAGGCAAAATCAAAGAAGGAGACCTGATTGCCCTGGCTGCTTTTGGAAGCGGATTCACCTGGGGCAGTGCACTGGTAAGATGGTAAGCCGGGAGCGTAAATTAAGATATGTTTGGGAATGGCAAGCTCATCGTTTCGAAATTGCAATTTTAATTCAAGAAGTTCGGAGTTCCAATGTCTCAGATAAATCGCAGGCCAGCCTGGTTAAAGGTGCGCCTGTCCGGCGGACACACCTACAGAACGGTAAAGGAACTGGTAAATCGTTCCCGGTTGCATACGGTGTGTCAGAGTGCCCGGTGTCCGAATATCGGGGAATGCTGGGCGCGTCGTACCGCAACATTCATGATTTTAGGCGATCTGTGCACACGCAACTGTCGGTTTTGTGCGGTTCGCACCGGAAAGCCGTTGGGTGTGGATTGGGAAGAGCCGTTTCGGGTTGCCCGGGCAGTGCAGGAACTTAATCTGCGCCATGCCGTGATTACTTCCGTTACCCGGGACGATTTACCCGATGGCGGGGCGGAGGTGTTTGCCCGAACCATCCGGGAAATTCGCAGCATGGTGCCCGGCTGTTCGGTGGAAGTGCTCATCCCGGATTTTCAGGGCAGTCCCGATGCCCTGCAAACGATCATCGAAGCAAAACCGGACATCCTGAATCACAATCTGGAAGTGGTACCGCGCCTGTACCCGAAAGCACGTCCTCAGGCGGATTATCAGCGATCCCTGTGGGTGCTGAAAACCTCCCGACAGGCTGGTCTGGTCACTAAAACCGGCATCATGGTAGGATTGGGTGAAACCCGCAAAGAGCTGGAAACGCTTTTCCGGGAGTTAGCGGAGATTCCGGTGGATATTCTTACCATTGGTCAGTATTTACAACCCACACCGAAACATCTGCCTGTGGAACGTTATTATCCGCCTGAGGAATTTCAGGAATTGAAGCAGGTAGGCGAGGCAATGGGGATTTTTCATGTGGAAAGCGGACCGCTGGTGCGGAGTTCCTACCATGCGGATGAGCAAATCCGGAAACTGGAGCAAGCAGCTCAACGGTAGTCCCATTCCTCATGGACGATCCAGACACGACGGTGGTACCGCCTACCGAGGTGTTTTTTCCAGAATAGACGGAGAAAATTTATGCAGGAACCCGAAGTAAACCTGGAGTTAGCCCTACAGCACGGCCTCACCGAAGAAGAATATCAGCGCATCATCGACATCCTGGGTCGGACGCCCACTTACACGGAATTGGGAATCTTTTCGGTCATGTGGAGCGAACACTGTTCGTACAAAAACTCCATTGCCGAACTCAAGAAGTTACCCCGCAGTGGCGGCCGTTTACTGGTAAGTGCCGGAGAAGAGAATGCCGGTCTGGTGGATATTGGGGATGGACTGGCGGTCTGTTTCAAGATTGAGAGCCATAACCATCCTTCTGCAGTGGAGCCGTATCAGGGGGCTGCCACCGGAGTGGGGGGCATTATGCGGGATATTTTTACCATGGGTGCCCGTCCCATTGCAGCACTGAATTCCCTCCGTTTTGGAGAGCTGGATAAACCGCGCAATCGTTATTTGTTCGACGGAGTGGTGCGCGGAATTGCCGACTACGGGAACTGCCTGGGGGTTCCCACCGTGGCTGGTGAGGTATATTTCGAAGAATGTTACACCGGTAATCCCCTGGTGAATGCCATGACGGTTGGGCTGGTCAGGCACGACCAGACCGCTTCCGCTGTGGCACGGGGAGAGGGTAATCCGGTGTTTATTGTCGGGTCCCGCACCGGACGAGATGGTATCCACGGTGCCACATTTGCCTCCGAAGAGCTGGACGAAAGCAGCGAAGAGCGACGTCCCAATGTGCAGGTAGGTGATCCGTTTACCGAAAAGCTACTTCTGGAAGCAACGCTGGAGATGATTCAGGCTGGCATTCTGGTAGGAATTCAGGATATGGGTGCGGCGGGAATTACCTGTAGTACCACGGAAATGAGCGCAAAAGGCAATAGCGGGATGGTCATTGATCTGGATAAAGTGCCGGTTCGGGAGGAAGGGATGAGTGCCTACGAGATCATGCTCTCCGAAAGTCAGGAGCGTATGCTGGCGGTGGTGAAAAAGGGCCACGAGAGCAAGATGCGCGAAATCTGTGATAAATGGGAATTGATTTGTGAAGAAGTAGGATACGTCACGGACGAACCGTTGCTTAAAGTGTATTACCGTGGCAAAAAAGTGGCTGAAGTGCCTCCGTATTACTGCGTATTAGGTGGAGGGGCACCGGTGTATCATCGGGAATATCGGCGGCCCGAATACCTGGATACCATCGGGGATTACGATTTCAATCGTCTGGAACCGATTAGTGATTTAGCCGGGGCGTTCCGGAAAGTTTTTTCTTCCCCCAACATTGTTTCGAAGCGCTGGGTGTACGAGCAATACGACCACATGGTGCAAACCAATACTGCGGTTTTACCGGGTGGGGATGCTGCCGTGGTGCGCATCAAAGGGACGCAGAAAGCGATTGCCATGAAGACCGACGGAAACGGGCGATATGTGTATCTGAATCCCCGCCGTGGAGCGCAAATTGCCGTGGCAGAAGCCGCCCGCAATGTGGTTTGCACCGGCGCAGAACCACTGGCGATTACCAATTGTCTGAACTTCGGGAATCCATATAAACCGGAAATGTTTTACCTGTTTCGGGAAGCGGTGGCGGGAATGGGAGAAGCCTGCCGGGTGTTCGATACACCGGTAACCGGAGGCAACGTGAGTTTTTATAACGAAAGTCCGGACAGTGCCGTGTATCCCACGCCGGTTATTGGTATGGTAGGGTTGGTGGAAAATGTGGAGCACATGACAACGGTAAATTTCAAGCAGGCAGGCGATTTGATCTATCTGTTAGGAGAAACCCGGCCGGAGATTGGCGGTAGCGAGTTCCTGAAACAGTACTACGGTGCAGTGATGGGCGAAGCACCGAATATAGATCTGGAGTTTGAAAAAAAGCTTCAGCATGCATTGTTACAGGCCATTCGCAAGGGCTGGATTCGCTCCGCTCACGATTGTGCTGATGGTGGCATTGCGGTAACTCTGGCCGAATCCTGCATCGTCCATCGCCATGAACCGATTGGTGCGCGTATTTTAACCGGAATGGTCACTATGCGACCGGAATGGTGGTTGTTCAGCGAGAGCCAATCCCGTGTGGTGGTATCCATTGAACCGGAAAACCAACAACCGTTCGAACAGTTCTTCCGTCAGCAGGGTATTCCCATAACCTTTCTGGGAACCGTGGGTGGTGACGTGCTGCAGTTTGAAAACTGGTTTGAAGTTTCCGTTGAGGAATTGCACCGGATTTATTTCCGCACACTGGAAGAGAAGATGGAAGGGTGAAGGGGATGTAAGGGATATAGGGGATATAGGGGATATAAGGGATATAAGGGATATAAGGGAAATAGGGGGTATAGGGGAAATAGGGGAAATAAGAGGGCATAAGGAAAAAATCACTGTGATGGAACAATTATCGATATTTGATGCGCCGCGGCTTATTCTGGGGGATTTTTATCTGGCGCTGGAGAAAGGGGAGTGGGATTCCCTGCCGGGGATTATGGATATGCTGGAGCAGTTAGGTGTGAAACTGGATAACTGGCCGGAGAAGCGTCGGTTCTGGCTTTCGCGCAGAGCGGAATTGCGTCAGGCGGAAAATCTGCCGGTGCGGGAAAAAGGAGCTTTCCTGGAAAAATTCCGTCAGGAGCTGGCTGCTCACAACTGGATGGAAGAATCGCTCTATTTCGAAAAGTACTGGTTACGTCGCATTCTAAAAGAATTACCGGTGGAAGAGGCGGATTATATTACTCCCACCCTCCACTTGGCGGATTGTTACCTGAAGCTGGGGAAATACCGCAAAGCAGCACAAGCGGCGGAGAATTATTGTGCACAAAAGCAGGAAGACGCCCGGTTGCGGAGTATCCAGGCATACTGTTTGTACAAAATGAATCAATTGGGTCGGGCAACAGCAACATCCGTGTTTGCCATGTTTTATGATCCGTTCACTGCAGAACCGGCGTACTTCTACAATCCCCAGCTTATGGAAGTGCTGAATGAACTTCGCGAACAGCATGGGAATGAGCAAAAAGCACGCGCCATCTGGCCATGGGAAAGCTGGCTTCGTGGTATTTTCGAGATTCCCCCTTCCCGGGAATTCGCTGAAAAAATTGAAAATCTCTACACGCCCTCACCAATACCATTTCAACCGGAGGGGGAAATACAGACCTGGACCTATTTCAACCACCTGCTTTATCTATGTGAGGTGAAACGTCGGGAATCCCGGCGAGTTACCGGCAGAATGATCGAATTGTGCTCCCGAATGCAGCAGATTCGTCCGGAGCTCTATCCTTTTTACCTCCAGCGTGTGGATAAATGAAAGAGAAAGTAGAGCGAGTGTAACGTGCCGGAATTGATTTCTTACCCTGACCATTACCCTCCCATTGGTGCTCACACTTCCATTGCCGGTGGTGTTCAGAATGCTATTTACACCGGGGCGGAAATCGGCTGCGATGTGGTGCAAATTTTTAGTAAAAATCAAATGCAATGGAAAGCCCGTCCGCTTACCCGGGATGATGTGGAAAAATTCCATCAGGCAGTGCAGGAAACCGGCGTTCAACCGGTTACTGTGCATGATGCGTATTTGATTAATCTGGGAACTGCCAATCCGGTGACCTACAGGCGTTCCTATCAGGCTTTTGTGGAAGAACTCCGGCGCTGCGAAATGCTGGAAATTCCTTATCTGGTAATGCATCCCGGTTCTCATATGGGAGAGGGGGAGGAGGCCGGAATTCAGCGAATTGCCGAAAGTATCCGTCAAGCCTATCAGGAATCCGGTGTGGAACGAACTGTCGTTTTGCTGGAAACCACCGCTGGTCAGGGAACCAATCTGGGCTATCGGTTTGAACAAATTGCACAGATTATGGAGCGGACGGGTCTGGATGAAAAAATTGCCGTGTGCGTGGACACCTGTCATATCTTTGCTGCGGGATACGATATTCGGACGTTCGAAACGTACCAGCAAACAAAGGCACGCTTTGATCAGCTCATTGGTCTGGACAAGTTGAAGGTCTTTCATGTAAACGATAGCAAACGAGAGCTGGGCAGCCGAATCGACCGCCATGCCCGCATCGGACAGGGAGAGATTGGACTGGATGCGTTTCGCTTGCTGGTGAACGACCCGGATTTCCGCACAACTCCCATGATTCTGGAAATCCCCGGTGGAAATGATGCGTATGCGGAAGATATTCGCCTGTTACGACAGTTGGTTTATTCTAAAGAGGAAATGGAAAATAGAGGATAGGTGGGTAAATGTAAAATGTAAGATGGAAGATGTGAGATGAAGGATGGAAAAATGAAAGGGAAAAGGGAATGGGATGAAATAGGGGATAAGAGAATGAATCACGGAGTGGGAAATATTAAGCTGTACACAAAAAATTGAAGGAGTAAGTTATGATAGAAGCAGGACAAAAGGCACCGAATTTTCAATTGCCCGCCGATTCCGGCGAAACGATTTCTCTGGATCAGTTCCGTGGCAAAAAGAATGTGGTGCTCTATTTTTATCCCAGGGACAATACCAGCGGTTGTACCCGTGAAGCGCAGGGCTTCCGCGATGCTTTAGATGAATTTGACAGACGGGATACGGTGGTGCTGGGTGTCAGTCCGGATAGCATCAAATCCCATCAGAATTTTAAGGCCAAGCATCAGCTCAACTTCCCGTTGCTCAGCGATCCGGAACATGTGGTAGCAGAAATGTACGGTGCATGGGGGAAGAAAAAAATGTACGGTCGGGAGTACATGGGGATAATCCGCTCCACGTTTGTAATTGACAAAGAAGGAATTGTCCGGAAGGTATTCCCCAAAGTAAAAGTGGCCGGTCATGTGGAAGAAGTGTTGAAAGCGGTAGATGAACTAAACGGATGATGAATGGACTTCCGCAATAATGCGAAGCTCTCTGGTTCGTCAGAGAGCTTTTTTATTTGTCGGTTGAAATGACGCTCATCTTGTTCTAATTTGCCAATACGTGAAAAATATCGTAAATAACCGGGGAACTAAAAACTTCAGGAGCGGTCATGATTCAAACCCCTATTGATGGTCGAATTGTACGTGAAAAAATCAACGAAATGAAGTTAAACAAACCGGTGGGACTGGCTTCCATCCGGGAGTTGAATCGAATCCGCACCAATATAGAAGCGGCCACTGGTGAGAAGTTTATCCGGATGGAAATGGGAATTCCCGGACTTCCACCCCCACGCATAGCGGTAGAAGCGGAAAAAGCAGCACTGGACAGGGGAGTGGGGGCGATTTACCCACCATTCGATGGAATTCCGGAACTGAAATCCGAAATTGCCCGTTTCGTGAAAAATTTTATGGATATACAGGTAAGTCCGGAATCCTGTTTCCCCACAGTGGGTTCCATGCAAGGCTGTTTTATGGCCATGATGGTCACAGCACGGCGTATTCCGGAAAAAGATAAGATTTTATTTATTGACCCTGGATTTCCGGTCAATAAACTTCAGGCCCGCGTAATTGGTATGGAAAGCCTCCGCTTCGATATTTACGAATATCGTGGCGATAAACTTCGGGACAAGCTGGAATCGTATCTCTCCCGTGGCGATGTGGCAGCGCTGATGTATTCCAACCCCAATAACCCTTCCTGGATTTGTTTTACCGAAAAAGAGCTCCGGATTATCGGAGAGCTGGCCACTCAATATGATGTGGTCGTGCTGGAAGACCTGGCCTATTTTGGCATGGATTTCCGGAAAGATTATTCCAAACCGGGTGAGCCTCCGTTTATTCCCACCGTTGCCCGTTACACGGATAATTACATCCTGCTTATCTCCAGTTCCAAATCCTTCAGTCTGGCTGGCCAGCGCATTGGCATGACTGCTATCTCCGACAAGCTGTTCAATGCCACTTACCCGAACCTGGAAGCATATTTTGGCAGCAGCGGATTCGGTCGGGCGTACATCTTTGGGGCCATGTACGCGTTAAGCTCCGGGGTATCCCATAGTGCACAGTACGGTTTGCTGGGACTCCTGAAAGCGGTGAACAACGGGGAATTCAATTTTGTGGAATATGTAAAGGAATATGGTGAGCGTGCACGAATCATGAAACGTCTGTTTACTGAAAACGGATTCCGTATTGTGTACGATAAGGATGAAGATGAACCCATTGCCGATGGATTTTATTTCACCATTTCTTATCCGGGATTTACGGGTGTGGAACTGGTGGAAGAGCTGCTTTTTTACGGAATTAGTGCCATTTCGCTGGTTACCACAGGCAGCGATCGCCACGAAGGGGTACGTGCCTGTGTATCCCTAACCGGTAAAGAAGAATTTCCCGTTTTAGAGAAGCGTCTAAAGCAGTTCAAAAAAGATCATGATGCCGGTTTCCGCGCAATTGATACGTTTTAGAAGCATGGGCACATAAAGGGAGGTGGGGGAGTGAATTTATGCATGAATGAATAAAAAATAAATATATGAATATATAAAAATATTTATATTTTTTGAATTGTTTAATATACTATCAATCCCCCTTCCGCCCCTTTTTTTTCCATTTTCCATCCCCCTCCCTTAACTCCCCTATATCCCTTAATCCCCCCATTCCTTTTATTCCCCTATATCCCCCTTTCCTCCTCATCTATAAAATATATTTTTCACTTGATTATTCATAGAGTGAATGATTATAATATGAGCAGTAATTCATAATGGAAAGAGGGTATCATGCAGAATAAAATTTATGAGCTAAAAGCAAATCTTCTCAGTGCGCTGGGGCATGCCAATCGTTTGAGAATTCTGGAATTTCTTAAAGACGGGGAAAAGTGTAATTGTGACATATATCCCGAATTAAATCTGGAACAATCCAATCTGAGCCGTCACATGAAAATTCTTCAGGAAGCCGGTATTGTCTCCGCCCGGAAACAGGGTTTACGCGTGTATTACAAAGTTACTGACGATCGGATTTTTCAAATCATGGACATTGTTACGGAAATTGTCAAAAGCAATCTGAAGCGTAGTCTGGAATTCCTGGATCAATTATGAAAAAACCAACGGAATTTCCGGTTAAAAGCTGCCTGTTCTCCGGGCAGGGATTCACGGAACCACAATTGCTTTATTCATTTCACCTGAAATAAATTGGAATTACATGTGCGGTTGGGCGGGAAGAATATCAGTATTCCCCCGCCATCTATTTATGGTTGGAAGCAAGCACTTTGATGCCGGTTTCACCTTCGCTACGGGCAATAATTACCGCTCCGCAGCTATCGCTCCACACATTTACCGATGTGCGCATCATATCCAGAATACGATCCACGGCCAGGATGAGCCCGACTCCTTCTAAAGGGAGTCCCACTGCACGCAGAATGATGGTAATCATCACCAGTCCTGCCATGGGAATACCCGCTGCCCCGATACTGGCCAGCAGTGCGGTAATGACCACAATAAATTGCTGAAAGAAGCTCAGATGAATGCCGTACACCTGAGCAATGAACATGGCTGCCACGCATTCGTACAGAGCGGTGCCATCCATGTTGATAGTGGCTCCCAGAGGCAAAACGAAGCTGGAGATTTTGTTGGATACTCCCGCGTTTTCCTCCACAGATTTAATCGTGAGCGGCAAAGTAGCGGAGGAGGAGGCGGTGGAGAAAGCCGTCATCAGAGCGGCGGACATAGCCTGAAAGTGCTTCCAGGGGTGTACACCGCCGACAAAATAGAGCAATGCAGGTAGCGTTATGGTGGCGTGAATCACCAGTGCGGAAATCACCGTGAGCATGTAACCGGCCATGGGGGCAAATACTTCGTAGCCGGTCTGCGCCACAATTTTTGCCATCAGAGCAAAGACGCCGATAGGGGTAAACGCAATAATAAGTTGAGTCATGCGCATCATCACCTCAAACACGCCTTCGAAAAAAGTTTTGAGCTGGATGCGGTACGGTTCCGGCGATCGGGTAATGAAAAATCCAAACAGCAGGGAAAAGAAGATGGTGGGTAGCATTTCGCCCTGAACCATGGCAGCCAGGGGATTGGTGGGAATAATGCCTAACAGGGTGTCGCCGATCTTTTCCACATTTCCGGCCAATCCGTGAGGCACTTCCTGAAGTCCCAGTTCCGCACCCACACCGGGACGAATCAGGTTCACCAGAATCAAACCGGTTAGAATGGCAAACAAGCTGGTGGAAATGTAATAAGTAAGTGTTTTGAGGCTCAAGCGCCCGAAGCTTTCCGTATTACCGATACTGGTCACTCCGGAAATGATGGAGGAAACAATGAGTGGCACGATAATCATCCGTAATCCGCGCAGAAAGATGGTTCCTAAAACCGAAAGCTTGTGAATGACAAACTGGTCGAAGCCTGCACTGCGAGAGATAAAACCAACCACCACGCCTAAAACCAAACCGATTAAAATTTGCCAGTGAAGTTTCAATCCGAAAATTTTCATTTTTTCCACTCAGCTTTTTAGTGAGACCTGTGAATTCCCACAATCTTTTTAAATTATAGCGAAAATTTGAATTTTGTGAAAGACAAATTTCAGATTTTTCCTGGACTCTTTGTCCCGTTATTTCCCGACGGATTGTTCAAAAAAATATTTTGGTTTGTTTTCCCGGGGAATATCGGTCAAATTTCCTTTGAATAAAAAATTCTGGAAAAACCACCATGTTCATAAGTAAACTCCGAATGGGGGTCCTGTTATGGGGGCTTATTCTTTTTCCTGTTCTGGGAAGGACTCAGCCTGCTTTGAGCAGTGAATCTCCACAGTCGTACACTCCCAAATCGCAAACGATTTTCCCTGGCCTGTATGGTCAGCAACTCATCGATAGTCTGGTTGCTCATTACAAGCCTGCCACGGTGCTATCCTACGACGAAGCACGGGATACCCTGTTTGGGGTCATCTACAATCATAACGACAGCGTAACAGCCGTGTACACCGGATATACCATTTATCTGGATCCTGCTCAGGACCCCAGCGATGCCGCCTATGCTCAGGACATCAATACCGAGCACACCTGGCCACAGAGCAAAGGAGCCACGGGCATGGCACGTAGCGACATGCACCATCTGTGTCCCAGCCGGACGAATGTCAACAGCGACCGGGGGAATGATCCGTTTGCTGAAATTATTGATACCGAGACTGACCGCTGGTACCGATTAGACGAGATCCGTAGCACCATTCCCACCCAGCACATCGACGAGTATAGCGAGAAGGATTTTGACGCCAGCCGATTTGAACCCCGGGAAGACCACAAGGGCAATGTTGCCCGGGCGATGTTCTACTTCTACACCATGTATAAGGATCAGGCTGATGCGGCAGACCCCAACTTCTTCCCTTTGCAAAAGAACATCCTGCGAAGCTGGCACCATCTGGATCCCGCCGACAGCCTGGAAATCCGACGCACCAATCTGATTGCCAATTACCAGGATGGGAAGCCCAATCCATTTGTACTGGATTCCACTCTGGTGGATCGGGCATATTTTACCAGCGCACCTCCAACGGGTATTCAACCGGGTGATCTGGTCATCAGTGAGTTCATGGCCAATCCCGATGCTGTGTCGGATTCTTACGGCGAATACGTGGAGTTTTACAACACCACCGATTCCACCATCGATATGAACGGACTGGTGTTGGAAGACGACGACGGGCAATCCCACACCATTGACAATGGGGCGCCCCTGTTGGTGGCAGCGCACGATTTTGTGGTGCTGGGTATCAACGGGGATTCCACCCTGAACGGGGGATACCCCGCGGATTATGTGTATTCGGACTATTATTTAAGCAACAGCGCTGACGAAATTGTACTGAAAAGCGGCAGTACCGAAGTCGCACGGTTAAGTTACTCCGATGGCGATCCCTATGGCGCTGGTGTGTCGCTGGAGCTTCGGGATGTTTCGCTGGCGGTAAATGGAGTGACTCAGCAATCCGATTACATTGCAGCATCCAGCAGCTTCGGAGCCGGGGATCTGGGTTCACCCGGACATCCCGGAAATACCCTGGGTACCGGAGAAGAAGTGCTGTTGCGCCTCCGGGTTTTTCTGGAAGGACCCTATCGGTCGGCAGGTGATTCCATGAGCACATATTTCACCGACTACAACGGGTTACCCGCAAGCCAGCCGTTCTCTGGCGATCCGTGGAATTATACTGGCTCCGAGGCAATGAACACTTTCCCCGACACCACAGTGGATTGGTTATTGGTGGAACTGCGTACTGGCACTGCCGCAGATACCCGTGTCGTGCGACGCGCTGTGTTGCTCACCTGCCGCGGAACTGTGCTGGATACCAGCGGCAGTGTGGTGATTCATCTTCCGCAAACATCATCGGGAAATTACTACGTGGTGGTGTGGCACCGCAATCATTTGAATGTGATGAGCGCTTCGGCAATAACGTTGCGCAGCGAAACCAGCACATTGGTGGATTTTACCAGCTCCCAGACCAGTGCGTATTCCACAAATCAGCCTGCATTAAAAGAGATGGCTCCCGGGCGGTATGGCCTATTTGCCGGGGATGCCAATGCAGATGGGCTGATTAATATTTCGGATATCAGTGAGATATGGATAAGCCAAAACGGAGCACCATGGAATTACTCCCGCACCGGTGATGTAAATTTAGATGCTGCCGTGGACGCCATCGATTCCAATGGCTTTATCATCCCCAATGCCGGTAAGCAGAGCCAGGTGCCCTGAGCGAAGTCCGCAAACATGGCTATCACACCGGATTGTATGGGTTGACAATGTAGATAAGGGGAGTAAAATGCTGCGAATAGGCGATTTATCTTTTCACGCACGCCCTATTCCTTGTACCATTTCAACCGAACACTTCTTCACCTGCCTGTTGATATAGCTTTACCGATCATCCGGAAGACGGTCCGGAAGCGTCGCTGTATTTTTGCTACAAGGACAAAATAATATTGCTATTCGGGAGTTATGAAACGAGTTTTAACGGGAATGATTTCAACGATTCCTGCTGATCCATTCCCAATGGGATGGGGTTGGTTCAAAAATAATCAAATTTCGGATAATTTGCTTTTTCGTGACGGTTCATTCATAAATAAATAGGGGGGTAAAACGATGAAACGTTACTTTTCTCTGATTTTCATCCTGACCATATTGTGGATGGCCACAAAGGGGCAAGCCGACGTGGGACCTGTGTATATCCTTGGTGAACAAATAGTTGCCAACACTGCCTCAAATGTGGTTCTGGAGCGCGAAACGGTAGAAATTACTCTTCATCCTCTGAACGCAGAGGTGGTTTGCCATTTTTATCTTCGTAATACGGGGGAAAAAGAACATCTGCTTCTGGCGTTTCCGGGAAAGTCGGAAGAAGATGACGATCGGAGGGGAGATATTCATGCTGATTGGAACATGAAAAGTTTCCAGGTCCAGATGAATCATCAAAAAGTTTCTACAACTTATATTTCGAATTCCAAGAATTATAAAAATGGGATTATTCAGGCTATTTCCCGCTTTTCGGGTTGGTATATCTGGGGATGGACCTTTTCCCCTCATCAACTGGTGCATATCCAGATTTCTTATACCGCATTCGATCGGAGTCACTCTTATCCTATTAATCCGTACGGGCATTTCAGGTATTACTTGTCCACAGGAAGTTTCTGGAAAGGACCCATTGGAGATGTTCAGGTAACCGTTCGGTTTGCAGAAATGAATATCTGGCAGGTAAACGATTTTTCTCCACGGCAGGGACAGGTAAATGCGGACCAATCAATCTCCTGGCATTTTACCAATATTGAACCCGATCTGCATTCAGACATTAAAATCTGGTACGAGATAGATCCATTAGCCAAAGTTCCTGGGGCGTTTGATCGTTTGGGAGTGGACTCTCTTCGTTCCCAGGGAATGGAAAAATTACTCATGAACTTGAATTTTGAAACGCTTGCAGAGAAGATTCATATGTTCGTGAAAAGATTAAACGAAGAAACGGGGTGGGGATATGAGTCGATTTACGGTGTTGTTCTTAGCAATATCGAAAGAGATGTTCTAACTGCGGGCAAGCGATTCCAGCAACAAAAACAATGGAAAAAAGCCATTGCGTTTTATGTTGGCTTTCGGGAGAAATTTGGAGATATTCGGTCAAACCTTCGTCCCTATTCCATTTTTGATATTGAATTGGCGGAATGTTATTCAGCGATTGGGGATACCGAAAAAGCATTGACTTATTATCGGGCCAGCATGGATCCGGCACCATTGGATGAAAAACGCTACAAGTGGGGAATGTTCAATATGTTTAATTCTGATTCGAAAGAGATGCTTAAAGAGGTTCCCTTTGATTCGCCCAAATCCAGACGGTGGAAACACTATTTTTATTCCCGTGGATTAAATGAATATTGTCGGGCGCGGATTCGTGCGCTGGGGGGAAAGATTTAAAAAACGGGTGATGAGGAAAATGTGCATTCGTGACATGGGAAGACGTTCGGGTAAGTTGAACATAGCAATCATTTCATCTTTCTTATTGTTTGTGTTCTTTACGTTCCCCTCTGCCCGGTCTTTGCAATATCCCTGGTTGCCCCGGCAAACTGAAGATTTGCCGATCATTCGGGATATTCCCGTACCGGTAGGATTTGTGCGGGTGAGTTGTTCCCCACAGAGTTTTGCCTGGTGGCTTCGGCATCTTCCGCTGAAAACGGAGAACAATCAGGTTTATCTGTTCAATGGACGGTTAAAAAGGAATCAGGAAGCACATTACCGGGTAATTGCCATGGATGTGGGAAAGCGGGACCTGCAGCAGTGCGCTGATGCGGTCATCCGGCTGCGGGCGGAGTATCTTTATTTCAGCAAACGGTTTCAGGATATTCACTTTAACTTTACCAGCGGAGACCGTGCGGATTTTCAAATGTGGGCACAGGGGTATCGTCCCGTTGTGAATGGGAACCGGGTTGACTGGAAAAAGCGGTATTTCCGGCCAGAACCGGATTTTTCCTACCGCAACTTTCGGGCGTATCTCAACACCGTGTTTACCTACGCGGGGAGTTATTCCTTAAGCAAAGAACTGGTACCGGTTCGGGAAGCGAATGATATCCGCATCGGTGATGTGTTTATTCAGGGGGGATTCCCTGGTCACGCGGTGATTGTGGTGGACCTGTGTGTCAATCCCGAAACCGGGCAAAAGCTTATTCTTTTGGCACAAAGTTACATGCCTGCGCAGGAAATTCATATCCTGAAAAATCCCACCCATCACGAGATTAGTCCCTGGTACATCGTAAAAAAGTCAGGTTCGCTGATTACTCCGGAATGGAGGTTCGATTGGTCGGATTTAAAGCGGTTCAGGTAAGATGAAAAGGTTGCCTTAGTCGATGTAGGGTGGGTGCAGAATGGCGGGAGGAAACTGGAAAATCTGGCAACACGATTGTTTTAAGTTGTGATGGATTTCGTGACACCGGACGGCAGGTGTCAGAATGGCTGAAGAGGACACCGCTGAAGCGGTTTCCTCTGCTGGTCTGTTCTTCCTGGAACGGGTTACCGTTCAGGTACCCGTTTCTGGTAAAATTCAGCTATTTCCCGCACCATACTGGCCACAGAATTCCAACATTTCTACCAAATCACTTGAATTGTTCCAACTTCTTTCCTATATTTTGCCTTCGATTTTCGGGGCGTAGCGCAGCCTGGTAAGCGCGCCTGGTTCGGGACCAGGAGGTCGGAGGTTCGAATCCTCTCGCCCCGACAGCAACCACCCACTGGAGTTCTTCCAGTGGGTTCATCTTATCAGGCCTGAGCAGGAGGAATCGCCATGGGTTACGATTTCAAATCCATCGAAAAAAAATGGCAAAAACGCTGGGAAGAGACCAACCTTTACCGCACCGACCTATCTAAAACAGATAAAAAGTGCTACACTCTGGTAATGTTTAGCTATCCTTCTTCGGATAAGCTGCATTTAGGGCACTGGTTTAATTACGGACCGACCGATACCTGGGCGCGTTTCCGCCGCATGCGTGGCTACAACGTGTTCGAACCGATGGGCTTCGACTCATTTGGGCTTCCGGCAGAAAATTACGCCATCAAAACCGGTGGACATCCCCAGGACATTACCGAGGAGAACATTGCTTACATTCGGCAGCAGCTGAAAGCCATTGGCGCCATGTACGACTGGGAGAAAGAAGTCATCACCAGTCGTCCGGAATATTACAAATGGACTCAATGGGTTTTTTTGCAGCTGTACAAAGCAGGGTTGGCTTACCGTGCCAACGCACCGGTGAACTGGTGTCCTTCCTGCAATACGGTGCTGGCGAACGAACAGGTTACCTCCGAGGGAACCTGTGAGCGCTGCGGTACTGTGATCACCAAAAAGAATCTTACCCAGTGGTTCTTTAAAATTACCGATTACGCCGAGCGCCTGCTGGCGGGGCTGGATAAAATTGATTGGCCGGAGCGCACCAAAGTTATGCAGCGCAACTGGATCGGCAAAAGCATCGGGGTGGAGATTGATTTCCCGCTGGATGACGAGAGCGGGCGCAAAATTACCGTATTCACCACCCGGCCCGATACGTTATTCGGAGTTACCTACATGGTGCTGGCACCGGAACATCCGTTAGTGGAGCAAATTACTACTCCGTCGCAAAAGCAGGCAGTTCAGGAATATGTGGAAAAAGCACTGCGCGAAAGCGAAATTGAGCGTACTTCCACCGTGCGGGAGAAAACCGGTGTGTTTACCGGCGCGTTTGCCATCAATCCGGTGAATGGTGAGCGGGTACCCATCTGGATTGCCGATTACGTTCTGTTAACATACGGTACCGGTGCGGTGATGGCGGTTCCGGCACATGACGAACGCGATTTCGAATTTGCCACCAAATACGAATTGCCCATCCGGAAGGTCATTCTCAAACCGGGAACCAGCGAAGATGAATTGTTAACCGAAGCGTATGTTGAGCACGGCAAGATGATTAATTCCGGGCCGTTTACCGGTCTGGATTCCCGGGATGGGAAGGAAAAAATTGCCGATTGGCTGGAGGAGAAGGGGATAGGCCGCCGCAAAGTTAACTATAAGTTACGGGATTGGTTAATTTCCCGTCAGCGCTACTGGGGCGCACCTATTCCCATCGTCTATTGCGATAAGTGCGGCGAAGTGCCCGTACCGGAAGATCAGCTCCCGGTGAAGCTGCCTTACGATGTGGATTTCCGGCCCACCGGGGAGTCGCCTCTGCGCTATCACGAGGAATTTAAACATACCACGTGTCCAAAGTGCGGAGGACCGGCCATCCGCGAAGTGGATACGATGGACACGTTCGTTGATTCTTCCTGGTACTTCCTGCGCTATCTCTCTCCGCATCTGGAGGACAAACCGTTCGATTCTGACCTGGCCAACGCCTGGTGCCCGGTGGACATGTATGTGGGCGGTGCCGAACATGCTACCATGCATTTGCTCTATGCACGTTTTATCAACATGGTGCTGCACGATCTGGGGCATATCAACTTTGATGAACCGTTCCAGGCATTGCGCCATCAGGGCATCATCAAAGGGCCGGATGGATTACGCATGAGCAAGTCCCGTGGCAACGTGGTAAACCCTGAAGAGTATCTGGAAAAATACGGTTCGGACGTTTTTCGCTGTTACCTAATGTTCGGTTTTGAGTTCGAAAAGGGCGGCCCCTGGAGCGACGAAGGAATTGCCGCCCTGGACCGCTTTCTGAATCGAATCTGGCGTCTGTTCGACAGGTATCTGTGGGTATTCCGGAATGGGAATGAATACACGGAGATGGGCGAAGCGGAACAACGATTGAACAAGATTCTGCACCGCTCCATCAAAGGCGCCACAGATGATATCGAACGTTTCCATTTCAATACCGCTATTAGCCGAATTATGGAATTAGTTAACGGAGTGTACCGTTACGCGGAGGGGCGTCCTGCGGAAGAAATCAATGCGGGTTTCCTGAAGGAAGTGCTGGAAAAACTCATCCTGCTGCTGGCACCGTTTGCTCCGCATCTTGCGGAGGAATTGTGGGAAAAGAGCGGACACGAGTACAGCATTTTTAATCAGTCCTGGCCGGAATTCGATCCTTCCGCTATGGAAGAAGATATCGTGAGTTACGGGATTTTGATTAACGGAAAAGTGCGTGCCCAGATGAAGGTTCCCCGCACTTTTAGCCGGGAAGAGATCGAAAAAACCGCACTGGAAACCGGACGAATCCCTGATCTATTGAAGGGGAAAACCATCCGCAAAATTATTGTGGTTCCCGGAAGCGTGGTGAATATTGTAGCTTCCTGAAAAAGGTCGGAAGAATAGCTAAGATCCCCTCCCGGATTTGATGCGACCTTCGCTGGAGCGGAAGAGAAGCATTAGGAGCACAAAACGAAATATTGAACGATGATTACATTATGGCACATAACTGAGCATCCCCCGATGCAGGATTGGCTGCATCTGGGGATTTTTTTTGTTGGCATCTTTCTATTTATTGCTCTGGCGGAGGTGGTACGCAAAGCGTTACACTGGCCGCAGGAAGCCTCCCGCAAGGTGGTTCATGTGGCGGTGGGACTGCTGATGCTTTTCACTCCGCTATTGCTTTCCACGTCTTTGCCCCTGCTGCTGATGGCAGCTTTTTTTGTGTTGTTTAACTATGCCGTGCTCAAACTTCATATGCTTCCGGGCATGAACATCGAGTCAGATAATCTGGGTACGGTGTACTATCCCTTTTCTTTTCTGTTGCTGGTGCTGCTGTTCTGGAGCGGGTACAAAGTGGTTATTATCGCTGCGGTTTCGGTAATGGCGTTTGGGGATGCCGCTGCGGCGGTAGTAGGTGGCTGGGTGAAAAAACCACATCGCTATGTACTGATTCGGGACACCAAATCGCTGGAAGGAAGCCTGGCCATGCTGGTAACCAGTACGGTGGCGGTCTTTTTCGCCTTCTGGTACTATCAGCAGGAACTCCCGGCGGCAGCTCAACATCCCGGTATTATGCTGCTGCTGGCGCTAATGGTTGCCATTCCTGCCACAGCCGCTGAGGCGCTGGGGCACAAAGGGAACGACAACCTGCTGGTACCGCTTATCAGCGCCACGGCGGTGTTTTTTCTGGTGACCGGAAACCCGACCCTGTGGGTGCAATTTGGTGTGGGAATGGTGCTGGGCGGTGCCATTGCGTATCTATCCTATCGGGCAGGATTTTTAAGTGCCAGCGGTGCGGTGGCAACGTTTCTGCTGGCGGTGGTCATTTTCGGGTTTGGCGGGTTGCAGTGGACCGTACCCATCCTGACCTTTTTTATTCTCTCCAGTTTGCTATCGAAAATCGGTAAACGGGCAAAAGCCCGGTTCGATCTGGTCTTTGAGAAAGGGAGTCAGCGGGATTTTGCCCAGGTGTTTGCCAATGGTGGCGTTGCCGGGCTCATCATGATAGTCCAGATTCTGTTCCATCCCGCCCATGCCTTTGTGATGTACCTGGGAGCGCTGGCAGCCGCCACGGCGGATACCTGGGCAACCGAATTGGGAGTGTTGTGGGGCAAACGGCCCCACCTTATTCACACCTGGAAACCGGTACCGGTGGGCACCTCTGGCGGAGTTACGTTGGGCGGAAGTTTTGGCGCATTTTTAGGGGCAGTGGCACTGGGAATTAGTGGCATTGTGAAACCGCATATTCTCATCGATAATAAACCGTTTCAGATAGTAGTGGTGGTAGCATTGGCCGGATTTCTGGCCAGTGTGGTGGATAGTCTTTTGGGAGCCACCTTACAGGCGCAATATCAGTGTCCCGTTTGTGGGAAGCAAACCGAAAAAAAAGTGCACTGCCAGGGCCAATCCACCCGGCTTATTCGCGGGCTGCCCTGGATGAACAACGATATGGTGAACTTCCTGGCGACCATCTCCGGAGCACTGTTTGCCTATCTGGGAATGAATCTGTTGCAGGGGTAATTCCGGTGCCCCTGCTTTATCCGTCCCGATGGAAAAACCACGGGAGAAAATTTGTATGCAACTCAAGCTTTCTTACCTTTATCCGTGAATATTGAATCAGCTGGTAATCAACATTCAAAGCAAATGTAAAACGCCACAGGAGGCCTCATGCGTATTTTTTCGCAATTTATGGTTCTGTTCATTTTAAGCTGGTTTGCTTTTGCTATGGCCAGCGAAACCTACCTGATGCATTACCCGGATATTTATGAAAACACGGTGGTGTTCAATTACGATGGCGATTTATGGAAGGCGGACATTACCACCGGACAGGCAATTCGTTTAACCAGCCATCCGGGGGAGGAGACTTATCCCCATTTTTCGCCGGATGGCAAATGGATTGCTTTTACTGCTGAGTATGACGGCAATCGGGATGTGTATGTAATGCCGTCGGAAGGAGGAGAGCCAGTTCGTTTGACCTACCATGGTGGCAACGACATGGCTCTGGGCTGGACACCCGACGGGAGTAAAGTTATTTTTTCCTCCGGCCGGGAAGCCGGTTATGTGGGACCTTTTGTCTATCTGGTTAGCGTAAAAGGTGGTTTTCCGGAGAAGCTGCCCGTTTACCGGGCTGCCTGGGTCAGTTTGAGTCCGGATGGCAAGCAGGTAGCGTTCAATCGGCGGCGGGGAGAGTTTCGCAACTGGAAACGCTATCGGGGCGGTGAAGCACAGGATGTATGGATTGGTGATTTGCAAAAGAAAACTTTTCGGAACATTACCGCCGATTATCCCGGCATCGATCAGCGTCCGCTCTGGATTGGTCAGGAAATCTATTTCATTTCCGATCGGCAAACCAACGTGGCCAATTTATGGGCATATAACGTGAACACCGGGGAATTTACGCGGAAAACTCATTTTACCGACTTTGCCGTTTATGCGCCGGAAACAGACGGAAAATCCATTGTTTTCGAACATGCCGGCCGTTTGTACCTTTACCGAATTGCCACCGGAAAATTGGAACCGATTCACATTGAACTCCAATCGGATGATTGGAAGATTCGTTCTCGTGTGGTAAAACCGGCTAAATATCTGGGTGGTTTTTCCGTTTCGCCGGACGGAAAGTGGGCAGTTGTGGAAGCCCGCGGCGATCTGTTCAAAATAAACCAGAAAACCGGAAAATGGGAGAATCTTACCCGAACGCAGGGAGTGCGGGAACGATACCCTACCATTTCGCCGGATGGCAAGCAGGTGGCTTACTTTTCCGACAAAACCGGTGAATATCAGTTATACGTGCAACCGGTTAGCGGAAAGGAACCGGCGCGTCAGTTAACCCACAAACTAAAAACTTATCCTTACCATCCTGTCTGGTCACCGGACGGCCAAAAATTGTTGTTTGGCGATAAAGATTACCGATTGCGCATTGTCTATCTGTCCTCCGGCAAGATGGAAGAGATTGACCGCGGTACCTATCAGAAGGATTACGAATTTTTCTGGGAAATCAGCGAATACGACTGGTCGCCGGATAGCAAATGGGTGGTGTATTCCAAAGTTCAGCCCAATTTAAACAGTGCCATCTACCTGTACTCTCTGGAAAAGAAGAAAGTGTATCCCATTACCGATGGGCATTTCGACGACTTCTACCCGGTGTTCGATAAGAAAGGGAAATATCTTTATTTTATCTCCCAGCGACATTTCCAGCCTGCCCTGGACCCATCCGAAGATAATTATATCATTTCGCAGATGAGTCAGGTCATGGTGGTGCAACTGCGCGACGGAGAAAAACCGCCATTTTGTGCGGATGCGGAAGAAGATGAGTCAAATGCCGGGGCGGATACCACCTTTCGTATCGATTTAACCGGAATTCAACAGCGCATTTATCGGGTACCGGTGGATGCGGGGAATTTTAAGAAGCTGGTGGGTGGTTTAAATACCGTGTTTGTGCTGGGAAAAGAGCGATTCGGATTCCCCGGAATCGAAGAATTTTTCAATCCGGGCAGCGTGCAGGATTATTTTGTGAAAGCGTATGCGATATCGGACAAAAAACAGGTGAAAATGCTTGATGCAGTGGGCGATTTTACTGTGAGCTCCAATGGTAAGCATTTGATCTATCGGAGCGGAGATAAAATTGGAATTGTGGGAGCCGAAGCCCCCTCCCGACACAGTGTGGGGGATGGTAAGCTGGCACTGAATAAACTGGAGATGAATCTGGACCCCCGCGCCGAGTGGAAACAAATATTTCATGAAGTCTGGCGCTGGTACCGGGATTTCTTTTATGATCCCAACATGCACGGAGTAAACTGGCAAAAAGTGTATGATGCTTACGAACCGTTACTGGCTGGTGTACGGAATCGGGGGGAACTGAACGGGTTGTTGCGCGAAATGGTGGGGGAAATTTGCGCTTCGCACATGTACATTTTCGGTGGCGACCGGGATGAGCGAAACGGAAAAAACCAGTATGTGGGAACCGGTTTGCTGGGCGCTGACCTTCTTCCCGATACGGATGCAGGGCTGTATCGCATCGTCAAAATCTACCGCGGCGCCAGCTATAATACCCATCTGCGTAGCCCGCTGGCTTCCCCCGATATCCGGGTGCGGGAAGGTGATTACCTCTTTGCCATTGATGGCCACCGAATCACCATTCGGGAGAATTATCTGAAATATCTGGTCAATAAAGCCAATAAAGAAGTAGAGATTACCGTGGTGAGCCATCCTGAGGCCAAGGACAAACGTACTTTCCGGGTCAAAACAGTGGCATCGGAAAGGGCTTTGCGACGTTACGAATGGGTTCGCTCGCGGGCGGAATTGGTGGAAAAATGGAGCAACGGTCGAATCGGCTACATCCATATGGATGATATGGATGAGCAGGGGTTGGCTCAGTTTGAGGAAGGGTGGAAAGCCAACAAATACAAACCGGGTCTTATCCTGGACGTGCGGTATAATGGGGGTGGATTCACCAACTATTTTGTCATCGATAAACTGGAGCGAAAACTGGTGTTTGGGGTGAAGACACGCGATTTTCATCCCATGCGTTTCCCCATGGTGGTTAGTAATGCAAAAATGGCTGCCATCATCAACGAATTTACCGGTTCCGATGGGGAATTGTTTACCAAACATTTCCAGGCACGCCATTTCGGAAAAGTATTTGGTACGCGCACCTGGGGCGGACTTATCGGAATCATCAATGCGCTGCAAACAGTGGATGGCGGTATTGCCGTACAACCCAATGTAGGATTTTACAATTGGGATGGTCAGTGGATTGTAGAAAACCACGGTGCCGATCCCGATGTATGGGTTGATATTCCTCCCGAAGCAGGATTGAAAGGGGAAGATCCCCAGCTGAAAGAGGCGGTGGATGACCTGTTACGGGAAATTGAGAAGCAAAAACCGGTGTTACCGCCACCGCCACCATTCCCCAAAAGCAAACCATGAGATGAAAATGTAGGAAGCAAAGCCGGGTCGTCGCAATCGGCACGATCCGGCTTTGTTTATTGAAAATGAAAAAAAGTTTTTTTTCGATGGTGGATTTTTTTATCTTTAAGAATATTATTTCTGAAATAATATGATTGAACATTCAAATAATCCTTTTTCAAATTAGCGGTTTTATCAATCAACAACATGAATGAATTTCTGTGTTTGGGGGAAGCCGGGACGGTGAATCGTTAAAAATCAATTCCGGTGGAATATGGGAAAATATTTCCGAAAACAATTTGATTAAGAGATAAATAATCGGTTCAAACATTTGGGGATGAAAGCTTACTGTTTATGCTATTCGATCCTTTCAAAATAATTCGGAAGCAGCAGAACACAGGTGGATTATTCTCCCCGTGGTTATTCTTTCTCATCATGCTGGTGTGGGGGACAGGACTCATAGCTGGCAGGCATCATCTTCCCAAATATCGGGCGTTTGCCATTTATACCAGGGTTCCTCCTAAAATTGATGGAAAAGTGGATAAGGTCTGGTTACGAGCACCTCAACAGCATGGGTTTACTCAACAAATACCTGTGGAGGGAGTTCCTGCCACGGAAGACACCCGCTTTTATGTGCTGTATGATGAACATCACATCTATTTTCTGTTTATCATGCTGGATTCGGATCCGGGTTCTATACCCACCCGATTATTTGAACGCGATCAGGAATTTTATCCGGACGACTGCATCAATTTTTATCTGGATACCTATTGGGATCGGCGCAAAGCTTACTTTTTTTCAACCAACGCCCGGGGCGTGGAACGGGATGGGTTGATTAGCGAAAACGGTGATAAGATCGATATGAGCTGGGATGGTATTTTTCAGGTGGAGTCCCGGGTAACTAAATACGGCTGGATTGCTGAATTTTCCATCCCATTAAAAACACTCCGTTTTGATGACGACAAACGCTATCAGGTGTGGGGATTTAACGTCTGGCGGGTTCGTAAAAAAGGGCGCGAAATTTCTTCCTGGTCACCGGTGGGGCAAAATTATCGTACTTACCGGCTGGATCAAGGTGGGGTATTGATTGGTATGAAGCGGATTCGCAGTGGAATGAATCTGAGCGTTTTACCCTATGTGACCGCGCGTTCACAAACCACCGGTGGTGAAGTCCAGAAACCAGAATATAAAGGGGGAGTGGATGTAAAATACGGAATTACCACTGACCTGACCATGGATTTAACCGTTAATCCGGATTTCGGGCAGGTGGAAATTGATGAAGAGCAAATCAATCTGGATAAGCGGTTTGAAGTGCAGTTACCGGAAAAGCGGCCTTTCTTTCTGGAAAATACCAATCTTTTTCAGACTCCGTTTTACCAACTGTTTTACAGCAGGCGCATTGGGGCAGTGAGTGATATAAAAGGTGGTGGAAAATTAACCGGAAAAGTGGGACCATATTCCATCGGTTTATTAGGCGTCTCCACCGGAGATTGGTCCAATTATGGGCTGGGAGACCCCAATAAACCACCAACCGATGAGTTTTTTACCGTGGCCCGGGTACAACGGGATATTTTGCATAGTTCCAACGTGGGTGTGATGCTGGTGGATCGGGAAGCCAATATGGGTGGAGAAAATCATCATTTTAGCCGGGCATTGGATATGGATTGGGCGCTGCATTCAGGACAATTTTATGGCCTTGGACAAATGGTATATTCCGTGCACGATAATTATAATAAAGAAGGAACTGGTTTTTTCCTGGAAGGGGGATATTACGGACGAATATTCAGTGTCGATTTAAACATGCATTCCTATTCCCCTAAATTTGATATTGATAGTACGGGCTTTTTTATTAAGATTCCTAATAAGGGGCGAACTCAGTTTGCCATGTATATGGATATGCATCCCTATGTCAATTATGGAATAATTCGTCAGTGGGGAATAAGTCTTACTCCAACTGCTTTTAAAGATTCCGATGAGTCCCGTACGGCAATGGGAATCCAGAGTTCACTATGGGCAATAACCCAGAAAGAATCGCAATTACGTGTGGGATTTTCACGTTACCGGGATGTGGAAACCTATTATTTGAATCCTTACATTTCTGTACCTCTGGATGAATACGCCTATTGGGGAACGGATATGTTCGCCGAAGTTATTACCGACCGCGGTCAGCCCGTTTCGTTATATTTGAAAGGAAATTACGACACTCAGTACTATTTTCAGTTACACCAATCAGGTTATAATGTCGGGGTAGAAACCAAAATTCGCATTCGTCCCAGTTCGAACATGCACCTGGAATTGGGATACAAGCAAACAAAATTTTTAGATAAAGAAAAAAATCAGATCGATAAGCAGCTTATTGGACAATCAGATATTCGGATTTTCACACTGCGGGGCCGATATTTATTTACCAAAAATGTTTTTACGCGTTTATTTTATCAGTTTACAAATGGTGCGGAACAGGCGTATTGGGGAAATAATCCCGTCAAGAATCAACCTCAGCTTTATTATCAGGTGTGGGACCGAATGAGCGCCAATTTGTTATTTGGATGGCGCTATCTTTCCGGGAGCACGCTATATCTGGTGTACACCGAGGAATGGGACCGATTTCCCGGGGAAAAGTTTCAATCCGGTAACCGAATTCTGTTCTTTAAACTCTCCTATTTATGGGGCTTTTAGATGGAGCAGGTTGTTCAGCTTTCCGCTACCGAAGCTATTCCCAAAAATCTTGAGATTGAGCATTCCGTCTGGCAGTTTGGTAAACGTTTGGTTGCCGGTGTGGATGAAGCGGGACGTGGCCCGCTGGCCGGACCGGTGGTGGCGGCAGCGGTAATTTTTCCGCCCTACTTTTATATTCCGGGAGTAAAAGATTCCAAAAAACTTACCCCTGCTGTTCGTGAAGCACTGTACGAAACAATACAAACCCATGCCGTTGCTTATGGAATTGGTCTGGTGGAACCGGAAGAAATTGATCGAATCAACATTCGCCAGGCCACATTTAAAGCCATGCGAATGGCGCTGGGACAACTAAAAATTCAGCCGGATTATGTGCTGTTTGATGGATATGAGCTACCAGAAAAAATATTCCAGCAGGAAGCGGTAGTTCATGGAGATGATCTGTCATTCACCATAGCTGCAGCTTCCATCCTTGCCAAAGTATATCGGGATCGATTGATGGTGCAGTACAACCAGCAGTATCCCCGATACGGATTTGCCCGGCACAAAGGTTACGGCACGGCTCAACATCGGGAAGCCATTCGTCGCTATGGGCCGTGTCCCATTCATCGAAAAAGCTTTTTGGGAAAAATTCTACAGGAAGATTCCGGAAAATAAGATTTACCCACACACCGAGTGCAGGGATTTTTTACTGGCGTAAGCTGTGAGAAATAAAAATGTACCATCCAACGAAAGCAGAGTTTTAACCCATTGCGAAGCCGGTAAGTAACGATTTTCCGTAGGTAAAGATATTCAGTAACATGAAACAGAAAAGGCGCACATTTCTGCTGATAGTGCGCCTTTTTTTGAATGGATAGATTAGAAATGTTATCGAATCAGCATCATCTTCCGGGTTGCGGAGAGTCCGTCCCGTGTAATGAGCCGGTAAATGTAAACGCCACTGGCTACAGGTTGTCCCAGATTATTGGTGCCATCCCATTGAATCTGATAACTACCGGCGAGATATTGCCCCTGGAGTAATTCCTTAACCAGATGACCATTCAGATCGTAAACACTTAGTTTTACCTGATAAGCACCTTCGGCTTTGAGCGGCAGATCGAATCGAATTGTGGTGGACGGGTTGAATGGGTTGGGGAAATTAGGTTGCAGGGCAAATCGGTCCGGAATGCTCCCATCGATCCGGTTAAGATTCCCCTGTGCCATGGGAGTAGCCGAAATCACCTGATGATAGGTAAGCTGTCCGTTGAAGTCCCGGTCTGCCAATCGATAGTAATAAGTTACTCCATTGGTGACCTCATGATCGGTGTAGGTGTACACATGCTGCACAGTGCTGTTACCCTGTCCGGGAATTTCCGCGATAGGCTGAAAGTTCTGCTGATCGATGCTGCGCTCCAGAATAAACGCATCATTTTCCACTTCCGATTCAGTGACCCACTGCAGGGTTACTTCTCCGTTACCAGCCTGGGCGGTGAAGGAGGTGAGGGAGACGGGGAGAGAT
>CAZBWV010000032.1:0-29607 GCA_964495805.1 uncultured Calditrichaceae bacterium
CGAAGTATTCAAAAAAGCAGTGTGGGAATCAATCGTCGGAGGTTTGTTTTTCGAACATTTTTACAAATTCCTGCTGGTACATTTGTTGAACAAACATCACTGTTCGTTCTTCACCGGGATGGACGGAATCACCGAAAGTCTCCTCCAGTTTGCGAGCAATTTCGCGAACGGTGTGGTTTCCATCACACAGGGACCACACCAGTGAGCCAAATTCGTCCAGATGAATGCGGCGTGCGGGATGTTTGGGTTTGGGCAAGAAACGGGTAAACCAGTACTCCGGATGTGGGACCAGTACCGTGACCTTCCCATCCTGATCTGTCTCATATTCCAGCTGACGGATGGGATATAACTCCAGCCATTGGGCAATAATATCTTCCCGAGAAGCTTTCTTGCGTTTCTTAAACATTATTCCACTCTCATATTCAGATAGCGATTCAGGGTTTTGTAGTCAATTTGCAAAATATCGGCTACTTTTTTCTTTTGTTTAAAACGCTGATACAGACGCTGGGCATACAGTGCGGTCATTTCCCTGAGAGAGTAATTCTTCAAGGTGGCCTGTTCCAGAATAAAATCCTGAGTGGTCACGTTCTGATCCAGTAATTCATCTGGAGTTATCTTTCGGGGATGGAAGATAATCAGTCGAGTAATCAAATTTTTCAGTTCCCGAATATTGCCCGGCCAATTGTATTTTTGCAGAGCGGTATATACTTCCGGATCCACTTCGGGGATACGAATTCCCTCTTCCTGACAGATTTTTTTGAGAAAGAAGTCAAAATAAATGGGAATGTCTTCCGGTCGCTCGCTGAGAGAAGGAATATGAATGGTAAATCCGGCCAGACGATAGTAAAGGTCCTGGCGAAATTTTCCCTCTTCCACCAGTTTGAACAGGTTTCGGTTGGTGGCAGCAATAATCCGAACATCTACCGCTACCCGTTCGTGGCTACCCAGGGGATAGAAGCTTTTTTCCTCGATTACCTGAAGTAATTTAGCCTGAATGGAGGTGGGGAGTTCACCGATTTCATCCAGCAGCACCGTGCCCCCATCGGCTGCCTTAAATTTACCGATGCGGGAGGTTTCTGCGCCGGTAAACGCCCCCCGGCTGTAACCGAACAGTTCGCTCTCCAGAAGTGTGGGAACCAGATTGGCGCAATTGATGATCACATACGGTTTACTGGCGCGCAGAGAACGGAGATGAATGAGCCGGGCGAAAAAATTTTTCCCCACTCCGGTAGAGCCGGTCAAAAGCACCGGGGTGTCCGATTTGGCCAGACTATCGATCTGCTCCCGTAAACTCTGAGCCTGCCGGGAAGTGCCCAGAATCTGAATGTCTTTTTCCTTCCGATAGAACTGATTGCGCAGGTATTCATTTTCCTTTTCTAACTGCAACATTTCGAATGCTTTGCGGATAAAAATGGGCAATTCGGACTCTAACCGT
This sequence comes from uncultured Calditrichaceae bacterium, assembly GCA_964495805.1. Lineage (GTDB taxonomy): Bacteria > Calditrichota > Calditrichia > RBG-13-44-9 > RBG-13-44-9 > JALXCH01. Next base: position 1,436 of record CAZBWV010000032.1, read on the forward strand.
TCATCCTTCTGGAACACAGCGTACACTCCCATCTCCTGGGTTCTACGGTGCAATTCCCGGTCGGCAAAGGAAGTTACCACAATGATTTTCAAAAGACGGGTATGTTGCAGAATTTCCCGAATGGTGTCCAGCCCGGTCTCCGGATCGGGAAGACCCAGGTCCATAATCACCACATCATAGGTGTTGGACTCGATACTTTTGAGGGCTTCGTCCTGAGAGGTGCAAAAAGTCGGTTCGCAAACCCGATTGAGCCAGATTTTGTACAATCGCCGCCAGCTAATCTGGTCCTCTACAATGAGAACGTGAGGTCGGATTTTCATGGCTCCATGTGTTTAGAATTCAATTTTAATCACTACGGGAATTTCTTTCCGCAGCTGTTTCAACCATTTCTGGAACTCTTTATTCTGTTTGTACTGCAGAGCCCATTGTTCAATCTGTTCCCAATCTTTTTCCAGAGAAAGTGTGCGAGCCTGAATTCGTTTGTTAAGCCGGATGATGTGGTATCCGAAATCCGTTCGGAATGGCTGGCTGATTTCGCCTTCCTTGAGATTCTTGACTGCCTGTTCAAATTCCTTAATCTGAAATGCGCCTTCCTGAAAGGTTCCCAGATGGCCGTGGTCTTTTTGCACGTTGGGGTCGTCGGAATATTTCAATGCCATTTCTTCGAAAGTGGCTTTGCCATCCAGAATTTCCTGCCGGATTTCTTTAAGTTTATTAATAACACGCTGCTCGTCTTCCGGGGTGGGTTGGAGCTGAATCAAAATATGGCGCACGTGGATGCGCTCGCCCTGGCGCTCGATCATCTGGATGATATGGAAGCCAAACTGGGTTTGCACAATGTCCGAAATCTCGCCCGGTTTAAGGGCAAAAGCCGCCTCTTCAAACTCCTTGACCAGCGTACCACGCGAGACAAATCCCAGATCACCTCCGTTTTTTGCTGTTCCCGGGTCTTCGGAATATTTCCGGGCCAGTTCGGCAAAATCGGCTCCCTCGTCCAGCTTCTTTTTAATCTCCAGAATTTTCTGATATGCTTCCTGCACGCTCTGTTCACTGGGAGTTACCTGCATTAATATGTGGCTGATATCCACACTGGGTTGAACCTTTGGCAGGCTGTCCTTGTGGGTGTAATAAAATTCTTCCACTTCTTTGCGGGATATTTTGATATTGGCAAACCGTTTCTGCCGCAACATGCTGATGCGCATCTGGTTTTCGATTTCCTTGCGCAAATCCTTTTTGATTTTGTACATCGGTGCGTTGTAGTACTCCTCTAATTTTTTCTCAGAACCCGCTTGTTGCACCATGTACTGAATTTGCCGATTCAGGCTTTGATCCACCTGAGCCTCATCCACCTTGATGGTATCCTCATCCGCCTTGATGAGCAGCAATTTGTTGTCGATGAGGGTTTCCAGAAATTGCTTACCTAATTTTTTGTACAGGTCCGGCCGCCGGGTAATGTCGATTCGGTTCTGAAAAGCGTACTGGGTAATCAGCGCATTAATATCCGAGACCAGAACCACATCGTCCCCCACAATGGCAGCAATCCCGTCGATCATTTGTTGAGCCGGAAGCAGGGAAGTGAGTACAAACAACCATACGATGATTCGAATTGCGTTTTTCATAAACAAACCACCTGTTCCTTATTTCGCATGTTCCAGATGAATTTCAACGTCGGAATTCGCTTGAAGTTTCTTAACCAGTTTGTCGCGCTCCTGCAACCGCTTAATGTTCAGCAGGCGCAGCCGAATTTCGTCCTTTACCAGGTCCAGACTCCGGTAACTTCCTTTCGGCTGACGGTCCAGCATCTGGAAGTAATAGTAACCGCCTTCTATCTGGATGGGACCGTAAATTTTCCCGGTACGGCCGTTTTTAACCAACCGCTGAATCTCTTTGCGAATTTCGGACACCGGAACGTATCCAAGGTCTCCGTTTTTCTCCATCAACCGGGTCATCTGCGAATCCAGATAATTTTTTTTAATCACATCCATTAAATATTCGCTTTCACGGATATCCTTGGCAATGGCGCGATCCAGGGTTTCCAGAAACAGCTGGACCAGATGAACCTCCTCATCATCCCGACGGAATTCCTCTTTGTGTTTTTCGTAGTAATTCACCAATTCCTCGTCGGTTACCCGCAATTTCTGAGGCAAGCGTGCATCCAGATATTTTTGCGCCAACATTTCCTTTTCTACGTTCATCAACGCCCATTGCTGGTAGGGAGTCAGTTCAATTTTCTCCTCCCGAGCCGCATGAGCCAGCAGAGTGTTTCGCACCCATAAATCCACATACTGGCGCAGTAACAATTCTTTCTGGTCTTCCTGCACATTGTGGGGCATCCACTGGAGCAACTGATCGCGCGTTAACACCTCGTCGCCCACTCTGGCGACAATTTCAATTTCTGGCACCTGTTCCTTCTGGCAACTCCCCCAAAATGTTCCCCAGAGGAACAGAAACAGTAGCGATCCGATCCGGAAAAGTTGACGTTTCATAAATCATCCATCGTTTTGGTCAGGTATTTCAGAAGCCCGTGACGAGAGCCCGGACTTCCATTAACCCAGATTGCGCACCAGATAGTCATTAATCCAGTAAATATACCGTTTCCGCAATTCCTGGGTAATCTTGTTCCGCCGTTCCATAATCTTTTTTCGTTTTACATATCCTTCCACCAGTCCACGTACTTCCTGCAGCGTTTTCTGCCTTTCGGGACGGTAGTCGCCCGTTTTCAGAATGTAATAGTATGCGCCGTGGAGCATGGGCGGAAGTATCTGGTTCGGACCGGCTTCGAATACTTTGTTCATCAAATTGCCCAGTGTGGAGGAATTTTTGGTCTGAAATCCCAGATCGCCGCCCCGTTTTTTCATGATGGCTTTTTCGGTGTATTGCTTGGCCAGGTCCTGAAAATTCTTCCCGTTCAGAGCCATCTGGTAAATTTTTTGCGCCAGCTGTTTGTCCTTAACGGCAATTTCCCATACCCGAATTTTGGCCGGTTCAATGTAGTCCTGCTTGTGCTGCTCGTAGTAATCCATGACTTCGGTGGCGTTGTAGGTCACTTTTTCTCGAATTTCTTTTTGTTCGAACAGTTCTTTCAGCTTGTTGCGCTTCAATGCTTCAATCTGTCGGGCAATCTCGGGTATTTTGTCGTAGTGTCGCCGGGCAGCAATCTGGACCCAGGCCTGGTACGCCATGTGATTGTCCAGCACTTTTTTCATTTGTTCAAAGTCCATATATCGCCGGTAAAAACGATGGAAACGACCGCGAAATTGGCTAATAAAATAATCGCCGGTAATTTCCAGATCGCCCACCCTGGCAAGTACCAGTTTGCGTTTGTCCGCCGGAAAACTGTCGTCGCTTCCGGGATTCTTCCCGGCCCACTCCCGTACTGCGTTAACAAACTCCCGGATGGCTTCTTCGTTAAGCTGCGCTCCTACTTTTTTCTTGAATTCCTCAGTGTACTGCTGGTAGAATTTATCTCCCTCGCCCCGGAAAAATCGCTGGTAGAGTAATCGCTTAATATCCTGTCTGGCTTCCTCAAACGTCTGTCCGGAGGGGCGATTTTGCACAAACACCACTTTCAGGATGTAAATTCCATTTTCCGTAACAATGGGTCCAACAATATCTCCCTTTTTAGCGTGGATCATCGCTTCGTCCACCGCCGGGTCCAGTCCACCGGGATTGTAGGGATCGATGACACCTTTTTTATCTTTCAGGAAAGGGGCATCGGAGTATTTCTCGGATAATTTTTCTGCGCTCTCGCCCTTTCTAATGCGTTCCACTATTTCCCGGGCCAGGGCAATGGCTTCCTCTTTGCTCCGGTCGTTCTTGATCTTGGCGGAATTTTTATATCCCAGAATGACCGCCACCACTTTTATCCGTTTCTGCTCCAGATCGTATATGGTCCGAATCAGAGATTCGGGGATCAATTTGTCCACAATTAGGTCTTCGTACATCCGTTGCGCCATTAAATTGTTGGTGCGGGCAGTCACCTCGTTCACAAAATCCGGGTCTTTGTCCAGACCCAGTTCCCGGGCACGAATAACGCGCAATCGTTCATCAATCAGGGATTGCAAAAATTTCTTTCGGTCCTTTATGGAGATTTTTTCCAGCTTTTCGGTTCCGTACTCTTTGCTCAGGCCTAATTTGAACTCTTCCAGGCCGATTTTCTCTTTGCCAACCTTGGCGACAACATCCGGCTTTTTGCCGCATCCAGCAAACAGAAAAAGGGCTAACACCAATAAAAATCCAATGAGCCAAAAACGTCTCATTCTATCTCCTCCTTTATCGCCTCTCATAGCGTTAAGTTTTCCTGCTTCCATAATGACATCTGTATGATGTTTAAATCGAGCGGTTCGGGAACTCTCTGTTCCCTCTCTGCAAACAGTTCCCCATTTTAATTGCTGTGATGATGCTGAATTTCATAGCTTGAAAAAATAGGAGAACCCTATAGGTTTTGCAAGAAGTTTTTTGCAAAGCTCAGGTAATCATCAATGGATTTTCCCTTTAATGGGACATGAATTTTCAGTCCATTGCTCTGGCTAAAGTTTATCTTTGCCATCTGCTGGTTCAGGTAGCGGGGAAGTTCTTTTTCGATAAAGTAATCGCTTTCGCCAATTCGCTCGTCCACAGTCAGCGTCATGCGGTTCCCCCGGATTCGCACGTGTTTGATGAACCGCTGGCTGGCCAATTTTTTGATTCGCACCATTTCGATCAGCTTTTGAGCGGGATCGGGTAGGGGGCCGAAACGATCGCGCATTTCCTCCACCAGTCGGTCGATGCTGCTCAAGCTTTCCAGATGCAGCAAGCGGTGGTAAATCATCACTTTTTCGTTGCCAGAGGGGATGTAATCGTCCGGCAGATACATATCCGCATCGATTTCCACGGTGGCATCCACCCGGGGAAGTTTTGGGCGTTGCTGTAACAGGTCTTCTGGCAGGGTTTCCTCCTGCAACTGCTCCACTGTTTCGCGCAGAATTTTCTGGTACAGATCGAATCCCACGGCATTGATGAATCCGCTTTGCTGATGCCCTAATAGATTGCCCGCTCCGCGAATTTCCAGATCGCGCATGGCAATTTTCAGCCCGGAACCCAGATCGGTAAACTCCTCGATGGCGTACAAACGTTTCATGGCCACCTCGCTCAGACGCTCGGATGGGGGAACCAACAGATAGGCGTAAGCCTGGCGCTCGGAGCGCCCCACCCGTCCGCGCAGCTGATAAAGCTGTGCCAGCCCGAACCGATCCGCCCGGTCGATGATGATGGTGTTGCAATTAGGCAGGTCCAGCCCATTCTCGATAATCATGGTGGCTACCAACACGTCGTATTTCCGGTCGTAGAAGTCGTTCATCACCCTTTCCAGTTCCCGCTCCTTCATCTGGCCGTGGGCAACGGCAATGCGGGCTCGGGGCACAATTTGCTTGACAAGCGCCGCTACTCCTTCGATGGTTTGCACCCGGTTGTGGACAAAAAACACCTGTCCGCCCCGGTCTATCTCGTAAGTAATAGCGCGGTAAATCAGGTCGTGGTCCCAGGTGGCTATCTCGGTGATAATGGGCAGGCGATTGCGCGGCGGGGTGTCGATGTTGGACAGGTCCCGGGCACCCATCAGACTCATCTGCAGGGTGCGGGGAATGGGAGTGGCAGTTAGCGTCAGAGTGTCCACATTTACCCGCAACTGACGTAATTTCTCCTTGTGTTTCACTCCGAACTGCTGTTCCTCATCAATTATCAGCAATCCCAGGTCTTTGAACGAAACGTCTGAGGAAAGCAATCGGTGGGTGCCGATAATAATGTCCACCTCACCGTTTTTCAACCTTTCCAGCACCTCCGTCTGCTCCTTGCGGGTGCGGAAACGGGAGAGCACTTCGATGTTTACCGGAAAGTTACGCAACCGTTCCCGAAAGGTGTGGAAATGTTGCTGAGCAAGAATGGTGGTAGGTACCAGAACAGCCACCTGTTTGCCGTCCATAACTGCTTTAAATGCTGCACGAATAGCCACTTCCGTTTTACCAAATCCCACGTCTCCGCAAATGAGGCGGTCCATTGGTCGGGGACGTTCCATATCCCGTTTAACTTCTTCGGTGGTGCGGGTCTGGTCCGGCGTATCCGGATACATGAAGGATGCTTCCAGCTCCTTTTGCCAGATGGTGTCTTCGGAGAAGGCATGTCCCTGACTGCTCATCCGTTTTGCGTACAGTTGCACCAGATCCCGGGCAATGGTTTCCGCAGCTTTGCGGGTACGTTCTTTGGTACGTTCCCACTCCGGGCTCCCCAACCGGGTTAGCTGGGGCTTGTAGCCCTCTTCGCTCACATATTTCTGGATGCGATTCAGTTTATCCAGCGTGACGTACAGAATATCCTGATTCTCGTATTCCAGTTTCACGCAATCTTTTTGAACACCGGCCACGGTCAGGCGTTCGGTTCCCACAAAGCGCCCGATGCCATAGTCCACATGCACCACAAAATCGCCATATTGCAGGCTGTTTAACTGGCGGATCAGGCTACCGGTTACACGCAGTTTACGGCGGTGTTTGCGCGCTTTGATGCGATTAAAAATTTCGTGCTCGGTCAGGATCTCCGTTCCGGTTTCCGGGATGGTAAATCCCTGGTGGATGTCGCCTTCCAGGAATTGAACCGGAGGAAGGTGTCCCATTTCTTCCATCAGAATTTCTTCCAGTCGATCGCGGCGGGAGGGTTTATCGTACACAATGTAAACCGTTGCCGGGGGGTGAGCGGCGGATTCCAGCCGTGTTTTCAAGTGTTTGACAAACAACTTGAAATTTCCCTGAAACTTAGGTGGCGCCTGCATCCCGAAGTCCACCAATGCGTTCGCCCGGGTATCTTTGAAATGAATATGAAATATCTGGCGAAATCGGGAAGCACGCTGTTCAATTTCCTGCAGGGGGAGGTAGGTGCTTGTTTCCTCCGGGAGCGGGACTTCGTTCCGGGAACGGATTTTTCCGGCGTGTTCCCACCACTCCTGCACCGTTTTTTGAATGCGTTCCAGGTCGTCCCAGAAAACAACCGATCCTTCGGGAAGATAATCGAACAGGGTAGCGTGTTCGCGGGAGGAAATATCGCGTGCGACGATGCGAATCCTGTTCACCTGCTTAACCGAAAGCTGGGAGAGAATATCGAATTCACGGATGGATTCAATCTCGTCGTCAAAGAACTCAATCCGGTAGGGAACTTCCGCTTCGTAGGAGAACACGTCCACAATACCGCCACGGACGCTGAACTGCCCGATTTCTTCAATCACAGGGACCCGCTCAAAACCGGATTCCACCAGCCATTCGATGAAAAAATCGCGATCCAGCTCGCTCCCCACCTGCAGGTAACTCACCTGCCGACGAATGGCTTCCGGCGGGGCAATGCGCCGCAGAAGCCCAACCGGTGTGGTGATGATGACCGAATAAGGATTCTCCAGCAGAGAAACCAGAGCATGTAACCGGGTGCTGTGAAGCGCCGGGGCAAACTGTCCCCGATCGTAGGGAATGACCTCTGCCTGCGGAAAGTAAAGCACTCGCGATGGCGGCAGCAATGCCTGCAGGTCGTCCGCTAACTTCTCCGCCTGCTCAGTATCCGGCACCACAGCCAGCAAACTGTTCTCTAAAAGTTCTACGGTGTAATCCAGCACAAAACCGGTTGCCGAACCGCTTAAACCTTTAACCGATAAGCGGGTATTCGCAAACAATTCCTCCCGAAAGCGATGGAATGCCGGTAATTCGAATAAAATGGACTTTAGTTTTAGCATCAATCTGTTTTTCGTTAACCTGTCAACCTGTTCAGACCGCAAAAGTTAACATAAAGTTCCGGAAGAAGGAAAGGGAAATGAGGGAAATGTAAAATGTAAAATGAAAAATGTAAAATGTAGGAAAGGTGGGGGTAAATACACGGATGTATAAACACATTTAAAAATTATTCGTTCTGTCGGTTTGTGGGGATGGGAATGGTTGGAGAAAAGTTTGTCGGAATGGGACTGAGCAGTGCCGGTCAAAACCGACTTCTGCCAAATCTTAGCGGTTGCGTCATCTATTCATTGAATACGAAAAATTCTCTGGTTATATTCCCTCTACAATAAAATGTTCTTTAAAATCACTCATCGTTATTCAACAAACCGGATTCATTGAATTAAAAGGAGGAAACACACCATGTTACGTGCTCGAGACATTATGACGACGGAAGTGGTCACCATTTCGGGGGATAAAACGGTGGCCGAAGCCGTTCAGCTGATGCAGGAGAAAAAACTGCGTGCGCTGATTGTGGAACCCCGCGGTAAAGAGGATGCCTACGGGATGATTACGGAAACGGATGTCATCTACAAAGTGGTGGCTTACGGAGAAGACCCACAGCAAGTAAAGGTGCACGAAATCATGACCAAACCGCTGATTGTGGTGAATCCCGATCTGACGGTAGAATATGTGGCGCGATTGTTTGCCATGACCGGTATTCGCCGGGCTCCGGTTATTCAGGAGAAGTTGATGGGTATTGTATCGGTAACTGATATTTTGCAGCGCGCGGTGTGACGAACAAACGGTTCGTTCAGGTGAATTTGTTTTCTGGCTAACTTGTTCACGATCGCCGGAGCCACCACTCCGGCGATTTTATTTAAGCGTTTTTCGCATGCGTGGTTTCGGAGTGCACCCGCGCCAAACGGAATAACAGAAGTAAAATAGTGCCCAGACCCATCAGAGCTATTCCCACCCCGAATCGGTCTGCCAATCCCCCCACCACCGGACTAAACAGGGCCACCCACACAGCCCGACTCTGGTTTTCCACAGAGAGCATGGTGGCCATCCGCCGGGAGTCGGTAACTTCTCCCACATAGCCCACCATCATGGGACGCTGGAAATTCTGAATGATGAAGATGCCCAAAAATGCCACAACAGCCAGGGGATGGAAGTGAACCAGAACCGCCAGACCGGCCAGAAAATAGATGAAAATATTCATCAGGTAGTTAGTATTTAGTGCACGGGCGGGATGCCCGATGGTACGCTGAAACTGACCTGCCATCCGGCTGGCCCGGGAAGAGAGAAGAAAAATAAAAAAATAAACCACCCCCACTAACAGCGAAGTACGTTTTTCGGCAGAAAGATACAGTAGCACCGGAAGTGCCACCGCCCAGCTTTTTAGAATTGGCTGCAGATAATCCTTGCTAATTTTGTAAGAGGCGGAAACCAGTGAGGAATTCAGCACTGTGCGGCGCAGCGGAAGATTGAGGTAAATTTCCCGAAAGCTTTCCCGGGTAAAGCGGGCAAACTCCCGCAGGGTCGGGCGCGCGGTTTTGTGGCTGCCATCCAGTTCGCGGGGATAGGTCAGCATCAGGAGCAGGTCGATGGTGTAAGGAATGGTGGAAGCCAGAAACACGATGCGAAAGGAACCACTGTAAAACACCAGTCCGGCAGCAATCAGCGAGGAGATTGCAGAACCCAGTTGGGAACAGGAACGCGTGCGACCGTAATAATCCACTTTTAGATGCTCCAGCCCTTTCAGCTTCAGATATTCCAGAATCATTGCCTTGTGGGTTCCGCTGCGGAAGGTGTCTCCCATGGCGTAAAGCACCATGGCAGCGGCACAAAACCAGAAGCTGGTTCCCAGCAAATAGAAGGCGGAAAAAGAGAGTAAATAGGAGGAAAAGGAGGTCACCATGGCGCGACGGCGACCAACCATATCCGCCACCACGCCAGTGGGAATCTCCAGTAAATTGATGCTCACCTCGCGGATGGAAAACAGCAAACCAATCTGCAAAAAGCTCAGCCCCATCTCCCGAAAAAACAGCATGATGAACGGGTCGAAGAAACGCAGATTCTTGAAAAATCCGTACGCACAAAATTTGTAAAACTGTACATCTTTCGGGATTTTCGGGCTCATCATCCGTCCTGTTTCGTTTTCAAAATCCCGGATTCCGATTCTGAACCGGCAACCGCATTTCCGTTGCCCATCGGAGGATGATGGTTAGTTAAAACTTCCCACGGAATCTGCGATGTCGCTCCACTTTACTATCGGTTATTGCCCCATTTTGGTATAATCGATTTCCGAGCCGAACATGCTGTGAGGAATCAGATACACGGCAAACATGAGCACCGCTGCAAACAGAATGGAACCCCGCGAAACGTGTTCCCCGCGATTTCGCCACCAGGCATAAAGCCATCCGACCATGGCAATCAGTGTTTTGTTGTCGGTTAAATCCCAGCCAAATGGGATGCCCGTCCACAATGCACCAAAGGCGTACTTCTGTACCAGTGGTCCCAGAATAAATCCGCCCACAAACAGAAACGCAATGGTCCACCGCATGTAACGTTTGGCATTTCCTTCGGCATCCAGCGCCTCCAGTGCTGTGCGACTGGAAAGGAACATGGCAAAGAACATGAAGAAAATATGGGGAATCAGCACTGCAGCCGGAACGCTCCCTTTATAGCGTAGAATCACCGGTTCCTGTCCGGTTAACGAAACTTCCTGAACGTCCCGTTTCAAATACACGTAATACATCACTTTTCCTGCGGGAGGTTGTTTGGGCAGTGCCGCCACAAGCCTGTCCCCCTCCCGACGCATGGGAGTCACCGTCCACGGATCGTGCGATTTGTAGCGTCGGTATTTGATGTAGCCGGTGATGGCGGTGTCCGGCACCACGATTTCGATGGGTGCCTCCTTGTCGGTGGTTTCGCTGCGCAGCAGTTTAAAGGAGATGGTCTGCCCGCCAATGGTAACTTCTCCCCGTACCGGGTAGGTAGGACCGGTGGTACGCTGATAGTGGGCTGCCAGAATGGTGATGACAAAAGCAATCACCCAGAGCAACCATTTATGTTGGGTTATATGAATACTCCATGAATTATTTTTAGCCATGGCTCTCCTTTCCTGTTTCGGTGAATGGGTCGATTAATTGAATTTTTCCATCTTCTTGGCAATATGGGATATAAGTGAAAAAACGTCTTTGTTCTAAAAACAGCCCGTCTTAATTTATTTCGGGAAACCCGGAATTACAAGTTTGATGTGAAACACGGAGATCGGTTGCATGCTGGCGTTTTTGCAGAAGATTAAAGAACTGGGAGTGAATTTTTCGGTATCGCCCCTGTGTTTGCTTGTTCCGCAGGAAAATGCCCGGGCGGTGCTGAAACAGCTCACCCGGCATGTTGCGGAGGTGGAAGATGTTGCGGTAAATCTTCGGGAAGGGCAGGCAGAGCTCACCTTGCATCTTCGTTATCGGATGCATTTTACCATAAAATTGTTTCTCGCTCCGGGAACAGTGGAGATTCAGGAAGATGTGGCCAGAGTTGAGCTGATTCAACAAAAACCGCCGGAGATTCGTGGCCAGAATATCATCGCCACCAAATTTCTGCAAAACGCGTTTAAAATATTCCGTTCCCGGGTTTACCAGCTCATTTCCCGGAAGGTGGAATATCTGGAGCTGGACAACCGACGGATCAGATTGGAAGTGCCATTGCGGGAGTATGTGAGCGAGAAAGTCATTAAAATATTCCGATTCGTCACCATCGAGAAATACACGTTTGAGGATCAAAAAATCCGTCTTTACCTGAAGATTTTTCCCACAACCTGATCTGGCAATCCGGCTTTCCGGTTGATTCCCCTCCGGCCCGGTTTTATATTTTTAACAGGAATCCAGTTCACAACAGGGAGTTGAAACCAGAACCATACTAAATCTGGAGGGGTTATGGGCACGACTCGTTATTGGCGGACACTCATAGTGCTTCTGGGCGTTGTCTTTCCCGGAATGCTGCTGGCGGAGGATGTTCCTCCTCACTCACCTCCCAATTATGTGTTCCTCATTCTCATTGCGCTGATGGGCATTATCGTGGTGATGACTATTTTTTCGTTTCTGTACATGCAGCGTCGCATCCTGAACAATTGTACCGACCCGGACTGCCTGAAGGAATATTTTGAGCTCCCCTTTGGTGTGCCCATTGGGACGGTTCGTTCGGTGATTACCTTTATTATCATTGCCATCGGAATGATGTTCTTTGCCCTGAAAGTATTTTACGGCGACGTTATTGATATTCCCGAGACGCTGGTAAATATTATCATGGCGGTCATCGCATTCTATTTTGGAACCCGTTCCGCGGCACGTTTTCCGCAGCGGGTGAGCACCAAACCAGCAACCGAACCGGTTCATCCGGAGGAAAAATCGCGCATTCGCCAGGCGCTGGAACGGGCCAGAAAAATGATTGATCAGGTGGATGAAGTGAAAAAGATTTTGCCGGAGGAACAGGAAAAAAAGGTCGATGAGTTGCTGGATACCGCGCGGGAATATCTGGACAGGGCAGAAAAAGCCGAGCGGGAAGGTCAATACAGCGTAGCCGGGACGGTGGCCGATATGCTGGAGAATTTGCTGAACAAACAGAACGGACTGAAGGACTTGCTGCAAAACATTGTGGGAACCATTGGAACCATCATCGGAGCCAATCCTTCTCTGGCACTGGTGGGTGGTGCCCTGCGCATCGGGAGTACCCTGGCCGGGGACGCCTACGACCGCTGGCGAAAACGTGTGCTGGATATGCCCATCCGGGTGGGAGAAGTCAATCCGAATATCCTGGATGCCGATACCGCCGAATCCATTTTTATTTCCATCGACCTGTTCAAACGAAGTTTTCAGAAAGAATTGTTGAGCAATCAACCGGAAGATAAAGCCAGACTGCTTGGCATTTTAAAGGATCTGGCCACCGGAGAATCCATGGAAGAATTGTACCAGAAATATCGTGACCGGATTCAGGGGACACCGGAGGAATTTTCCGCTTCGGTAAATCTGCTTCGGGAAATGCTGGTGGATGTGGAAATCGATCGATCGCTGCGCAATTTCGATTTCGGCGAACTGGAAAATTACCAGAATTTTATTCATTATCTGAATATGCTCAAGGACGACAAAGAAGGTAGTGTGGTATTGAATGAACTGATGCGACTGATCGATAAGTTGCGTGAGAAGAACGTGGATGTTCATAAAATTCTGGAATATTTGCGTGAGTTGAAAAAGCAATTTAAATGGTAAAACGTTTCGGTTACGGTTATTTATTCAGTAAAGAGGGGGAAGTTTATGGAATCACTTGGTCAATACCGGAAGATTCGTCTGGGAATCGTTCTTTTGTTTCTGGCCCTGATGGCCACGGAATTCCTGAGCGGGTGTATGCCCTCCCGGTTGAAAAAACTGAAAACCTGGCACCAGAATGGGCTGTACGAACAGGTGGTGCAATCAAAAATCGATTGCATCGATGCCTCGCCGGAATGCTTTGAGATCAAGCTCATCCGGGCGGATAGTTACTATCGCCTGGAGAAGTACGACCAGGCTTACGTATATGTGAAAGATGCCCTGGAGCGAGCCTCGGCCAAAGTGGACCCATCCGACCTGGTCAGTGCTTACACATTGTACTCCGAGCTGCTGTTCGAAAAAGCCAAAAAGACGGATCAGTTTGTGCAGAAGCGGCATTTTGTGAATCAGTTGCTAACGAATGTGGAACAGGCTCTTCAGGTTAACGCAGCATTTACCAGCACACCCCAGGGGAAGGAGACCCAGAAAACGCTGGTGCAGTTAAAAGCGGAAGCGTTGCTGATGAAGATGGACCTGGTGGAACCGGATAGCCTGGATTCATTTTATCAGCAATTGTGCCAGACGGCGGATGAACTGGAAACTTATTTCCCGGATCAGGGGTACCGAAAATATTACTGTTTGCGCGGGGAATTCAAGCAGTTGCTTCCTGAGCTGAAAAGAGCCATTATCACCGGCGAGACTCTGGCTCCGGAGGTCAAATCCCGACTGATGGAAATTCAGAACCAGGCGCGGGCACTTCAGCAAATGCCCCTTTACCGGCACGGATATGCCGGAGCCATCGATCTGTTTCTGGACAATCTGGAGCGTTTTTTAAGTCAACTGGAATAGGGGATCGAATGTCGGTTTACTCGGTAGGCATCGATGTGATCGAAATTGAGCGGGTGGAAAAGGCGATTGCCCGCTATGGCGAGCGGTTTTTAAAACGGATTTACACCGAGCAGGAGGTGGAATACTGTCGGCGAAAAGCAGATGCCAGCAGTTTTGCTGTACGGTTTGCAGCCAAGGAAGCGGTGGCGAAGGCGCTGGGGCTGGGAATCAGCCAGGGAGTTCGCTGGACAGATGTGGAAGTGCTCAACGATCCGCACGGTAAACCGTATGTTCGGCTGCATGGTCGGATGGCGGAATTGTTACAGGGAAAAACGGTGCATCTTTCTCTCTCCCATTCCCGAACCTGTGCAGTGGCAATGGTAGTGTTGGACGATAAGTAGGAGATGACCGGATAATCAAAATTTGAACTGATGGGGCGGGGATTAAATGCGAATAATTCGGATTCGGTCGTCCTTCTCGTGTAGAGAAATGTAGTGGGTTTTTTCCTTGCTTAACCAGGTACTTTCACCAATATGCACTTCCACGTTGGGATATACGATACCGTTAATTCGAACAAACACTTTTTTCAATTTCTCGTATTTTTGCATAATTTCGGCCAGTTGAGTCTCGGCCTGAGTTAATTTCTCTTTTAATTCTTCCTGGAGTTGCTGATATTCATCTAACTGGTTCAATTCCTCTTCGCTGATCCGGTTGTCCAGCTTTTTAACCACCAATTCATAAATTATTTTTTTATTTTCTTCGAATTCCGCTTTGTATTGCCGGACTTTTTCCTGCCAGGTGTTTCGCTCGTCGTTTAATGACTCTTTCTGTCCCACAATCAGGATGGTGCGCACTTCTTCTTCGCTTCCTGCGGAGCGAATCTGGATGGATTCCATTGCTTCGGTTTTGCCTCCCACGATTCGTCCATCGGAGCTCTTGATGGTGCGGTCGGCCCGGCATTGACTGGTAATTAATTCCACTTCAAACAGAATGTCCCGTTTGGCAAAGAGCTTTCCGTTGCGGGCAAACGCCACCTGAATGTCGCGTCCTGCCTGCAAACGACCTTTTCCCCCTCCCGAGAATCCACGGTAAATAATGATGTCCCGGTCCGATTCTACCAGAGCATCTTCCACCGAGCCGTGAATGATCACATCTCCCCGGGCTTCCACCACAAAACCGGATTTAACATCGCCGTTAATGATTACCTTGCCCGGGAAGCGGATATTCCCGGTATCCAGATCCACATTGCCATCCACTTTGAAGGTGGTAAACACATCTACTTTTCCCGTTTCTGAGAAGGTAGCCAGTCCGGCCTCGCAGGCGACAATTAAATGGGGATCGTTTTTATCGAAAGCCACGTTTTTCCCCAGACGTACCGGAATTTTATCCGGAATAGGGGGCGGCGGAATCTCCTCGCCAAAAATGTTTTTCCCCGGTTTCCCTGGTTGAGAGGGGATGATCCGCACCAGAGGAGTGCCTTTTTCCACAATATTAAATCGAATAATCTCCTTGTAATTCACCCGGTCATGATCCGATTTTTGAAACACTTTTTTAGTGCTATGGAAGTTAATCAGCTTTTCGATGCGAGGCGGTTGCCCGATCTTCGGAGCGCGTCCCTGAGCGATGACAAATGGAGTGGTTGTTACCGGAGTCTGTAAAGCCCGTTTCAGATTCTCCGCCTGAAATCCAAAGCGGATTTGCTGTGAGTTCAACAATTCTTTAATGATGGCCAAAATTTCTTTTTTAGAGAGCGAAGGATTGTTGATATGGATATCCGCTCTCATTTTATCTTTGTGGATGGTTAAAACAATACCTTTTCGGCTCAGTGTCGTATCCATGAGCGGCTACCTGGCAATTATTTTTTTTGGATCGATTTTAACGTGGGAATTTCCAGGACAAAACGGTTCTGATCAGACGTGGTCTCGTCCAGATAGATTTTTCCGCCCATTGCCTCCATCGCCATTTTGCAGAAAATCAGTCCCAATCCCCGTGCCGGTTTGAATCCGGCTTTTTTTAACTCCGGTTGTGCATGTTTTAAGAAAATCTTTTTCCGGAAACGTGCTGGAATAGGTTTCCCGTCGTGAGTGATTTTTAGAATCACCTGTTCGTTTTTGTCTTTCTCGGTTTCGATTAAAATGGACAGATATTCCGGGGTGTTCTGAAAAATATAGTTAACCAGGTTGTCTAACACCCGTTCGAAAATGTCCTTATCCACGTACACTTCGGAGTAATCTTCAAACAGTTTCATGAGCACGGTTTTGTTCTGGTGCTCGGGAATATCTTTTAGCGATTCCACAATTTCGTTGATCATGACATTGAGATTGGTGGGAACCGGTTCAATCTCCATGCTTTTTTGTTCCAGCCGGCTGATGTCTAACAGATTCAAAATCATCCGTAACAGGCTGCGGCTTCCCCGCATGATCCGATCGGTATATATGCGCGTATCCCGATTGGTGGCAGTGTCCCGGGTCATTTCCATCATCTGAAGGTTCCCCTGAATCACAAACAGCGGGTTCTTCATATCGTGGACAATCAGGTTGGTGAGCTCCTTCTTGAGTAAGTCCTCGCGTCGGAGAGCTTCCTGCTGTTTGCGCAGCTTCTCGTTCTGCCGGAGGAGTTCGTCGTGATACCGTTTAATGCGCAGGAGCGATTTAACCCGGGCCAGAAGCTCCACGTTCTCGAACGGTTTGGTAATAAAATCGTCAGCACCGGCTTCCAGAGCCCTGATTTTATCTTTTAATTCCTGCAAAGCGGTAATCATAATTATGGGAATGTGCTGCGTGCGGGGATTCTTTTTCAACCGTTCGCATACCGCATACCCATCAATGGTGGGGAGCATAATGTCCAGAAGAATGATATCCGGAGGTGTTTTTTCCACAATTTCAATCGCTTCCGGGCCGTCCTCTGCCGTGAGTACTTCGTAACCAGCCGGCTTTAAAAAATATACCAGAAGGTTGATGCTCTCGGGACTGTCATCCACTACCAGAATTTTTGCTTTCGCCATGCCTTCTTTCATTCCTTAAATCAACACCTCAATTCTATTTTTTGCTCCAAAAATTAAATTCCCCAACCAGGCAAAAGGTTCTTTATCTGTATGAATGGTGATTCGCGGTGCCGGATACCCTGCTTGTCTTAATTTTCCCAGTAAATGTAACATATTATCATCGACGAATCCCATGATATCTTGATTGGAAAAAGAAACAATTTTAACTCGAAGTTGTTGTGTGGTTAATTCTCCCATGACCCCTACCGGAGCAAGGTGCTTGCCGGAAAAAATGAAAGCAAATTCAATGGATTCGCTCTGATGCACGGTGCGTCGCCGCCAGAAGGTGAGATGAGGAGCAAAATGGTTGCTACTTTTAAAAGGCAGATACATCCACAATCCTGCCCGGAAGCGCTGAACCTGAATCTGAATGAAGCGGGAAAGAATCTCCTGTTGGGGCGGATGCGCATCCCCGGCTTGCCCGGATGCGGGAGAATGGGTGTAATTTAGCCATCCCGACAAAATTTCGGGTAGCTGGTCCGGCTGTTTCAGCAACGTGCTCAGGTGCAGAGTCGGAGCGGTTGCATTTTCCTCCGATTGCCGGGGGGAATCCGGTAACGGCGTTTGTTCAAACAGCCACTCCTGAAACGCCTGTCGATATTCTTCCGGATAATCGGTGGCATTTTGTAGCAGAAAAAAATAGCTCAGCAGAAAAGGATGGGGAAAGTTGCGAATGAGCTTTTTTTCCCGATAGAGTCGTTTAAAGCGGGTGAAATCCTTTGTTTTGATGGGGAATTCCCAGCGGACCGCCCACTCCTCCAACAGACTGAGCAGGGGATGATTTTGTGCCCCGGTGTACTCCATCAGTTGATTGCTGGATTCCCGGAGCGAAGCGATAAATTTGAATTTGAATCGGGGTCGATTTTCCAGAAGCTCCAGCAAAATGGAATGGCCCGGTTTTAAGAGTGCCGTACTGGTTACTGTAAAGGGATGCCCGCGGAAACGCACCAGGTAGCGGAAAGGAGAAAGGCGTTGTAGCACCTTTACCACAATCCGATCGCCGGGAGAAAGACTCCGACTGAACAGAGGTTTCGGTAATGTGGATGAAAGAGAAGTGAGTTCTATTTCCATGGTGATCATGAACCCGTTGCGCCCGAAATTAAATGACTTGCCGGGTATCCGTTTTGTATAATGTTCACCGGAACATGGCCAGTCTGCTTAAAATGGGTGCGGGGGAATTCGATGTATTGTCATTTACGAATGGCGTTTTTCCGCTTTTCCTGCATGGCCAGGTAAAATTCCACCTCTCCCTGTCCAATCCGCATCCGTCGGGCAATTTCCGCAATATCCAGATGATGGGCATGAAGCCGGGCAATTTGCTCTTCCCGCGAAATGCTCCGGTGCACATTCCGTTGATGGGCTTTCAGGTTTAACGCCAGTTCCAGCTCTCCAACCCCTAAATTCAGACTTCTGGCTAATTTTAAGCGATCGGATGGTTCGTTAACATCCAGCAGGTCCAGATCGGGAATGCCGGTATCATTCGCTGTTTCCGCGGAAAGCAGGGGTTGTTCGGTCTCTTCGATTGGTGCCGCTTCCGAAGTTTGGGATGATTCCGCCGGAACTTTCGCCTGTTCCGTCTGGACGGGCGAATCCACCGCCGCCTTCTGATTCTTTTCCGCTTCCTGGAGTATCGTGCGGGCTGTGTGCAAAATCTTTTCCCGGTTTTTTTCCAGATCAAAATCCCGGGGAAGTTCAAACATGGGACGTGAGCTGATACGTTTCTGGATTGAGCTAATTAATCGGTAAACCACAAATCCGAACAACAGCACAATGCCCAGCAAATAGACCAGCAAGCTCTTGTGAGATTTCTTCCCGGATGGTTGGGGCGTCGTGGTCGAAGTTGCCTTCTCCGGAACCGATTGAGTGTCCTGCTGAACTGTGGTGCGGGAAGGCGATGCCGGAGCGGTCTGAAGGGACATGACCGGAGGTTTTCCGGGAGAGTTGTCGGGCTTCTGGCTGTACTGCTGCTGAAATATTTTACGGTACTTCCGCGCCAGTGTAAAATTTCCCAATTTCTGATATAACTTAGCCATGTCCCGGTACAGTCCCAGTGAATCGCATTTCAGGCGCAGAGCGTGTTTAAAGTTAATTTCCGCCAGGTGGTACTGCCCTTTGGCAAAACGAATCTGCCCGGCTTTAAAATAAGCGTTTCCGTGCCGCCGGTTCCGAAAAATAATTTTTCGGTACAAAGCCAGTGCTTTATCTAATTTGCCTTCTTTCTGCAACTTGACTGCTTTCTGGTACATAACCTCCCAGGGGTCGAAAAACGATTCATCTTGCAAAATAATGCGTGGGGTTGGCCTGGATTTTACCAGAAATTTTAAATTTTTCTTGAATTCGAACACCAACAAGCGGCTGTTCTTCTGGAGTGGCAATTGCCGGAAGCCAGCAATGCCCGAAAGTTCCGGGATCTCCGGCTGATAATAGGGCTGAAAATCGTTGCGCAGCCCCGGGGAGGTGATTTTAATGAGCAGCTTTTGGGCTGGAGAAGAGTTCAACACCTTCACCTGAACTTTCGGGGGTAAATGGAAGACAATCTCCGAATGTCCCTTTTCCGTTTTCACCGACACAAGCTGATTCTCCGCTGCCACAATGTGCAGCGCAAACCCAATGAACAGAATAAAAATAAAACTGCCCGTTAAAAGATGTTTACCCCATGGAAACAACTTCATTGTCATAGCTGGCTTTATCCTTTTTGTACTTGGGAATTTGAATGGTGATGGTGTTACCATTTTCGGTGTCGCTATTAATTTCCACTGTGCCACCAATGTCCTTAATCATCTGCACACTCACGGTGAGCCCCAGATTCATCTCGCCGGTGTGTTCGATATTGGAGAATGGATCCATAATCTTTTCGATGTATTCCGGTGGCATGGGTATTCCGGTGTCATGAATTTCAATCTGAATGTACTGATCGTCCACCAGCGAGGTGCGAATGGTGATAATGCCGTTCTGGGAAATCTGTTTTTTGGAATGCAGCAGGAAATTCAATAAAATTTGCTGAAAGTACACGGAACTTCCTTTAAAAATAGGAAGGTTGTCTGCCAGTTCCAGATTCAGTTTTATCCCGCGTTTCTCGATCTGTCCGCGTACCAGATTAACCGTGTTCAGAATCAGCGGATTGATTTCCAGATATTCAGAAACATTGGTGCTTTTTTGACGTGCCATGCTGAGTAACCCCCTCACGATGTTTGCAATTCGCATTGCCTGAGTTTCCACCACTTTCAGGCTCTCTTCGGTTTTGTAGCCCATCAGCGCCATCTGGATATTCCCCAGAATAATCTGGAGCGGGTTATTGATCTCGTGCGCAATACCACCGGCCAGTTCGCCCACCGTTGCCAGCTTAATCGTTTGCATCAAGCGAGTCTGCGATTGCTTGAGCGCATTGTGGGTTTGTTCCAGCTTTTTGTACAGCCGGGTGTACTGAATGGCAATGGTAGCCTGCTGAATTAAAATGTTTAGCAGTTCCAGATCCCGGAAGCTGAAATTCGCCTGATCTTTGTCGGTTAAAATGAGATAAATCCCAATTCCTTCTCCCTGCTGAATCATGGGAGAAATAACCAGATTGGCATCCTGGTTTTCCAGAGATTCCTCTAACACAAAATCTTCAATAGGCACCACAATGGGATGAGCCTGCTCCCATAACCATTCCAGAATTCCTTCTTCCTGCATGTTTTGAAGAATCAGGTAAAAGTCTCTGGGAATATTCTCGCCAATGGGAACGAATTCGCCGTTCTGCAAGATGAAAGCAGCGCTTTGCCGATGGGGAATAACTTTCTGCGCAATCTCATCCAGATTCTGAAGAATCTCCGGGTATTCCAGGCTGCGCGTGATGAGAGAAGACAGGCGCTGAATAGTGAAAAATTCATCCAGAGAGTCGGTAATCTCTCCGTGAACTTTCTTGTGGTGATTGAGCTCTTCTTTCAGTTGTTGTAGATCGGTTTTAAGACGATTTACCAGACCCAGATAATTTTCGAACACCAGGTCCAACTGATTCGAGTCGTGAGTTGTGTCTCGATACGTGTGAAACAAATGGTCCACATCCATTTCGTCTGTGTTTGAGGAAAACATCCATATTCTCCTTCTTTAATCAAATTATGTTAATCCAGCACTTCCTTCTTGTTCAGTATATCCAGAAAATCCCAGAGCTTCTCGCTCTCCTGACGGAACTTATCCTGAAAGAAAAATAAAGGATAGGAATTGCGCGGGTAGAAATCCTGCAACTTTTTCTCCAGTTCTTCTTGAGAAACGGAATGATACATTTCGATTCCGCTGCCCTCGCCAATGGAGTAACAGATTTCATCCGCCAGGTGAATGATATTAACCAGATCGCGATGCGTGAGATTTTTTTCGGGATTGTGATGGTATCGAATCGCCCGCACCAGTTTGTCGGGCAGATTCCAGCCCTCCGCCAGCCAGGCACCGGCATCGGCATGGGAAAATCCTAAAGTGGCAATTTCCGCCTCGTGGAAAGGCACTTTCCTCTCCCGTGCATAGGCAAAAGCGGTTCTAAACTGCTCGGGAAAATATTGGAGCAAAATGGTATAACCGATATCGTGCAGCAACCCCGCCACAAAAACCTCTCCGGAAACCGGGTAATTGAAAAATTTAGAGAGAATCCGTGCACCGTGACCGACCATCAGCGCATGCCGCCAGAACTTTTCCACCTCGAACTCTTCCAGATCGTTCAGCATGAATTGGTCGATGACCGAGATGCTCAACACCAGATCTCGCAAGGCGTTGAATCCTAACACCACAATTGCCAGATTTAGTGTCGAGATTTTTCGTGGGAATCCGTAATAAGCGGAATTGGCTAATTTGAGAATTCGTGCGGCCAGAATCTGATCGTTGGAAATGAGCCGCGCCAGAGTGGAAGCGGAAGTACGTGGATTTTCTACCAGTTGCATCACCTTCATGGCGATTGTCGGAAGAGTGGATAGCTTGGCTAAACTACGAACGCGACGTTGAATGTATTCCTGCGAGAGAGGTTTTGGACTCATGGTTCTTGCCTAAATTTTCACATCCAGGTGCTTAATATTCCCGTTTTCCTCTTTTTCAATCTGATTGCGGAACGATTTTTCGGAATGGGAGGCATGGGCGTGCCGCTTCCTGGCCTCCTGCCGTTGACCCGATTCCTTCTTCTGTTCCTGCTTTTCTCGAATCAGTGCTTTTTCTCCTTTTTCCATCGCCTCCGGGCGTTTGTGCGATTCGTCCATTTCCCGCTGAACCGCTGCCTCAAATACCCGATGCGCTAATTCCGGCTGATGCTTCTGCGACTGAAAGGCCCGATCGGCCGATAGGGCTCCTAACTGCGCATTCTGGATTTTGATCGGTATCATTGTCATCACGACACCTCATTTCATCTTTTTTAATACAAATTTAATACCAGAATCCAGGAAAAGCCGTATCATCAATATATCCAATTGTTTAGCCTTCATACAAACTACCGAAAATAGCGACACGGGTTGAGAAAACCAACACCCGGTTGTCCAGAATTCAAACATATAACTCCGCACGGATCATCTTGCGCATGCGCTCCATCGTCTCGCTGTGTATCTGAGATACCCGCGATTCGGATACGTTGAGAATGCGCCCGATTTCCTTAAATGTGAGGTGCTCGTAATAGTACAGAGTAATGGCCAAACGGGCTTTCTCCGGCAGCTTCTTGATGATTTTCACCAGAATTTTTTTCATCTCTTCCTCCTCCAGACTGTGCAAGGCATTGGTGCTATTCTCATCCTCGATGATGTCGTACAGGTTGTGCTCCTCGTAATTCTGGTTGGGTTTGTCCAGCGAGATGAGGTTGCTCTGGGTCATGCGCGATTGCCAGTGCTGGAATTCCGTTTCGCTGATGCCCAGGCGGTGGGCAATCTCTTCGGTGGGTACATTACCCCGAAATTCCTGTTCCATATCGTCCATTATCTTTTTGATTTTGTTGGACTTGGAACGCAGCGAGCGTGGCAGCCAGTCCTGCTTGCGCAATTCATCAATAATTGCCCCTTTCACCCGCGGAATGGCGTATGTCTCGAACTTAATGCCGAAATAGGGGTTGTACCGATCCAGCGCCTCTCCCAGACCAATCACGCCAATGTTGACCAGATCATCTCGCTCCACCGAAGGAGGCAGCGATTTAAATAATTTGTTTACCACGTAGTACACCACGCCCAGGTACTTTTCCATTAACTGGTTCCGTACCTGCTGGTCTTTGGTCGTGAAGTATTTTTTCCACAATGGATCGACCTGATTTTTCATGATATTCACCTTTATTTATTTTGCCATATTGGGGCTTGCCTGGTCCATTCCCTTTTCCCTGGATTCATTTTCTTCCTTGATGCGTTGCTTCATCGCCTCCAGCGCCAGCTGATTGGAAATCAGTAACCCAATCAGATACAGCACGCTGAAGATCAGGTAAATCACGAACGATCGCACCAGATTGTCCACCAGCGGGAGCCGCAAATAAAAGCCGGACAACAGGGCGATGAAAAAAATGAGCAACGTGAGTTTAAATCCCAGATTTCTCATGTGGATACCTCCTGTATCATGGTTTCTTCGTTTGCCATCTTTTGCTGCCGATGTTTTTCCACCAGAGCGGCAATTTTCCGAATGGAACGGTCTGCGCTGGAGCGCTTGTGGTAACTCCACAACGGTTTCTGCTCAAATCCGGCTTTCTTTACCTCTAAATCGAAAGGAACCATTCCCCACAGTTCCATCTCAGTGTTCAAAAAGTGCTTTAACGCCAGATTCAGATTGTTGTGCGCTTCCAATCCGGTGCGTTCGCCCAGTACCTGGTTCAACACCAGTTTCAGTTGCGGTTTTTCCAGATAGGGATACGCCGCTTTAATCAGTACATAGGTGTCAATCACCGATGTGGGTTCGGTAATTCCCACCAACAATCCCAGATGGGCATTCTGAAGTAGTCCCAGGTTCCATTCGTTCAAACCGGTCTGGGTATCCATAACCACAAAGTCGTAGCGGAGCGCCAGCGGAGTAATGAGCTCCAGGAACAGGTTGGGATTTTCCAGGAACGGATCGCGCAGTTCTTCTTCCAGTACCACATTGCCCACGAAATCCAGATTCTGGCTCAGAGGAATCAGTGCCCGTTCGTCCAGAGTTCGGTTTTCGCGAATCCAGAAGTTCAGCGGGTAAACCGGTTCGGTATTGGTCATAACGTGAATGGAGGGATTGTGCAGGTTGCTGTCCACTAACAACACCCGATACCCACTGGCATTCAGGGCATACGCCAGGTGCAGGCTGAGGAAGCTCTTCCCCACACCTCCTTTGCCGCTCATAATTACTACCAGCTCTTCCACATCGTTAACCGTGGTGGAAAACCGCAGCGAATGATTGCTTGCTAACATCCGTAAATTTGATGCCTGATCTTTCATGATCAATTCAACACTCCCTTGTAAATTAAATTGGCGATGGTTTGTTTTTCGGCCGCGGTAATGTCATTGGGTACCACCTGGCCGTTGGTTAAATAAGAAATTGGAATTTGATATTTGTACAACACATTCAGGATGTTGCCCGTGTTGATGGCTTCATCCAGTTTGGTGAAGATGAGTCGATTGGGACGCATGATTTTAAATCGGCGGATGATATCCAGCAGGGTTTTGAAGCCAGTGGTCAGGCTGAGCACCAGATGCACTTCGTCCGGATTGGCCATTTCCACAAACTGCTGCAACATGCGCAGGTGCTCCTGATTTTTAGGATTCCGTCCCACTGTGTCAATGAGGATGATGTCCTGCTGACGAAACTTGCGGATTGCCTCGCGCATGTCCTCCGGGCTGTAGGTCACCGTCATGGGGATGTTGGCAATGTTCGCAAACGTCTGCAATTGTTCAATCGCTGCAATCCGGTAGGTATCCGCCGAAATGAGCCCCACTTTATGGTTGCCGTAAAGTTTAAGGTTGGCAGCCAGTTTGGCGATGGTGGTGGTTTTACCCACACCGGTCGGTCCTACCAGTGCCACCACATAGGGATGCCGACGGGCTTTGTCCAGCGGCTGAGCCACCTTAATCATGCGTTTTAGCAGTGCCTGCAGGGTATTCTCCACAGCGACTTTGTTCTTGTAATCCGATGCGGGCATCTGTGAGTAGATGGTTTGCACGATGGCTTTGGCCAGGTCTTCGTGCACCTCGTTGTCGGTCAGGGTTTTCAGCACCCCTTTGAACAGCTCCGGAAGCGCAGGCATACGGCTGTATTTCAAAAAATCTGCCACCTGATTGAGCACTTTCTTGATATCCTTGAGCTCATCCTGCAGGGTGCGAATTTCCCGGGTTTGTTCCTGGAGTTTCGCTTTCAGCAGAGTTTCTTCCGTGGTGCTGGCATGTCCGTTTCCGTTCCCGTTTCCGTTTTCTTTTACCAGCTTGGCTCGTTCCACAATTTCCTGGTAGGTGCGGGTAGCCTGGCGTGCCCGCGCCGCAGCCGGTTGATGACCGTTGCCGGAATCCACCGCAGCGGTAATCTCATAGCGCGCATCGGAATTCATGAAATCCAGCAATCCGCCTTCCTTAATCTTGCGGGAATTTAAGATCACCGCATCAGCGCCCAATTCCGCCTTAACCCGCTCAAACGCTTCCTGAAAACTTCTTCCGGTAAATTTTTTAATTCTCATTGTTGATCCTCACTTTACCAATGCTTTCTATCTGAACATCGGGGGGCAGCTCGCCAAAGGAAATGACTGCCACGTCCGGAAATTGCCCCTCGATTAATTTGCGGAAATATGCCCGAATGGTGGGCGAACAGATGATGACCGGATGATAGCCCATGCTGTTGGCCTGTTCCACGTTTTGTGCCACACTGCGGTAAATACTTTGTACCACCTGGGGCGGAAGACCCAGATTGTTGGTCAGTTGCTTCTGGCTTTGCAGCGTGGTGGTAATTAACTGCTCAATCTTCGGGTCCACCGTAATGGCGCGGATGACCCCATCGTCATCCTGATACAGTTTGGCAATGGTTTCGCTCAGAGCATAGCGGACGTATTCGGTCAACACTTCCACATTCTTTGTGACGCTGGCGTAATCGGCCAGTGTTTCCAGAATAGTGACCAGGTCCCGAATGGGAATCCCTTCGCGCAACAGGTTTTGCAGCACCTTCTGGATGGCGCCCAGCGAAAGCTGATCGGGAACCAGTTCATTCACCACGGCAGGATAATCGTTTTTCAGATTATCCAGTAATTGCTGCACTTCCTGGCGACCTAACAGTTTGTCCGCATGTTTGCGAATAATTTCCATGAGATGGGTGGTCAGTACGGCGGAGGGTTCCACCACGGTGTAACCGGCCAGTTCCGCCTCGTGGCGCTGGTCTTCCCGAATCCATACAGCCGGCAACCCGAAAGCCGGTTCAATGGTCTCGATGCCCTGAATGGGCGTTTCCACATTGCCGGCATTCATGGCCAGGTAATGTCCCATATAAATCTCGTTGCGGGCGACTTCGTTGCCGCGGATTTTAATGACATATTCATCGGGATTGAGTTGCAGGTTGTCCCGCACGCGGATGGGCGGAACAATAATGCCCAGTTCCAGTGCCATCTGTTTCCGCATGGAGGTAATGCGGTCGAACAGGTCGCCACCCATTTCGCTATCCACCAGAGCAATCAGATTGTAACCAATCTCCAGCTCCAGCGGATCGACCTGCAGATAGTTTTCGATTTCCTCGGTGGGAGCGGGTAATTCCGCTTCCTGCTCGGCGGCTTCTTCCAGCCTGGCCAGTTCGGCCTGTTTGCGCAGCCCGTAGCCGATGGTTCCCACCACCAGAGAGAGAATAAAGAAAGGCACTGCCGGAAGACCAGGAGTGATGCCAAACAAAAACAGAGTACCGGAGGCGATATACAGAGCTTTGGGCTTGGCCAGTAACTGGGTGGTCAGGTCGCTGCCCAGATTGTCCTCGCTGGCGGCGCGGGTAACCACCATTCCGGCAGCAGTGGAAACCAGCAAAGCCGGAATCTGGGAGACCAGTCCGTCGCCGATGGTGAGCAGGGAGTAGGTTTGCAGCGCCTGGGTGATGGGCATTTTCATCTGTACCATACCGATAATCAGCCCACCAATGATGTTGATGGTGGTGATGATTAAACCGGCGACTGCATCTCCCTTTACAAATTTGCTGGCACCGTCCATAGCACCGTAAAAATCCGCCTCCCGGGCAATTTGCATCCGGCGCTCGCGCGCTTCTTCCTCGGTGATAATCCCCGCACTCAAATCGGCGTCAATACTCATTTGTTTACCCGGCATGGCATCCAGGGTAAACCGTGCAGCCACTTCGGCAATACGCCCGGCACCTTTTACAATTACCACAAACTGAATAATCACCAGAATCAGGAAAATGATGAATCCGACCACATAGTTGCCTTTTACCACGAAACTGCCAAAGGAGCGAATAATTTCGCCCGCATACGCTTCGCCTAAAATCAGCCGGGTGGAGGCAATATTCAGGGAGAGCCGGAACAGAGTCATGATGAGCAGCAGGCTGGGGAACACAGAGAGCTCCAGCGGGTTGGTCAGGTACAGCGAAACCAGCAGCAGCACCAGGGCAGAGGAGATGTTCAGCGCCAGCAGCACATCCAGCACGGCGGAGGGCAGGGGAATAATCATCAGGGTCAGGATGACAATCACCCCTACCGCCAGCAGCAAGTCGCTATTTTTCTGTAAAATATTGCCCTTCATCATGCTCCTAATTCAATGCTTTGTTTTTCAGTTTGTACACGTACGCCAGTACCTCAGCCACTGCCTGGAAGAACCTGGCCGGGATTTCCTGTTCCAGTTCCACTGCCTGGTATAGTGCCCGGGCCAGGGGTGGGTCTTCCACAATGGGCACATCGTGTTCCCGGGCGATTTCCTTAATCTTCAGCGCCAGATGGTTTTGCCCTTTGGCGACCACCCGCGGAGCACCATTCTTCTCCGGATCGTATTGCAATGCCACGGCATAATGGGTCGGGTTGGTAATCACCACATCCGCTTCGGGAACTGCCTGCATCATCCGATTGCGCGCCATTTTGTACTGCAAACTGCGAATGCGGGATTTAATTTTCGGGTCGCCTTCGGTTTGCTTGCTTTCGTCCTTCACTTCCTGCTTGGTCATTTTCAGATTGCTGGTGTGCTGGTATTTCTGAAAGGCATAGTCCGCCGCCGCGACAATCAGAAATATCAACCCAATCTTAAAACTAATTTTTAATCCGGCCATGAGCATAAAAGAGAGCACCTGCTGGGCACCCTGATCCATCAGCGGAATGAAATCGTTCCGATAGCTCTTGATGGCATGGTAAGCGACATACAGAATAAC
>CAZBWV010000033.1:0-68063 GCA_964495805.1 uncultured Calditrichaceae bacterium
GGGGTGACAGTGGAAGCCGTCATCATGTCCAATACCGGTAAGTTGGTCTCCGGCGAAATTGTTTACGCAAAAATTATTGAGATTTCAGAGATGATCACCAGTTCGGTGAAAATTTATCGGAGTAATCGAATTGAAAACGTACAGGAAGATCAGCTTTTTATTTTTCCACATAGCAGTTCTCCCCGACTTCTTTTCTGGAATAAGGTAATTGAACTTTTGCGTCATGAATTTGCCCGGGTGGCAAAAAAAATAGATTTCGATTCCCTGTTTCAAATTTCAAAAGCGGAAGTGGGACATCATTTTCCCTGTTTCGATGCCATCGATGTGGGGTTTGTGCTGGACAAGCAGGAAGGATTACGAATTCGGAAAATTATTCCGGTAAAGGATTTTGAAGAAGGTCTGAACCAGTGTTTTTCCCTCATGCTGGAGAAGGTATCTCCTCGTAAACGAAAAAAAATGAATCAGGAATGGATAGCGACTCAATTGAAAAAGTTTGTTCAGGATACTCAGGAGAAATTACCCGAACCCGAGCAGGTGATTGCTAAAATATTTCAGGGAGTCTCCTCATGATTATGGAATTCTTTGAAGATTTAAAACGGGTGGATGGTGTTCAGTGTATTGTGCTGTTCGATAAAAATTTGAAGTTAATTGAGCGGTGGAGCGCTAAATATTTAAGCGAAAAAATTTTCAACGAAATTCGCATGGATATGGCGCAAGTTTTTTCATTAACCGACAAATATTCCCGGGAATCACAGGAATTTGTACTGGTGACAACCAAAGACAAAATTTATAGTCGAAATTTCGATCGGTTTTACCTGCTGGTGTTGGCGCATCTCAAAGTGGATATACAGTTAATCCGACTGATTGTGACAGTGGGTTGGGGAAAAATGCTAAAAAATAAAAAAATTCAAAAAGCACTTCGAAAATTACCGGAACCATCAACCAATTATTTTGCAGAAAAATTCCTGGACGATGTGGAAGCAAAATATTTGAACCAACTGAATCATATTAAAGAAGAATAAGGTAGATTGAATAAATCTCTCGTTCCATATTTTGGTTTGAAGTTAATTAAAACTTTGTTATTTTATAGAAAATTGCGCAATGTCTTTGATTGAACGTACCATGGATACAATGAAGGTGGTGGAGAAGATGGATGTTTCTGAGAACATGGTGTTTCGTTTAAGCGATAGACGTTCTCCCAAGGATGTAAAATTGCGCAATATTGAGTGGGCGGTCATTATTCAGCTGGATGGCGAGAAAACGGTGCAGCAAATTGCTGATATTCTGGCGCTTTCTTCGTTTGAGGTGGAAGATATTTTTTCCAATTTATTGCGTGAGGGACTTCTGGAACTGGTTACCATTTCCTCGGAAAAGCGAATAGTGGAACCGGAAGTTTTTGATGATTTGAAAAATACACTTAAAAAATATGTGGGACCGGTGGCGGATTTTCTGCTGGAGGAGGCACTGGAAAAAATGAACAAAAAGTCGCACACCTTCGATTATTCAGCACTCCCCACGCTTATCGATTTACTTTCGGTAAAGATTGAAGATGAAATGAAACAGATTGAGTTTCAAACAGAAGTGTATGAACAATACAAAGAATTTATGATTGGTTCGTGATGCGTAAACGTTTTTTATCCCTGCGCTGGAAAATTGCCTGGCTCATTATCCTGGCAACTATTATTTTTAGCAGTATTACTCTGTACATTACCTATCGGTATGTGAATCGCACGCTGACGGAATCCCTGGTGGAACAGGGGGAGATTGTGGCTTCCAACATTAGCGAACTGGCTGCGGAAAAGTTAATTGAAGAAGATATTGTGGGACTCCGAACATTGATTGAAAAATATAAATATTTTTCCAACGTGGAATATGTCATCATTGCGGATTTTAACAACCGAATCATTACGGACACGTTTAACGGGAACATTCCGGAGGGAATTCGCAACGGTCATGTTTTTCAGAATAATACCGATAATAAATTTTCAATTGCTGCGTTATTTATACCCACATCCGGATTGTGGGTGTACGATATTATGAAACCTATCAAAGAGGGGTTGTTGGGATTTGTTCGGGTGGGGATCAATAAATCCTATATCGATCAACAGGTGCGAAGAGTGATTTTGAACCTTGGTCTCTTTTTTCTGGTTGGCACATTTTTAGCTGTGATTTTAGCGATTTTGGTGATAACTTTCCAGGTCAGTCGGCCGATAGCGTATCTGACTAACGCTGCTCATAAAATTAGTATGGGCGAACTGGAAAAACCGGTTCGATTACAGGTAAAAAACGAAATTCGGATTCTGGCCGAAGCTATTGAACGAATGCGCATGAGTTTAAAAATTTCCATTGAACGATTACAGAAACGTTAAATTGTAAAAAAACAACACAGAATAGAAGGAAAACAAAGGGGAACCCAATGGTCCAGGTCAAAAAAATGAAAGATGGAAGTCGTCAGGTAATTTTAACCGCCCAACAATTTGACGAAATCACCAAAGTGTTATCGGAATTGGCGGCTAAAACCAAGGCTTCCACAATTTTATTGGCGGATATGAGTGGTCAGCTCATCACTCAGCGTGGCCACACCGACGATATTAACACAGCAATCTTAAGTGCCCTGGCAGCCAGCGATTTCGCCGCTACCTCCGAAATGGCCAAACTGGTGGGAGAAGATGCCAAGTTTAAACTGCTCTTCCACGAAGGCGAAAAACGTAATGTTTACCTCTCCAATGTGGGAGATAACTTCTTCCTGGTGGTGGTTTTTGATGTGAGCGTGACTCTGGGTCTGGTGCGAATTTACACCAAAAAAGCCATTCAGAACCTGCTGAAAATTTTCCGCGAATCCGAAAAAGGAGAAGATGCCAGTAAAATCATCGACAAAGATTTTACCAGTATGCTGGGCGATATTCTGGATGAATCCTTCAAATAATTGAAATAGCTAATTAAAACCGAAGAGGAACAGGAATGTTTATAAATTGGGCACTTCAGGAGATTAACCTAAAAATTGTATATTATGGTCCCGGTATGAGCGGGAAAACAACCAATCTGGAATATATCCATCGTAAACTGGACCCTTCCCTTACCGGAGAACTGGTTACCCTGAAAACCAAAGAAGACCGAACCATCTTTTTTGACTTCATGCAGATTGAAGTGGGACGAATTAAAGGGAAAAAACCGAAATTTAATCTTTATACCGTTCCCGGACAGGTGTACTACGCCTCCAGCCGGAAAATTATTCTCAATGGGGTGGACGGCATTGTATTTGTCGCCGATTCTCAGCGCGACCGCATGGAAGGCAATATCGAAACCCTGCTGGACCTGGAAAAAAATTTGATGGAATCCGGTCACTCACTGGAAAGCTTTCCTTGGGTTATCCAGTACAACAAACGAGACCTGCCCAACGCTGAATCCATCCAGGTGCTTCAGAAAAAATTAAACTTTTTTAACGTTCCCTCGTTCGAGGCCATTGCTATCAAAGGAATCGGTGTGTTCGACACACTCAAAGCAATCATTAATCTGGTGGTTCAGCACGTCCAGAGGCAACTTTGAGAATGCACCGGTAAATTTAAACGGTTTCGGAAAAATAAAAGGCTATCTCTTTTTCAGGAGATAGCCTTTTGGATATTTATCGGGATGTTCACACTTGCGTGTTATTTTTCGGCAGGTTCGCCTTTTTCAGCCCACACCTGAACCAGATTCACTATCGTTTCCACCGCTTTTTCCATATCCTGCAAACTAATCCATTCCTTTTTGCTGTGGAAGTTGTGTCCGCCGGTGAAGATATTCGGAGTGGGAACCCCCATGTAAGAGAGTCTGGCACCGTCCGTACCGCCACGAATCAGGCTTTTCTTCGGTTCCAGGCCGCTCCGGCGAATGGCCTCTTCTGCGTAATCCACCACATAAGGATATTGATCCAGCACGTAACGCATGTTTCGGTAGGATTCATCCACCTTAAAATCGGCCGAAGCACGCGGATAATCCAGCATCACCTGATTAAGAATGTTCTGTAACAGCTCTTCTTTTTCTTTTAAGCCTTCCACGGTAAAATCTCGCATCAGGAATTTGATCACGGTTTCCTCCACGCTTCCGGTAAGGGCATGGGGATGGATATAGCCTTCCCGCTTTTCCGTCGTTTCCGGCGACATGGTGTGCCGGGGAAGGCGAGCAATCAGATCGGCGGCTATTTTAATTCCGTTAACCAGTTTTCCTTTCGCATATCCGGGGTGCATATTCACACCGTGGATGGTGATGGTAACCGTATCGGCGCAAAAAGTTTCGTCTTCCACCTCACCGACGGTTTCTCCGTCGATGGTATAAGCGTAGCGGGCACCGAATTCGTTGATATCAAAATATTTGGTGCCAGTACCCACCTCTTCGTCCACAGTAAACGCAATTTTAATCTCCCCATGGGGAATTTCCGGATGGTTCACCAGATATTCCAGAGCGGTCATAATTTCTGCCACACCGGCTTTATCGTCCGCACCCAACAGGGTGGTCCCGTCACTGGTGATAATATCGTGCCCGATACAATGACGGAGTGCCGGATCGTTCTCCGGGGTTAGGCGCTGAGTCTGATCGCCTGGAAGTACTATTTCGCCACCCTGGTAATTTTTGTGAATAATGGGCTTTACGTTCGCGCCACTCACTTCCGGAGAAGTGTCCACATGAGCAATGAAACCAATGGGCGGCACCTTCACCGGGTGGTTCTCGGGAAGATTGGAAGGAAGGGTGGCGAACACATAACCGTGCTCGGTGAGATGAACATCCTGCAAACCCAGTTCTTTTAACTGTTTCACTAACAGCCGCGAAAGCTCTAATTGCTTTTCGGTGCTGGGGTAAGTTTGCGACTCTTCATCGGATTGAGTATCGATTTTGACGTAGGTAAAAAAGCGTTCCAGTAAATGTTCGGTGGGTATTTCCATTGTATCCTCCTGTATTCGTTTGCGTTTTATTTGTCAGAGAAAAGATAAAAATGAAAAATGACCTTCAAAACTGCTTTTTAAAATAATAAATTAAAGAAAAGATTGTTTGATATTGTACCGGACTTTATGAGGAGTTCATTGAAACAATGTTCTCATTTACTGCGTAAGTACCCTTAAATACATGGAGAAGGAGAAAAATTATGGAATTGATCGGATTATTATTTGTTTTCCTTTTGCTTTACGTGGGCATAAAATTTCTGGCTGTGACGCTGAAGGTTGGAGCATTGCTGCTTGTGTTACCTATTTTGCTGGTGGTGGGATTAAGCTTGCTGTTAACCGTTTCCCTGGTGGGCGTCACGCTCATCCCGTTGTTTTTAGGGCTGTTGCTTCCCCTGCTGCCCGTTGTGCTAATTCTGGTGGGAATTGTTTTTTTGCTGAAAGCTACGACGTGAGGAGGGGGATTGAAGGTTAAGGGGATATGGGGGAATGAGGAATGTAAAAATGTAAAATGTAAAATGAAAGGGACTTAAGGGAGGTACAGAGCGTAAGGGGAAATATGAGGGATGAGGCATATCAAGGAGATGTGGGAGGTGAGGATAAGGGGGTCGGTGATGAGGCGCTCCGGATGTTTTGGTAATAAGATTGTTGAATTTATTTCCACATTTTTTGCAATTCCTGCACAATTTTCCGGGCGGCCCGTTCAACAGACGGGGTTAGTCCTTCGCCCACTTCCACCCGTTCCGGTTGAATACCGATCAGTTGAATCTCAGCTTTGCGAAATTCAGGGTAAAGCGACTCTAAAAGTCGGATGGTTTCGATAGCAGAGAGCTGGTGTGCTGCCTGACTCTGGCCGGGCATTTGCATAATCTCTTCCCGCGAGAAATACCGAACTGTTCCGGGTGATTCTCCCATTTCCACCGCATCAATTAAAATAATTCGCTGCTGATGGTTAAAATGTGAGAGAATTTTCAACAGGTCACTGCCGCAGTTGGCCAGCTGAACCTGTGGAGGATGGGGTAATGTCTCCAGCTCCTGAAGAATAAAAATACCCACTCCGTCGTCTCGCATAAGGGTGTTACCCAACCCCACAATGAGCGTGGAGGGGAGGGAAGAAGATGGAATCACCTGTTTTTCCATGTTGTAACAATCAATTGTGTTAATTCTTTAATGGTTTTCCGAACGGTTGGGGAAAGGGAAGTACCCAGCGCCGTCTGCTCGGGTTGAATTCCCAGACAAAAATCCGGAACGGAATGCAGGGATTGCAGAAAGTCGAAAATGAGCTCCAGGGAAAAATTGTGCGTGGAAATGGCGAAATGCCCGATTTCGTTGCGGGAGAAAATTCGCCAGCTACCCGGTTCACCAGCAAAATTTACAATATCCACCCACAATCGGGCTTCTCCGGGCATTTCGGCAATCCGCTGCAGGTAGTTCTCCGGATTGCTCCCCACAATCAGGGTGTGTGGATATCCGTTTGAGTGCAGTGTTTTCACTGTTTCAATTCCGGCGGCATCATCCCCACGCAGGGGATTTCCGATACCAATAATCAGGGGACGTTTCTGAATAATCCGCTGTAATTTTACCTGTTCGCTCACGTAAACCTCGTATGTTTTCCCTCTTGAATATAATGGAAGATGGACTTATGCAGAAGAGAAAAATCCATCTTTACCTTTCTGACCGAAAAAAGCGGGGAGAAATTGCCGTTTCCCCCATCGTTTAAATGACAGGTAGGTAAGCGTACTTGGAGCACCATCTGGACAAAACAGAAAAACAACCGGAGGTGCCACGGTGGCGGAGGGGATTGAATTAAAAAGGCCATCACCAGAAATTCTGGCAATGGCCTGGCTGAAGGTAGCGGAGCAGGACAGGAGGCTTAAACGGTGAATTATCCCCACTCTTCTTTTAACAGCACATTCCGACGGCACTGCGGACAGAGAATTCGCATAATGTCCCAGCGACCCACCGGGCGATCGTCCCGATTTGCGGTGGGCGATTTTAAACCCTGTTCCCGGGCGTAGGTTAAATACACAGTAGGGTTAGCAAACACCAGTGTTTTAAGCTGGTTG
The DNA here is from genome assembly GCA_964495805.1 of uncultured Calditrichaceae bacterium. Taxonomy (GTDB): domain Bacteria; phylum Calditrichota; class Calditrichia; order RBG-13-44-9; family RBG-13-44-9; genus JALXCH01. The sequence continues at coordinate 6,983 of CAZBWV010000033.1, forward strand.
AAGATGTATTCCAGTTGGGCGGCGGGAGCTACCACATTGCCGCAGATCTCGCAGCGCACCAGTTCATGCTCAATGGTTTCCTGCGCTTCGGTGTGTTCGAAGTAAGAGAGCTCGTATTCGGTGGTTAGTTGAATTCCTTGCTCGGTGGTACAATGCAATTCACACTCGCCACAGAAGATGCAGTTTCCGTAGTTGCAGGTTAAACGACGGATGGCACGCTCGCCCTCCACAATATCCTCCACCCGAATGGCACGAGCGGGACACACCTCTGCACAGGCACCGCATCCGATACAATAATCCGGATTGTACCGGGGAGCAGCGCGTAAATTCTCCGGTACCGGAGTGGGTTCCTTGGGAAAAGGATGAGTGTAAGGACCCTGAACAACAGCGGTGAGGGCTTCTTTGAGCTCCCTTAATTTAGGCCAGCGCATAGGGGGTAAACTCCTTTTTAATTGAGAAAAGAGAAAAGAGAATAGAGGTATTTGAGTCAAAAGTTGTTTTAGACCGGGAAGAGTGGATTAGTCCAGATTGGTTTGTTTTGATTCCGGAAAATCTTCCCGATAGCGGTCGAACAGACTCCCTTTCCAGAGGGGGAAACCTGCCCGGTGGGAACCCCGGGAGATGGCATGAGCTGCAGTGGGAGCGGTGATAAGAATGAAGAGAATGCACAAAAGCGCTTTCATGCTCATGCTGCTCCAGCCAAATTCCACTATGACTGCAGCAAGAATCAGGATGGTTCCCAGTGTGACACACTTGGTGGATGCTTGCAACCGATTGTAAATATCCGGGAAACGAATGAGACCCAGACATCCGGCAAAATCGAAAAACAAACCGATACACAACAGTACGACGGCGGTATTACTCATCCAGTGTTCTCCCCTCTAAATATTTAGCCAGTGCCGTGGTTCCAATAAATGCCAGCAGAGACCAGGATACGGCAATGTTCATATACAGGTCTTTTCCGGTGTACAGGGTAAGGATGGCGCAAAATCCGACCATTAAAATGCCCAGAATATCGATGGCGACTGTGCGGTCGGGTGGAGTGGGGCCAGCTCCCACACGGTACAAACAAAAGAATGCACATGTTAGCAAAATGACAATAAAAAAGTTCATGGAAATCTCCCCGAAATTCTGTCATGATTGAATAAAACGATTGTTCGAAAGCGAATACCAGATTCCGATCGTTATTCAAAGATTTTCTTCAGATACCGCTCGAACTTCTGGACAATCACCCGCGTTTCTTCGTCCGGATCGTCGGAGACGATGTTGATCCAGTGCACGTACAACCAGTTGTCCACGCAATCCACAGTAAGGGTACCGGGGGTCAGCGTGATGGAGTTAGCCAGGAAGGTTTTAGCCAGCTCGTTTGTGAGTGAGGTTCGAACTTTCACAATTCCCGGACGGATAGGCATTTCCGGATGAAAAACCCGATAAGCCACGTCGAAATTGGACTGGATGACGTACCAGAAAAATACTGGCAGATAAACCAGTGCCCAGAATAAACGGCGGGGATTGAACAAAAAAATGAATTCTTCCGGTAGCAGGTCGCTAAACAAAAAGGAAGCGATGAGTGCCAGCAATACGCCGGCAATTAAGTCCGGTGTATCGAGCGACCAGGTAAGCGCAATCCAGATGAACATTAAAAAAATAAAATCAATGATCTTTTTCATGAACCCGTCCTCGGTTACTTGTCAGAAAATTATCAGGGAAGGGTGTATTGGGCGTAATGTTGTGGATGCAGAAGCACCGAACGAGCGGTTTCCAGTAACTGGGGCCCGTAAACGGGATACAGAACACCTAATACGGTGCACAACACAGCTAACAGCACAACCCCTGCAACCATTAAAACCGGCGATTCACGGATTTGCCGCAGATGTTCAGGAAGTTCACCGAACAGCGCATATTTTTGTACCTTTACAAAGGAAATAAGGGTCATAAAGCTTACAAAAACGGTAACTGCGGCCAGAAAGTAGTAATGTGCCTGAAACAATGCGTAGATGATGATGAGTTTGCTCCAGAATCCATTAAATGGTGGAACGCCGGAGATGGAGAGAGCCGCCACAGAGCAGCAGCTGCCCGTCCAGGGCATCTTTTTGATCAGCCCACCTAACTGTTTAAGCTGGCGCGTCCCGGTGCTGTATTCAAACGCACCGGAACAGAGAAACAGGAGCGATTTGAACACGGCGTGGTTCAATAGGTGAAATAAGCCTCCTAACACGCCCAGTGGGGTGGCCAACCCGATGCCCACCACCACATAACCCATCTGGCTGATGCTGTGATATGCCAGCAATCGTTTGAAATCCCACTGTCCCACCGCCAGAAATACCCCAACCACCATGGACAGACCTCCCAGCGTCAGCAAAATGGTTTGAACAACGGGGGTCAGACCTAATATCACAAAGAACACTCGTGCCAGTGCATACACTCCCAACGCTTTGATAATCAGACCAGAGAGCATGGCGGAAATGGGTGCAGGGGCGGAAGGATGTGCATCCGGCAACCAGGCATGAAACGGTACCATGGCGGATTTAAGTCCGAAACCCAGAAAAAACAGTGCAAAAATGAACAGAAGTAAATGGTTACCGGAAGTCCCTGATAACCGCCTTGCCATATCCGCCATATTTAATGTACCGGTGGTGGCATATAGCAATACGATTCCCATGAGAATCAGAGTGGAAGAAACACCACCCAGTATTAAGTATTTGAAAGACGCTTCCAATTCCTCAGCTTCCACACCAAACGCCACCAGAGCATAGGAGGCAATGGAAGCAATCTCCAGAAAAACAAACAGGTTGAAAAAGTCGCCGGTTAGCACCACACCATTCATTCCCGCAATCATCAATAGGTACAGCGAGTAGAATTTGTTTTGAGCCGTGTACTGTTGCATGTAAGGAATGGCAAACAGAGTTACCGCCAGGGAGATGACAGCAATAATCAGGATCAGCAGCTGACTCAGTCCGTCCCACACCAGAGAGATGCCCAGAGGGGGTTGCCATCCGCCCATCCGGTAATAAAAAGAAGGATGTCCCTGAAGTTGCCAGGAAAGCCATCCTAAAAATAAAACGGTGGCAAGGGTTAACACCGGCGAGATGCGTCGGATGAATTTCGACAGAATCAGGTTGACAAAGGACATTCCCAGCGGGATTGCCACAAACAACGGAAGCATCTGTTCCATATTGGTAAACTCCGGTTGATTGTCTGAGCAGAAAGGGATTTGTGATTTAAATTTTCCGGGATATGGGCACCCGGTTGGTTCCCCCTTGATGGAAAATGGAATTACCTTTCCGGGGAACGGCCTGCTGGAGCACGTCCGGGCGGTTTACCCGCGCAGGCGGCGAATTTCGCTCATATCGAAAGTTTTGTATTTTTGATATAGACGCAACGAAATACCCACCATCAGGGCAAGCGTGCTTAATCCAATAACAATGGAAGTAAGCACCAGCGCCTGCGGTAACGGGTCCACTGCCTGCCGGGCAAATTCCACCCGATTCATCCCTGGTAACAGGATGGGAGGGATGCCATCATGCCGATATCCCAACAAAATAATAAACAAATTGATGGCATATTCCATGATAACCATGCCAATGATTTTTTTTACCAGATGTTTTTTGGCAATCAGGCAGTAAAGACCCATCACAAAAAGCAGTGCATTTAAAAAGTAGATGAACATGAAACGTTCCTTATTTTCGGTGAGAAGGGTTGTTTTATTTCGTTTGAAAGGAGTTTCATTTAAGCCATTCCGTTCGGGAAAAATAAAGGCGATTGTTTTAGAAACGGGTTAATCCTCATCCTCTCCTACCAGACCGGATACAAACCGTCCGAAGATGGCCAGGGCCAGAAACACTGCGAAGATGCTGGCCATCACCTTTACCGCAATGGCAATATTGCTGTACAGAATGGTTCCGGAACTGAGAAGAGTAAACGGTGGCGTTTTTTCGATAAAATTCATGAAAAAATAACCGGCGGTGTAACCAAGCATGGCAATACTCCAGAAGGCGATTGCACCAACATTATCTAACAGGCTGGCCCAAAAATCGCTCAATTTGCTTAGTGCCATGTCTTTTCCGAATGCCAGGGTTATGAGAATGAAACCGCAGGCAAGCATAATACCTCCGGCAAATCCCCCGCCGGGGGTGAGATGTCCGTACAGAGTGATGTAAAATCCGTACAGGAAAATCACTCCGGTGAGCAATCGAGTGGCGTTTTTAACAATAAAGGTCATTCCATGATTCATGAAAGCCAATCTCCTGAATTTTTACAGTATCGGAAGAATATGTGGCATTTATATAAAAACGGAATAATTTTTCACAAAAATAATTGATTCCGCCTTTCCCCATATACCCTCATGCTCTATTTCCTCTTACTCTCCTCTCTTTCCATCTTCCACCGGTGGAGAAAATTGTTCCAGCTCTTCTTTCCGCGGAATGCCCACTCGCACCCGGTCGGATTCATCCTTTTTCTTTTTACCTTTAATGCGAAGGATAACAAAAGTACCCAGGATGGCGGTGAAAATAACCGTGGCTTCACCCAGGGTGTCGTACGCGCGGTAATCCAGTAAAATTCCCATTACCACGTTGGAAGCACCCGTTTCCGGAACACTGTGGTTTAAATAGTGTTGCGAAACGCTCATAACCGGATGGCCGAAATCCGGGAGTTCCATGAATGCCAGAAAAGCAAACACCAGAAACAAACCGAAGAAAATTAAGCTGGCAATAATGGCAAAAGTATCCCGGTGGGCGGCAATGGCGGTATTATCGATGGAAACCGTGGAGCGAATGAGAATGATGAGCACAATGACTTCTACCACAACCTGAGTGATGGCAATATCCGGTGCTCCTAAAAACAGGAACATGATGGAGAGCCCCATTCCCACAACTCCCGCGGAAATAACCGAGGCCAGAATGTTCCGCGTTTCGATGGCGATTACTGAACCAATGATGGAAAAGATGAGCAAAGCATATAAAAGAATAACCATGGGAAGAACCTTCACTTTTAAATGAAGAAACCAGCTGTTATTTCAGAACCATCAGAATAAAGCTGATGATGCCCAGCCCGATGACGCACCAGGCCAGGTAGGTGGAAAGGATACCATCGTGCAAATATTTCAATGTGTTTACCACAATCAGTCCAAGACGACTGCTAAGGTTGTACACATCGAATACGCCTTTATTGCCTTCCCGGAGTGCCCCACCCAGAAAAGGAATCCGGGAAAATGTTTCGTACAACCCTTCTGCGCGATAGCGATGTAAATCCTGGCGGTATGTCTCTCCACCAATGAACAGGGTATTCACTTCCCGTTTGGGCCAGCGCAATAAAAGGAAAAAGAGAGCTCCAATAAATAATCCTAAGAGCAGGAAGAAAGTTGCTGCCCCCGGATCGTAAAAGGCGGTTTTCAGGGAAAGGGAACGACCGGCGGCAAATGGTGAATTCGGGAAAATAGGGATGACAAATTGTTGAAGCGGAAAGCTGGCAAAAATTCCGAAACCCAGGCAAAGCAAAGCGGGAATCCCCATGCTGAAACGAGAGAAACCATTTCCGTCCCGGAGAGTATCAGGAAGCCCTTCTACCGGTGCTCCTAAAAATACGGAGAACCACATTTTCAGGAAGGTAGCCAGTGTGATGGCGCTCCCGAACATGGCTATGATGAGCACGACCGGCAAATTTCCCTCCAGAGTGCTCTGGTACACCATCCATTTGGATACAAACGCATTGAATGGAGGAATCCCTGAAGCCGCCAGACATCCGATGGTCATGGCGACAAAAGTAAATGGCATGCGTCGAGCCAGACCTCCTAACTGATTCATTTCGGTGGTACCGGTTTCCCGTTCCACCACTCCTACCCCAAAAAACAATAGCGTTTTATAAAGAGCATGGTTCACCATGTGGAAAAGTCCGGCCATAAAACCGATGATGGTTCCACTGCCAAATCCGATGAGCATGTATCCCACCTGAGTAATGGTAGCGAAACCAAGGAATTTCTTCAGTTCGCTTTGCATCAATGCCATCAGATTGGCAAATAGCAGGGTGGCTGCTCCGATGATAAGTAGAGTGGTGTAAATGGGCGGAGTTAAATTAAAAATATCCAGGTGAATCCGCGCAAGCAGGTAAATACCTAACAATTTATCCATGGATGCGGGAAGCAGTGCCGCTACAGGAAGCGGTCCTTCTTTCACCGCATCGGGTATCCAGCTGTGAAATGGCATGGCACCCGCTTTGGCAATGGCTGCCACAAAGATTAATCCGTAGATGACCAATGCCAGGGGAGTATCCGTGGTAATATGCAAATGACTCATATTCCAGGTTCCATAAGTGACCGGAAGTGCCACCACTCCCAGAATCAGCGCCACATCGGTGAATCCTAAAATAGCGAAAGCTTTCCCTGCAGCCATGGCGGAGGAGTGAGACCCACTCATTCCGATCAGGAAGAAAAGCAACAGAGTGGTTATTTCCCATCCCAGCAGAAGGATGAAAAAGTTTCCTGCCAGTACAATAATCGTGGCACCCAATAGCGTCCAGGCGGTAAATGCATGGTAAAGGGGGGAGACGGGCTTCTGGCGATAGTAGTAAATGGAGTAAATGCTTACCAGCAAAGCGAATAATCCTAAAAATAGCAGCACAAAACGAGCAAGAGGGTCCACAGTGAGTTCCAGCGAAAATTCCAACTCCCCGATGGAGAACCATCTCAAATGAATCGGCGATGCAGTTTGCCCGGTAAATTGCAGAATCAAAGTGTAGTAAAAATACAACGATGAAGCGGCCACAGAGAACACATGTCGGATAGTTTTACCCGGAATAATTACACAAAGTGCTCCCCAAATCAGAGGAATGTAGCAAAAATACAACAGGTTCATGGATGAACTCCTTTTTTGCCGGGATTAGAAAGGGGATATGGCATAAAGGTGTATAAGGGACTAAAGGAAATAGGGGAAATAAAGGGAATAAAGGGAATAAAGGGATAAGGAGATAATGAGAGAAGTTTTTGGGAAGTAACATGGCTATTTTTTTACGCTTCTTGCATTATTATAGAGTGTTGGTTTTGTCATTCTACCGTCTTATATGCATCGGGACAAAAATGGTAGAGTAATGATTAGAAAAACACTCTTTTTATTCATGGTGAGCTGGGAGGTATTATTCAAGTAGTCGTTTGCGTAATTGGGGTAAATCCGGTTCAACCCCCATTTCCGCAGCCATGCGTAAAGTTTTTTGCCGGCTGATTTCTACCAGCTTTTGCTGATTCCAGCGCTGTTTTCCCTGGACATCCCTGGCAGCCATCATTCGTTCCGTACAACTATAACAGGGGTCCACCGAAGCCAGAGTAATGGTCACATCGGCTACCTGCTGACCGATGCAGGAAGCGTAAAACGAAGGAATATTGATGTAACTGGGTGCCCGCACTTTTACCCGTTCCGGATAGTTGCTACCGTTAGAGCGCACGTAATGGATATCTTCCCCGCGAGGTGCTTCATACAGTCCAATGCCTTCTCCCGGTGGAATTTCCCGAATGGGAAGTAGATAATCACCCATGGGAATCTGTTGAGCCGCCTGGCGCAGAATTTTAATGGACTCCAGTACTTCCAGAATACGTACCAGAAATTTGGCGTACACATCCCCCTGGGGAAGCACCACCACGTTCCAGTCCAGATACGGGTATGCGGCATACGGTTCATCCCGTCGAACGTCGATGTCCACTCCGGAGGCGCGCGCAGTAGGTCCCACCACACAATAGTCAATAGCGTCCTGTTTGGTGAGTACACCCACCCCTCCTAATCTGACTTTCAGCACCGGGTCGTCCTGCACCGCATCGGCCAGCATCTGAATCTTCGGTTCAATTTCATCTAACGTTTTCAAAAGAATGGGCATTTTGCTGTTGTCCAGGTCACGACGAACACCGCCAATCTTCAACATCCCGCAGCTTTGCCGATTCCCGGTAAGCAGTTCCATCATATCCAGAATCGGTTCGCGGTATTTCCATGCCCACATAAACACCGTGTTGTACCCAATGAAATGCCCTGCCAGCCCTGCCCACAGCAAATGGCTGTGAATCCGTTCAATTTCACCTAAAATAGTTCGAATGTACTTGGCCCGTTCGGGGATTTCCACCTGCAGTAAATCCTCCACAGCGTGGCAGAAGCAAACCGTATGGGTGATGGAGCAGATACCGCAGATTCGCTCTACTAAAAATACCACCTGGTCGTACGTCTTTTGTTGAGCGAGCAATTCAATACCTTTATGGATGTAGCCAATGTTGGCATCGATATCCACCACCGTCTCACCTTCGACGGTTAACACAAAATTTTCTGGTTCGTCCTGCAGAGGGTGGAACGGTCCGATGGGAATGATGCTTCGCATGAGCGAACTCCTTTTTGTGTGATGCGTGGGCAAAGTCGAACGAAATTGCCCGGGCGTTTAATCGGAGATGGGTAAACCGTGTTTTTCTTTAAACTTTTTGATGTCAAAATCCCGGCGGAAAGGGTATTCTTCCTCATCCACAAATTCCGCTTTAACCAGCCGTTTCAGATTGGGGTGTCCCTGAAAGCGAACGCCCAAAATGTCGTGGATTTCCCGCTCAATCCAGATGGTTCCGGGAATAATGGAGACCAGCGAGTCGAGCACCGGGTCGTGCCGGGGGGCCAGGGTGCGAATGGTGCAGATGAACCCGTATCGGTTGAAGGTAAAATGGTAAAGTACTTCGAAGCCATCCCGCACATCGATTCCTGTGGCAATGGAGAATTTGGCTCCCATCTCCCGAAAAAGTACCTGGGCGGCATCTTTTAAATTTTCCCGGGGAACCCGAATGTACACCCGTTTCTCCGAGCGTTGTTGAATCTCACACACACCTTTGTATCGTTCCTGAAAGGCCTGGATGAACTCCGGTATGGTCAATTGGGACATGTGAATCATCCTGTATGTTTGATGGATCGGGTATTGCAGCAAATGAAATGTTATTGAAGGAAAAAATCCGAAACGAATTTTCAGAAACATGTTTATCGGAGAAGATCGGAAAGTTAGATCTTCTCCAGCGCTTTTACCAGCGCCATAATCATGGTTTCCGGTTTGGGCGGACAACCAGGGACATACACAAAGATGGCGTTGGGGTCAATTTCCCGAATGACTTTGTCCACCGGCCCGGCAACGCTGTAAGCATCTTTAAAGATTCCCATACTGCAGGCACAGGCACCAATGCAGGCCACCACACACGGTTTGGGAACCTGCCGATACACCTCCTGCAACCGCGGCTTGATGTGATAACTCACCGGCCCGCTCACCAGCAGCACATCAGCGTGGCGCGGACTTACCACCAGCTTTATTCCAAACCGTTCCACGTCGAATCGAGGGGTCAGGCAATCCAGAATCTCGATGTCGCAATTGTTGCACCCACCGGTTCCCACATGGTAAACCCAGGGCGATTTTTTCAGCCAGCGTGTGCTGAGTTTTGGCATGGACAAACTCCTTGTTCAAAAAGTTTCAAAAAACCCACGGAAAAGTTAAAGATTCCTCTCTGATTTCTCTGATAGCGAACGAAAAACTCCGAAAAATCCGGATTGCGAGATTGAAATCACTGCTCGGTGCAGAAGATTTAATAGCCGGCAAACATAAGAAGCAGTGCGATGATGGCCAACAGGGTAACCCATCCCCAGAAAAACTTAACTGCCTGGTCGATCCGAACCCTGGGATTGGTGTTTTTGATCAGCACAATCAGCAGTACCACAACAAAATATTTTAGTAGCATCCACAGGATTCCCAATCCCTGCAAAGGATTACTCCAGAATAGGGTGACCATGAACCAGGGAGCAACGGCATAGAGCATGGCCTTCATCAGTTGAAAAAGTCCCAGTGCTGGTCCGGAATATTCCAGGAAAGGACCTTCCATAATCTCGCATTCCGCTTCGCTGATGTCGAAGGGAACCTGACCTAATTTTGCCTGCAAACAGAGTATTGCCACCAGAAATGCCAGAATCATAGAAGGGGAATGGAGCAGATTTCCGTGCAGGTGCTGATATTGAATAATTCCCCCCAGGGTAAATGTATGGACTTTAAACAGCACGGTTGTCACGGCGATTAAAAAAGGAAGTTCGTAAGCCACCATCAGTTTAACCTCTCGTGCGGCTCCCAACACGCTGAGCGGATTCCCCGAAGCAAAACCACCCCATACAATGCTCAATGCAGGGAGAATCAGCAGGTACAGAATAACCACCACATCTCCTACAAATTGTCGATGGGGATTCAGAGAAATAATTCCCAGCATGGTGGCTACCAGCGTCACAGCAGTAACCCCTAAAACGGGAGCGAACAGAAACCCGCTCTGTCGGGCGGTGGAAGGAATCAGCAGCTCTTTATGAAATAACTTGAACAGGTCGTAAAATGGCTGAAAGAGCGGGGGACCGATCCTCCATTGCACCAGCGCAGAGAGTTTGCGGTCCACCCAGATAGTGAATAATCCAAACACCGAGGTGAATAAAAATCCTGGAAATAGAATGAATGCCAGCACATAGAACCAGAGATTTTCCATGAACAGATCTCCGCTTGATTAAAACCGAAAACAAATTACCCTTTACGCCCTAAATCCCATATCTCCCTATTCCCTTTATATTCTTTCTGCTCTTATGTTCTCTCCGCTCTCCATACCGTTTAATAAAAATGAATTCTCATCTCCTGCAGAGTTTTCAGATTGTGGCGCGCGCGCTCGTGTCCGGGGTCCAGTTCCAGAACTTTCTGGAAACTGGCAATCGCTTTGTCAATTTCCCCTTTCTTGTAGTAAGCCAGTCCTAACTGGAAATGAGCCGGAGCATCCTGGGGGTTGTGTTTTACCACCATCTCAAAATTCTGAATGGTCTCTTCAATCTTTCCCAGCTGGGCACAGGCCTCTCCTAAATGATAGTAAGCAATTGTGAACTCCGGATTCTTTTCGATGAGCTGACGCAGTACCTGGCAGGTTTTCTCCATTTCCCCGTGATGAAAGTAACAAATGCCCAGCCAGTAATAAGCCATCAGAAAATCCCGATCAATTTGAATGCAACGCTGGAATTGCTGGATCGCCTCACTGATGCGTGCCTTTCGGTATAGTGCCAGTCCCAGACCGTAGTATGCTCCTGCCTGATTGGGTTTAACTCCCAGACACAGGTTAAACCGGTCGATTGCTTCGTCCAACTTACCCATCCGATATAGCAGGTTGGCAATGTGCAGACAGATTTCCGGCGTTCGCTTAATTTTATCCGCTTCCAGAAAGGTTTCCACTGCTTCTTCAATTTTTCCGTCACTCTCCAGCGCAGTGGCTTTCTGAAGCTTTCGCTGGTAATCTTCCAGCTCTTTTTTCAGAGCGGCACCGCATTCCTTGCAGTAATTATGATCATCCGGATTTTCGGTTTTGCAAATGGGACAAATCATGGATGACTCCTTTCCCGATAAAGGTACCTGGCTGGTTGATTAATAAAGGATAGGCCCAAAAAGCACAAATCCGTTACGCTCAAATGTGATGGATGCTTTTCAGATTTTTACGCACGACGGACTTTGGAATGAGCCAGCACGCGGCCGCCGATTACTGTTTCCGGAATGCTTTCCGGGGTGAGGTCCACGAATTGCAGGGCACCACTGGTACAGGCGGAGACGCAGCGAGGCAGTTTGCCTGCTTCCACCCGGTCGATGCACAGGTCGCATTTGGGCGCCACGTGGCGGGTGAATTCATAGCCAATCACTCCAAACGGACATGCCAGGGAGCAGGAACGACACCCGATGCACAACAGGTTGGAACGCCGTACATAACCGTTTTCGTCCTGAAACAACGCTCCCGTGGGACACACCGCCACGCAGGCGGGATTTAAACAGTGCCGGCAGTTGGAAGGAATGATGGCAATGTCTGCCACCATTCCGGATACCAGGTTAGTCTGGTTGAGATGCCCGTAGTGGCAGGCTGCTGAACAACTCCGGCATCCAATGCACAGGTCCAGATTCACCACGATGCGTTTTTCTATTTTCGCCATACAATCAACTCCTGACGGTTTCCAGCGAAATGGCGGGAGAATTAAATAGGTTGCAGATGCGCCCGGGGGCACCAGAAATAATATTCAGAGTTGTGCGGAGCGATTTCTCCGGACATTAGCTTTCGGACTTCCGGTACGTGGGCATAGGGAATGATGAGGTGGTCTGGCAGCGAGGGTTGAGGACGAGCAATCAGCACTGTTTCCGTTTCACTGGCCGAGACCTGAACCGCCTGATTCTGACGCAATCGGTACGTCCCGGCCACATTCCAGCTAATTTCTAACTGCCTGTCGTCGCAATCCTTTTGTGCCCAGGAAGCAAAGCGGGTAAGTTCGCCGTCCCGATAATGCGCCACATGATCCCGCGGAATAAGCCACAATGCTTGCCCGGAAATATTTAACCGGGAAATTTTATCCAGATAGTAATGAAGTTCTTCTTCAAATAAAGTGGAAAAACTTTTTTCAGTGTCCCGAATTTCGGGGGCGGAGAAACGAATTTTCTGTGCCACCAGCTTTTGATGGAAGAGCAGGGCAAATAGCGAAAGCTGCTGTGCGTTACCGGGTGGCGAAATCACCGGTTCTGAACCGATGAATTGATGCGGCAGGAAGCTCATACGCAAATCCGCCTGTTCAAAAGGATGTGCCTGGGGGAGCAATGCGATTACCGGAAGTTCCGTTTCCGTTTGTACCATGGAGGATAAAATCCATCGAGTGCCTTTCGGCCAGTTTATGTTGCCCGGAAAGAGCCGGTCAGGATTCCAGCCTGCGGCCCATACGTAGTCGAATTTTCCCTGCAATATGTGGGGAAGCAGGTTTCGGGAACCCAGATGCAACTCCGGATATACCTCCTGGCTCAGCACCTCCAGCGCTTCGATGTTGCTATCCGTATAAAGAGGCACGAAGCTGGCCCTGATAAGCTGGGCAATAAGCGCACACAGCGTGCCGTTTAAAAAAGAGGTGGCGGCATTATACAGGTGGGTGGAATAGAAGATGACAGCATCGGTGCTCTGCCGCAGTGTTTCGGAGATCTGCGCAATTGCCTGCCGATGATCACTCAGGAGTTGGTCGGCCAGAGGCTCCAGCTCCCGTTCCAGAATCTGTTGAACCATGCGTTGCGTTTCGCTAATCTGGCGGAAATCGCAGCCTTGCAAAAGTGTGAGTAAGATTTTGCCCAGAATCAACGGTTCGGTGTGAGGAAGGCTCTGGATAAACTGATTGGCAAACCAGCTGGTGCGGGACGGCAGAGGGTTAATGTGAAGTAAGCGGTTGGTGCGCAGCGCATATCTGGATTTAAGGATGTGTTTGCTGAGCACGGGCTGTTTGGTAAACACATCTCCCACACAGAAAATCACCCTGGCTCGAGCAATTTTCCGGATGTCGTTCAGGCGCGGGAAACCGTCGGGAAGCTGGTACATGGCGCGGAAGAGATGACGATCCAGGGGCGCCGCAATATCCACAGCCTGTATCTGCAGATTCCTGGCCAGGTCAATCAGACTACGCAGGTCGTGGAGCGAAAGCATGGGGTCTAAAAGTATAGCCAGCGGATGAGTTTGGCGGGTGCTGGCCAGTTCCCTGGCAATTTGCTGGAAAATAAGCTCGGGAATTTCTGCGGTGAGCCGCCCATTCCCCCGGTAAAACGATTCACCCAATCGCCCGGGATGGGAAAGCAGTTCGAAAGCAAAATGTCCCCGGGGACATAAAGAACCCTGGTTCACCAGATTCTGGTAATCGTAATCCAGCTCATGGATGGTGCGTGGAGAAAAAACAACCTCCTCTCTGCCTTTCAGAAATTTGAACCGACATCCAACGGCACAGAAAGGACAGGTAACCAGGTAGTCTTGTTTATCCCCATGGAAATTCTGCGAAAAAGTGTCTGTCATGGCCATTTCCGTTATATTGGTGATGAAATCTCAAAAATTCGATTGAGAGGTGAAAAACCGGGTTATCCGAATACATCGGGATAATGCATAATGTCCGCGTAGTTCATATCTGGCCCGTCTTTACACAAATAGTAGGGACCAATGTTGCAGCGACCACAAATCCCCATACCACAGCTCATATTCCGGTTCATGGAAAGATAAATTTGTTCCGGCTTAAATCCCACACTGATGAGTTTGATGGTAACAAATTTCAGCATAATCTCCGGTCCGCAGCTTACTGCATAAGCATTATCCAGATTGATGGGCAGGTTGTTCAGAAGTTCAGTCACCAGTCCTACTTTACCCTGCCAGTGTTCATCTGGCTGATCCACGGTAATATCCAGCTCGACGTTGGGGAGTTGTTGCCATTCCTGATAAAATCGGCGGAAACTGAGCTCAGAAGGGTTACGGGCTCCGTATTTGATGAGAATTTTTCCGAATTTGTCCAGATCGTGGAACATGGCAAACAACAGGGCGCGCAATGGTGCCAGTCCCACTCCGCCGCCAACGATCACCATATCTTTTCCGTAGAATTTTTGTAGCGGATAGCCTTTACCGAACGGCCCGCGCAAACCCACGGTATCGCCGGGTTGCAACCGATGCACCGCTGCTGTTACCCGGCCCGCTTTAAGAATGGTGATTTCCATCTGCTCGGTCTGATGGGGAGAAGAAGAAGGGGTGAAAGGGGCTTCACCCACACCATAGATGGTTAGTTGCATAAACTGACCGGCTCGAAATGGAATGGGCTGTTCCGGTTTCAGAACCAGTGTTTTAATGGTTGGCGTTTCGGTTATCACATCCAGGACTTTTGCTTCCAGAGGCAGGTAAATATTTTCCATGATGAAATCCGGGTTTTATCTATGGGTGAAGAATTGAAATCGGTTGTAGAATGGGAAATAAGAGCAAAAGGTTATAATGGGCATATAGGCATAAGAAATGCGGAGAAAAGGTATAATGTGCAATGACTGTCTTTTTAGGAGTTTTGTGTTTCCTGCAAAAGAGATTATCAGAAATATCTGGTTTGGCTTTCTGAAAGGAATGGCTGCTCCTGACAATCCTTTTCTGTAGATTGCCATTTTAATTCAGATCGATGTTTTCTTTCAACACCACGCGTTTTTCCAGTTCCATCAACACTTCGCGCAGGTCGATGTTGCCCATGCAGCCTTCCACGCACCGCCCGCACCCGGTACAGGCTTCCGTCCCGAAATTTGTTACAAAAGAATCGAATTTATGATAGAACCGATTTTTGAACCGGTCAGCCAGCCGCAGACGCGGGGTTAGTCCCCCGGCCATTCGGGCATATCCGGCAAAGAAGCAGGAGTCCCACACTTTGATGCGTTCGTACCGTTTCCCTGCTGGCTGATCGTATAGTAAAAAGCAATGGCAGGTGGGACAAATTTGTGTGCAAATGCCGCATTCCACGCAGGTTCGGGAGAGGTATTCCCAGATATCCGAATCCAGGTGTTTCTCAATTGCCTGCTGATGGGTTTGATAATATTTGAACGATTGATTGTGTTCCTGAACGCTGCGGGTGATGCGCTCCCGCAGCCGGTCTCGTTGTTTTAAATGTTTCGGTAAAGCTGGCTGGAGATGCTGAAAATATTTTTCCAGAATTTGTTTTCCGGTGGCAGAACCTGTTTCAATCAGATACACCCCGTCCAGCGGAGTGATATTTAGATCGAAATTGTCCTTCGGAAATGGTTGGGAATTCATCAATGTGCAAAAACAGTGTTCTCCTGCCAGGGTACAATCCGTCGCGACAATGATGTGTTTTCTTCGTGCTTGCATGTAGTACGGGTCAGGATAATCCCCTTCCGCAAACACTTTATCCAGAATCTTTAATGCCTGCAGATCGCATGATTTGGGAAACAGAATCACCATCCCTTCTACTTCAGTTATCTGACGGTTTCGGGAGGGATACTCCGCTACTTTTTGGAAGGGTGGGAAGAAGAGACTTTTGAGCGGTAAAGCATCACGAATGGCAGGAACCGTGAAATGCTCCGGTTGCCATTCCCCCTGAGCAAATTTTTGGTAGCCGGACACCCACCTTTCCTGAACCGGAGCGAAAAAAGGTGTATCCCGGTTCCATCGTTGTAAGCTAATTTTTAGCTCCTGTTCCTCAATAATAAACATGGGAAAAACCTCATTTCATCTTTGGTGTCATCATAAAAGGAGGTGTGTCGTTATGCCTCCGGGCACGGCTCCGCCCCCTCACTTACAGGAAGTGAGAAGGTTCAGGAATATTTTCCGTGGCCAATCGGTAGCACCGTTTCCCTGGTCGAATCTTACGGGAACGATGCTTTTGTCCGGGAAAACTGGATTCCCGGTTACTGCTGAATGAAAACAATCATTGACATCCCTGCAGGAGAGAAATTCTCTCCTTAAAAAATGTCCTTTCCACGTGGTTTTTCTGTGGCGAAGGTGAATTCTGCAGGAACCATTCGATGTCGCTCCAGCGGGCGAAGTAATTCAGGGGGAGTAGATGGTTTCGATAGGGTAGCTCGCTAAAAATGGGTTGGGAGAACCGAACATCGCAGGTGCGGTTTGGTTTCACCATCAGCGGGGGAGAGGAAGTATTTGAGACCGAATGTTTGTTCACCGGATTCACAGTAATTTTTTACCAGAGATTCTCGGTTAAATCGTTAATTATTTATCAATATTAAGAATAATGCGTTATACAAAATAAAAATTTCACTAAATATTACAAAAAATATATATGTAAAATTACAAATATTTTCTGCTTGCTAATATTTTAGCAAGCGCTTATAATTTAAACAACTATTTTTAAAAGTCAAGTAAATAATAAAATAATTGCTTAATTACTCAATTAACCAATTTATTCGGGCGAAAAGTCAATCCGGAGTGGAATCCGGAAACCCAGTCGAGTGGTAATTGGGTCAGGCGAAGTGCTCCTCTCCCCGGGTAAAAAAAAGAAAACCCTGCCAATCGGCAGGGTTTTCACGTGGAGTAGGGCAGGAGGCTCCTATGAGTCTTATTTTATGGTTAAATCCACCAGATGGACAGCACAGGAAATGCATGGATCGTAAGCACGAGCCACCATTTCCAGGCTCAGGCGGAGTTGTTCCTCCTCAGCGTTCATTAGATTCTCCACCGCGGTGCGCAGGTCTTTTTCCGCATTGGCCAGATTTTGTGCGGTGGGGGTAATCACATCCGCTTCTATCAGAATGCCGTTTTCGTCGTATTCGTAAGCATGGTAAAGGGTTCCGCGCGGTACTTCAATGGCACCGACTCCGCGCCCTGCACGCGGTACAATTTTTACCGGCGGCTCGGGTCGGATGCCCTCTTCTAACAGATAGTCAATTAACACCAGCGCTCGCTCGATGGAATGAATGAGTTCAATCAACTGAGCGGTGTTGTTGTGCAGAATATTGGTCGTGGGTAGATTCGGGAGCAGCCGCTCCATCACTTCCCGCGCTTTTCCTTTAATATGCTTGTGATTCAGATTCAAACGGGCCAGGGCGCCGGTCATGAACGGTTTGTTGGCAAACAGAGATTGTTTGGCGGTGGAATGGGAAACCACCCGCTCATGGCACACTTTGCGATAGTCTTCCACCGGAAAACGGTCGCCCAGAGAGGTCTGGATGATATCGCCCAGATAGCTGTAGCGCGGCTCCCGGGGTTCCAGTGCGGTGTAAATGGTGGGCGAATCGGCAAAATCCGGCAGCGGTAGCAGGGACTCGTACAGATCGACAGTCAACAGTGCATCTTCTAATCCCTTCTGCAATTGTTCTTTCAAATCGCGAAGTTGTTGGGGGGTTGGCACCACACCAAATCCGCCTAATACCGGATTAATTGCATGAATGGCGCGTCCGCCAATGAGTTCCTGGATGGTGTTGCCCAATTTTTTCAGGCTCAGGGCAATGGAGACTTCGCGGGGATATTTGGCCGCCATGGAGATAACCCCGTCGAATCCCAGCAGATCCGGCAGTGCCAGCGCATATACATGCAGTGCATGGCTCTCAATCATTGAACCGTGCAAAAGCAGGCCGCGCAACAGGTACGTCTGGCGACTGACTTCCACGCCAAATGCTTTTTCCGTGGCCATCTGAGAGGCCAGCAAATGATCGGCTGAGCAGATGGCGCAAATGCGGCTGACGATACCGGCCACTTCCTCGTAATGCTTGCCCACGATGAGCTCCTCATAAAAACGGGAGCCTTCGTAAATATCCATGTTGACTTTGGTGATTTTCCCGTTTTCAATTTCCACGTGGATGCCCCCATGGCCTTCCACGCGTCCCAGGTGCTCTATGGAAATTTTTTTATTGATTTTCATGTTGAATCTCCTTCATAAATTTTTCCGGCATCCAGGCAGGTGCAGCGAATACTTGCATTTTCCGGATAATCTCCTCCGGTTGAATCCCCTGGCGTTTGAACATCTTTACTTCTGCATCGTAGTGCACCTCTTCGATGGGACCGTGGCAGCCGGAGCAGGGAACATTGTGTGAGGGACATCGTGCCCCGCACCCGGCTACGGTCAGCGGTCCGCAGCATACTTCGCCTTTATGCACAATCCGGCATACGTTTTCTTTCATTTTGCATTCGCTGCACACGGAAAAGTTCAGGATTTCCGGCATATCGCCATGGATGAACGAAGCCATCATTTTCAGAAACTGGTCCTTTTCGATGGGGCAGCCGGGTAAATTGAAATCCACTTTCACGAATGAGCTGAGCGGCTGGGCAGCGTTACTTTCGATAAAGTTAACCTGATCGCCATACACTTCTTTTAACATCACCTCGCGGGGAACTTCATTTTTCATGGCCGGAATTCCGCCCCATACCGCGCAGGTGCCCAGCGCCACCAGAATTTTTGCCCGCTGGCGAATTTTTTTCAGCGTCTCTATGTCCCGAACCTGCGCCACGGAACCTTCTACCAGGGCAATGTCTAAATCGCATTCCTCATCGTTGTCGCTTTTCGCCATCTCCCAGTCCCGGATATCCACTGCATTGGCCAGGTCGAGCAACTGATCCTCACAATTTAAAATGACCAGCTGGTCCCCGGCGCA
Source organism: uncultured Calditrichaceae bacterium (assembly GCA_964495805.1). Lineage (GTDB taxonomy): Bacteria > Calditrichota > Calditrichia > RBG-13-44-9 > RBG-13-44-9 > JALXCH01. The sequence continues at coordinate 25,901 of CAZBWV010000033.1, forward strand.
GGAGGTCAATCCGAAAATTCCAATTTTAGGTTTACTCATAGTTGCCTCCTATATCATTTCCGGTAAATTCATCACATCCCAGTAGGTAAACACGGGACCGTCCGTGCACACCTTTTTGTTACCAATTTCGCAGTGTCCGCATTTTCCGATACCGCACTCCATCCTTCGTTCCAGGGACATTAGAATGCGGTCCTTAGAAAAACCCATGTCCAGGCATTTCTGTAACACAAAGCGGTAGAAAACCGGTGGTCCCACCACCAGCGCGTAGGAGTTTTTCACATCCAGGTCTTGAATTTCGTCGAACAGGTCGGTTACCACCCCAAATTTCCCCCGCCATTCCGGGGTATTCTCGGATAACCGTGGCTTTTCTACGATTAAATGGCATTCCGAATCGGAACGCAGAGAGAGTGCTTCCAGCTCGCTGCGGAAGAGGAAATAATCCGGATAGCGGGTTCCGTACAGCAGAATGATGCGGCCGTAATCGTGACGGTTGTCCAGCGCGTATAACAGCACAGAGCGCAGGGGTACCATCCCCAGCCCGCCAGCGACAATTAGTAGATTCTGACCGCGCATTTTCTCCATGGGAAAACCGTTTCCGTAGGGTCCGCGCAGTCCCACCAGATCGTTGGGTTTTAACCGATACAGAGCGTTGGTCACCCGTCCCACGCGGCGAATTCCCATCTCGATGATCCCCGGCCGCGAGGGGGTGGATGAGATGGAGATGGGACATTCTCCGACTCCCAGCACGGACAGCTCCATAAATTGCCCCGGTTTATAAGTGAACCGATTGTTCAATTCAGCGTTTTCGAAGCGAAACCGGAACAGGTAAGTATCCTCCACCATGGGATCGATACTGATGATGCGCGCCAGTTCCGGTTTGTAAGGATTGGAATTCAATTGATGATGCGCGCAGGTATGGTCTGTTTTAGTTGCTAACATAGCTTCCCTCTCTGATTTTAGTCAGTACCTCAACCACGTCGATGCCCGCCGGGCAGGCGTCAATGCATCGTCCGCAGCCTACACAGCTGGGTTTACCGTATTGTTCCACCATGCGAAACTGTTTATGGTAGTAGCGATTTTTTACCCTTTCTGCCCGGTTCGCCCGGAAGTTGTGCCCCCCGGCTACCAGAGCATAATCCTTAAACAGGCAGGAATCCCACTGTTTGACCCGGACCCCGGTTTTGATGTCCAGATTCAGCTCATCGTATATATTAAAGCAGTAGCAGGTGGGGCAGACCATGGAACAACTTCCGCAGGTCAGGCAGCGGTTTCCCAGCTCCTCCCAGATGGGGCTATTCTGTTCCAGGTCCAGGATGTAAGGCAAGTCGTCGATGTCCAGCGACAGACGAAAACTCTGGTTCCGTTTTTTGCGGAATTCCAGATATTTTAAGCGGTCTTTCTCTTCCACTTCGGTGAATAGATGGCCGCGCTCGGTCACCAGATCGTCTCCCAGACTGGTACCGACCGCCACCAGGTAATCTTCCCCGATGTCGGAAAGGAACAGGTCGAAACCATCTTCGGTGTAATCGGTATGCATGGATTTGCAGAAACATTTTTCGTCGGGAATACAACTGAGCCCGATAATCACTGTATTTTGTCGGCGAGTATAGTAGTACGGGTCCATAAAAGTCTGGTTAAATACGACGTCCAGAATCTTGATACCGTGGATATCGCAGGGATGCAGGCCAAATAAAATCCGTTTTTTATCCCCATCTTCAATCACTTCCTGGTACCCTTTTTCTTTGTCGTATTTCAGGATGACTTCTTTGGGTTTATGGAAGTATTTTTTCGGTGGCACAATGGTGCGCAGGTAGTTCCAGGCCATCTCTTCCGGGGAATTCATCACATCGAAATAATAGACCCCGGGATGTTCCTTCTTCTCTTTGGGGATAATGACCTCGCCATAATTTTGCAAGCTGGTGAGAAATTCGTTGACGTGTTTTTTGGGCAATTTGGTTACTTTCATTCCAGAACCCTTCCGTTATTTCAAGTCCACTCTTTATATGAAAGTTGTACAAATTCTGTTCCAGATGGTGCATAATTTGTAAAATTTTATAACTTATTAATACACAATAAGTTGTGTGTGCTATAAATCGATGATTTTGTTTTATAGTGTGAATTATTTCTCAAATCTTGTAAAAATGAGAGGCATCTTTTTCAAAAATAAAAAAGCGAGGGGCCTGAGCCCCTCGCCGGTTGAAATTGAATGAGAAAGATAAATCGTGCCAGAACGTTTAATTTGCTTTCTTTTTCCGTAATTCCTGTCCGAATTTGAATCCCTCTTCCACCGCTTTCTGGTTAATTTCGATGAGCCGTTTTCGGGAAATGATGTAATCCAGCGTCTGGATGACGGTTTCTTTGTTCAGGGCGTTGGTGTAACCCACGAAAGCACCCAGCACGATCATGTTGGCCACGCGGGTATTGCCCAGCTCGTCAGCCATTTTGGTGGCCGGAATTGCCATCACTTCCACGTCCTTGCGGGAGGGTTCAATATCGATCAGGGAGGAGTCGTAGATAATCAGGCCGCCGGGTTGCACATCTTTTTCGAAGCGTTCCAGAGAGGGACGATTCATGGCGATGAGTACGGTGGGGTTGGGTACCAGCGGCGAGCCTACCGGTTCTTCGGACACATGTACGTGACAGTTGGCGGTTCCGCCACGCATTTCCGGACCGTAGGAGGGAATCCAGGAGACGTTATATCCTTCCAGCATTCCCGCCTGAGCAATTCCCAGACCTAACAACAGGATTCCCTGTCCGCCAAAGCCTGCTGCTTTAACCTGCGGATTCTTAAATTGCGGATCGGGATTGGACCGGGGAAGCTGTTGTTCGCGTAATTGGGTAATACCCAGTGCTTCTTTAATTTCCTCTTTGCTGGGTTCCTTTTTCTCCACAAAGAACGATTCTCGTTCCTTGCCGTAATCGCGGAACACCCCTAACGGGAAGACTTTGGTCATTTCCTGTTCAATCCAGCGCAGGGAGTCCACCGGATCCATTTTCCAGCCGGAAGGGCAGGGGGAGAGCACTTCCACCAGCGAAAAGCCCTTACCTTCGATCTGGTATTTAATGGCTTTGCGTACAGCCATGCGTGCTTTGGCGCGTGTTTTTACATCGTAGAGTGCCACTCGTTCCAGGTACACCGGTGCTTCCAGGGAATTGAGCAGTTCGCACACCCGAATAGGATATCCTTCGTTGTGGATGTCCCGACCCCGGGGAGTGGTGGTGGTGCGCTGACCCGGCAGGGTAGTGGGAGCCATTTGACCCCCGGTCATTCCGTAGATGGCATTGTTGATGAAAATGACTGTGATGTTTTCGCCGCGGTTGGCGGAATGAATCATCTCTGCCGTTCCGATGGCAGCCAGGTCGCCATCACCCTGATAGCTGATGACAATGCTGTGGGGATGCGCGCGCTTGATACCGGTTGCCACAGCTGCCGCTCGACCATGTGCCGCCTGAATGTTACCCGTGTCGAAGTAGTAATAGGCAAACACACTACAACCTACCGGACTGATAATGATGGAGCGATCGATAACGCCAAAATCTTCCAGTGCTTCGGCAATGAATTTATGCACATTTCCGTGGCCGCATCCCGGACAGTAGTGTGTGCTTTTCTTGTCCGGGTTGGGATTCCGGAAATATTCATCATAAAAAGCTTTCGATTTTACCCATGCTGTTTTTGCCATGTTATCACCTCTCGTCTATACTCACGATTTCTGGTAAAGAATTTTTGCCTGTTCAATTAATTCTTCGGTGGTGGGTACGTTTCCACCCATTCGACCGTAGAAATACACCGGAACTTTCATTTCGGTGGCCAGTCGAACGTCCTGCACCATCTGCCCGTTGCTCATTTCCGAAACCAGAAACGCCGCACCACGATCGGCCAGTTCTTTTATCTCCTTCCAGGGAAAGGGAAAAAGGGTAATGGGACGTAACATTCCAACTTTTAACCCTTCCTTGCGGAGGTGATCCACTGCCGAACGAAGCATCCGGGAAACGATTCCGTAGCCCATCAGCACAAATTTAGCGTCATCCAGATGGTAAGCTTCGTATCGCACTTCTTTATCCTGAATCAGTGCATATTTGTCCTGAAGCTTCTGATTGTGGGCTTCTAACTCATCAGGGTCCAGGTAGATGGAGCTGATCAGATTTTCTTTGCTTTCCGCATCTCCGTAGAGTGCCCAATCTTCCCGGGGGAAGTCGGTGCGAGGTTCGGGGAATTCCACCGGTTCCATCATCTGACCGATGAATCCGTCTGTGAGCACAAAAGTGGGATTGCGGTATTTGAATGCCAGATCGAAAGCCAGCATGGTCAGGTCGCACATTTCCTGAGCACTGTTGGGTGCCAGAACGATGTTCTTGTAATTTCCGTGGCCACCCCCTTTGACGATCTGATTATAATCACTCTGTTCCGGGGCAATATTTCCCAGACCCGGCCCACCGCGTACCACATCCACGACCACAATAGGGAGTTCCGCACCGGCGGCGTAAGAAACTCCCTCTTGCTTCAGGCTAATGCCAGGGCTGGAGGAAGCAGTCATGGCGCGTACACCACCACTCACTGCCCCGTACAGCATGTTAATGGCAGCCACCTCACTTTCCGCCTGAATAAAGGTTCCACCCACCATGGGTAAATAATAGGATGCTGCCTCGGCAATTTCCGAAGCGGGGGTAATGGGATATCCAAAATAAAGCCGACAACCGGCTAATATTGCTCCCTTTACGACTGCATAATTTCCTTTTAAGAGTTCTTTTGCCATAGTTATGCTACCTCCTCGGTTTCTTCCAGTACATGTCCCTTCTTATACACCGCAATGGCTTCGGGTTCGGGACATGCATAGAAACAGACATTGCAGGCGGTACAACCCTCGCCAATATAGTATGCGTAATGGTAACCTTTGGAATTGAACTTTTCGTGGAATTTTAATACATCCTGGGGGCATGCGTCGATGCATATTCCGCATCCCTTGCATAGCTCCGGATTAATCACCACTAAATGTTTATCAAGGACTTTTCCACCCATATTTCACCTCGTTGTTAAAAATTCCGATGAATTTGAATCTGTTAAATATGAAACATTCTCACAAATATTGCTTTAGAACGGTTTCAAAATAAATAATGGAGAAAATTTTATCAAGGGAAATATAAAATTCCACCTTTCTTGAAAGTATTTACGAGATAATGAATAATTGGGTGATTTTCGAAATTTCTGGAACAAGGCTGTTTAAATTCTATGTAACGAAAAAGCCCCTCCCGTATTTTCGAGAGGGGTTTTCGAGAAACGGTATCTAATCGTGCAAATCGGCCAGTGCGCGGATGTACTGAAGTCGTTCGTACATTTCCGGATCTTTTTGTTTGCTCAGGCTAAGCATACCCCGGAAGTCCGATAGCTTTTGATAACCCTTTTGATTCATCCACTCTTCCAGTTCCCGGAGCATTTCCTGAATTCGGGAGAAACCATTCAGGTAGATGGTTGAGGCAATTTCCACGGTCTGAGCGCCGGCCAATAAAAATTTAATTAAGGCCGCTCCATCGTGAATTCCGGTATTTCCGACCAGATCGCAGTTGATCCGATTGTAGAGTACCGAAACCCAGCGCAGGGAACGGTGAAGTTCGTCGGGATGGCTGTAGGGATTTCGTCCGGTGACTTTCATCTCATTGATGTCGATATCGAGTTGATAAAAGCGGTTAAACAGCACCAGCGCCGATGCACCGGCGCCACAAATCTGGTTGGCAAACCGGCTGAGGGAAGTAAACTGGCAGCCAATTTTTACCGATAAGGGAATTTGCACGGTTTCCCGTGCAGTCCGAACAATGGAAATAAACTCCTCTTCAATGTCCTGCGGTGTCAGACCGGGATCGATGGGCATCATGGACAGATTTAACTCAATGGCATCAGCCCCGGCCGCCTCAATCTGTCTGGCATAATTTACCCACCATTTCGGCGTCTGACAATTGATGCTGGCAATAATGGGAATGTTGACTTTGGATTTGGCCTCTTTAATAATTTCCAGGTAATGGTTGGCGCCATATTGCATAGAGAGTTCATGGATGACATATTCGTATTCTTCCGGATGAGAACTCCAGGTTTCATCTCCATGTTGGTCCATTTCCTCACGAATGGCTTCCTCAAAGAGCGAACGCATGACCACCGCACCGGCTCCTGCCTGTTCCGCTTCCTGAATCCCCTCCACATTCTGCGTTAATGTACTGCTGCTCACAATAATGGGATTTTTTAATTGAAATCCCAGAAAATCCACCGTTAAATCCGCCATTTTGCCTCCTTATTCTCGCATGGAATTTTATTTTTCCTCATTTGTTATAAAATTTTAATGAAAAAGCTAAAAATGTCAAGTTAAATATCAAAAACGTTTTCGGGGAGTTTAGGGGCTTTAACACGGGGACAGGGAAAATGGGGTAAAAGGCAATGGATTGTAAAGCCAAATTGGATTGAAAGGGAGATGAAAGAAATCAATGCATAAACTTTAAATGCAGCTAAAAATTTTTTGTTTACCGAGTGAATCGGGTAGGTTTCGTCCCGGTTACCATTGGGAAAGTTAGTAATCCGGTACGGGCAGCCAGGGTGGTGCTTTGTCGACGGACGCTTTGTTGCATCGGGTAATCTCTCCCGAACCTCCATTTACTGATGAAGTAGAAAAATTATGCTCGGCTGCCTAACTTTCGCGATTTGTTCCTGGCCTATTTTTTTAAGAAAGAACCGGAAAGTGATCTCCGTTCTTTGTTTCCCTTTTGATTCTTTGTATATTATCCCAACAATAAGGACAATTTAAAATTCCGGAATAACAATTATGAAACGTCTGGGGGTTTTCTGGCTTTTATTGCTTCCACTCTGGGTGGGGGCCACGGGTTCGGTGATTCCAAATAGTTCCCACGATGAGTATTTGCGCAGTAACGAAAGCAAAATGGTCTGGTTTCAGGGGGATTGGTATTCTATTGTACCATTGACCGGTCCGGTATGGACGTTAATGAAATATGATGGTTCTTCCTGGAGCAGTATTCAGGGACTGGAATACAGCGGAACGAGAGTGCCGGATATGCTGGTGGACGCTCTGAATCGTAAATTGTATATATTGTTTCCTTTAGCCGGAAAATTATATCGTTTTTCCTGGAGTAACAACACCTGGCAATTGGATTCCGGTTTTCCGGTAAGTATTAGCGGTTTAACCGATGTCTCGAAAAATGAACCGCCATGCTTTGCTCAGGCCAGAGACGGTGATCTGTTCATCAGCTATATGACTGATTATGAAGTGCGGGTGTTCCACAGCAGCGATAATGGGGTGAGCTGGAATAGCTCCCCTTACATCATCGGTACCTCCAGCGCGGTAAGCTCCGGATTGGTGGATGCCAGCTCATTTTATTGGAATGGCAAAAATTACATGGGGATTTTTGTAGCGGAGAATTCCAGTCAGAATTATCGATTTTTCCGCATTGCCGATGAAGATGATCCTTCTCAAAGTTCCAGTTGGGTGGAAGAGAGCCTTCCGGGAAGTTACCATTCGGATAACCACGTAAGCATGGCACGCGATCTGGATGGGAATTTATTCTCGGTGGTGAAACTGGGCACCGGAGAAACTGCCACCTTTGTTCTGTATAAACGCAGCAGCGACACTGGCACCTGGAGCGATTACGAAATTTATAGCGATGGTTCCAATGATACTCGTCCGGCTGTGTGCGTGGATGAAATTAACAATCTGGTTGAAATATTTGCGACGGTGGATTCGAAAATTGAACGAGCGGTCACCTCCAAAGAAAATCCCTCTTCCATTAGCAGTGGAGATTGGAGTGTGGTTATTGATAACGGAAGCGATGAGTTTAATAACGTCTCGGTATCTTACCAGCAACAAAACAGCTCCAGCGAAATTCTGGTATGTGGATTAAATGTTACCCAGGATAACATCTGGTACAATGTGCTCAATATTTCCTATTCCTGGGCAGATGATTTGATAATCAGCGAAATCCATAGCAAATCCAATCTTGATGCTTCCTATATTGAATTGTACAACCGTGGAAATAGCCCGATTGATCTGGCAGACTACACCCTGAAGTATTTCAATAACAATTCCTCCATTGCAACGGGTAGTTATTCCCTCTCCGGGACTTTGCTGGAGAATGATTACTGGGTGCTGGCGCGCGACCGATCCGCATTTTACAATGAATATGGCTTTTATCCCGATGCGGAAGATGCGGATTTTCTATTTGATGGCGGACGGGATGGAATTGGACTTTATAAAGATGTTTCCCGGGCAGAAGTGCTGGTGGATCAGTTCAATCAGGTAGGTGGTTTGCTAAGCGAATGGAATTCCAATCTGCTGTTTTACCGCGATGACACGGAAAATGACGGCACCATTGTGGGGCAGGATTACTGGGCGATGGGTTCCAATCAGGACGGAACTCCGGGTGGCGAAAACGATCAGTCCCTGCCAGTTACCCTGCTAACTTTTCAGATTGCTCTGGAAGGCCATGCTGTGCGTCTGGAATGGGAAACCGCATCCGAAGTGGAAAACGATCGGTTCTTAATTTACCGGAAGGAGATGAAAGAAGGGGCTTCCGCTCAATTAATTGCCACTGTTCCGGGGATGGGGAATAACCCATTCGGGCAATGGTATTCGTACCTGGATGACCGGGTATCCCCTGGTAAAGAGTACGTTTATTGGTTAGCCAGCCAGGATTTTGATGGAACCGTGCATCAGTATGGAGTCTCTCGGGAAATCCGGATTCCGGAAATTACCCGATTTACTCTGCAACCGGTCTATCCGAATCCGTTCAACAGTCGGGCACGAATACAATTTCAGGTGCCTGCTTCGGGACGGGTGCGTGTGGGAATTTTTGATCTCTCCGGACGGTTGGTACAAAATTTAATGGATACCTACCTGGCGGCTGGCAATCATGCTGTGGTGTGGAATGGAGAGAACCATCAGCACCGGGCAGTGGCCAGCGGGATTTATCTGGTGGTGGTGCGGTATCAGAATCTGACTTTTACGCAGAAAGTTGTCCTGGTTCGGTAAAAAATTGTTTTGTTTAAAATAACCGGGTAGAATAGCATGCCCCGTATTTGAACCGAACATTATTTATTTACTTTTGTTTATTTTGTGATTTAACCCATTCAATCACCCCTACATTATTGTTATAATTTGCTATTGTTCTGAATTACATAGGTGAGATGCACCGAAATTGTTCAGAGTGGGTTCTGTGGCTGATATCTGTAAATATTGGTGAAAGATTTCCTGAGTAAATGGTTCAAAAACTTCTGAAAATAGCAGTATGGGTACCCAATTGATGCGTTCCTCTAACGGGTTTACCGACACTCGGAATACATTTTGGTGTACATAGCGGAGCAATTGAAGGTCGTTATGGAAATTTGTGAGGAGAACGTTGTGCAACAGAGAACCCTTTTTTTTCTGTTAAGCACATTGCTGCTTTTTTCACTGAGTTGGGCTTCCCCCAAAAGTGGAGCAGCGATTCCCAATACCAAGGGACCGTTTCTACGGCATAATCAGAGTAAAATTGTCTGGTTCGATGGCTACTGGTGGGGCGTATTTTTTAACACTTCTTATTCTAATTGGTACATCTTCAAGTTCGATGGCAATACCTGGAGTACGGTGCGATCAATTGATGAGTTTACCTCTCAGCGTACTCCGGACCTGGTTCTGGATGCCCTCAATCATAAACTATATATTCTGTTTCCCATTCCGGAAAGAATTTATCGATATAGTTATGATGGGGGAAGTTGGAATCTGGATAGCGGATTTCCCCATGACGTTCCGGGGGCTTCCAGCGGTACGAAAAATGAACCACCCGTGCTTTCCCGCGCGCTGGATGGCGACCTGTTCGTTTTTTCTGTCCACGATAGTGCGTTGTGGATGACTTATTCCCAGGATGATGGGGTAACCTGGTTGAGTTCTGCCATTAAAATTCGAGATATGAGTAAGAGCAGCGGTCTGGCGGATGCGGTGAGTTTTGAATACAACGGTGACGGATATATGGGTGTTATGGTCTCGGAAGATGCCCACGGTGATGTGTTCTTCCTGAAGTTGAAAGATTCGGATGATCCCACCAATTTATCAAATTGGGACGAGGAAACACTACCCGATCCCCCGGAGTCGGACAACCATGTGTGTATGGTTCGAGATCTGGATAACAATCTTTACGGAATAATAAAATGGGGCTCGATTTCCAGTAGTACCCCTCATTTTACCCTGTTCAAACGGAGCAATAGTGGCTCCTGGTCGAAAGTGGAGTTATACGATCACGAACCCGGCAATACCACCCGACCCGCACTAACGGTAAACGAAACGACTGACGAACTCTATGTGTTTGCCACGGTAAACGACCGAATCGGTTATGCCGTGCTGGATAAAGATAATTTACAGGACGTTCAGAGCGAAGATTGGATTACACTGATTGAAAATGGAGATGATATTTTTAATGATGTAAACGCAACTTATCTTCAGATAAGTGCCAGTAGCGGGTTGCTGGTTACCGGATTGAACGTAACCCAGAATCAGATCTGGTACCGGTATCTGCCTCTGGATTTCACCCCGGTGGACGATGTGATTATTACGGAAGTTCACAGTCACTCCAATGTGTTGGCCTCGTATGTGGAAATTCAGAATCGGGGAAGTTCCTCGGTGGATTTGTCCGACTACACTCTGGCGTATTATGATGATGGCGCTAATTCGCCCACTTCTACGAAGAGCTTAAGCGGAACACTGGGACCAAATGAGTTTGCAGTGCTGGCCCGGGATGGAAGCGAATTTCAATCAGAATATGGTTTTGCTCCGGATTTTACCCGATCTGGCTTTAAATTCGATGGGGGAGCGGACGGGATTGCGTTGAAGAAAAATGGTGCAATCGTGGATTATTTTAACAACGCCACAGGGGATATGGTTACCTGGCCTCAGAACTACCTTTTTGAGCGATGTTGCTATCCCAACGATGGATCCGTATTGACCTTCGATTATGCGCTGAAAGGGAGTGACCAGGCCGGTTCTCCCAGTGGTGGTTCCACCGTTTCGGCTTCCATCCGTTATGTAAATCGGGACCAAAACTGGTATTATTCCGGCGATACCATGCAGGTAACCGAGGAAATTGACACGGATGAATCGTCCCAGGACGTAAAGGTGGTGACCAGCATTGTGGATTCTGTAGGTATGGTACAAAACAGCACTACCCGATATCTCACCATTAACGGCAACGATAACGATGCATTTGTGGAATCCCTGCCTATTCCCGCTTCTCTGTCCACAGGTACCTACACATTGAAAGTAACGGTCTATGATCAGGGTACCGGAAATTACCAGGATTCTCAATCGCAATCTTTTGATGTTCAGAAAGGGGATACCTGGCAACTTACCTTTACTATTACTTACGGTTCCACCACAATGCAGAGGGTGATTGCCGGGAACACAGAGGCAACTGACGATTACGACTACCGGCTGGATTCGACCCTGACCTCTCCGGGTACCGATTTTTATGTCTCTCTCTATATTGATAGTTCTCCATATTATCTGTATAAAGATACTCGTTACTGGGACTCACCCTACGACACCGATATTGATTGGGCGCTGAAAGTGGTGAATACAGATGGTGGGGCGGTAACCATTCAATGGGATTCCACTGCTCTACCAGAAACGGGAGAGTTTGTACTGAAGGGGCTGGATAGCGATGTGGATATGCGGCAGTCCAGCAAGGTGATTTTTAGTGGTGATGTGGATTTAACGGTTGAATATCGGGAATATTTAACCTTTACCTACGATTTCAGTGAAAGCGGATGGTATATGGTCTCTCTGCCTCTGGAGACCGAGTCGAACGATTTGAACACCCTGTTTCCTAATGTGGTAGTGGCTTATGAATGGGATCCCGCAACGGGTGTGTATGTGGGAACGACCACCATTGTTCCGGGAAAAGGTTATTGGTTTGCCGTTTCCACCCCCCATACCCAGCAAATTACCGGACAACCGGTTTCTCGAAAAGAGCTTTCGCCCCAGGCAGGGTGGAATATGATTGGTTCTCTGTTTACCCACCTCGATTTTGCCAATCCAAACGATAATCCCGATGGATCGGTGTTGATTACATACGGTTACGATGTGGAAACAGAAAGTTATTATGTGACTGACTCACTGGAGCCCGGGGAAGGATACTGGCTGGCAGCTCTGCAAAATTGCAACCTGCTTCTGAAACAAAAGACGGATTTTAATGCTATCACCACCAATTCCAGTTCTGTCCTGCCACTGGCTTTTATTGGTCAATTCGGTAGTACACCACCTCCGCCTCCAGGTGGCAGTACCGAAATTTTTACTTCTGCGAACCTACCCACAACATTCCAGCTGGAGCAGAATTATCCCAATCCGTTTAATCCCACAACCACCATCCGTGTTCATTTGCCAGAACGGAGCCACATCTCTCTGGTCGTGTTCAATGCAGTTGGTCAACAGGTTTACCGCTTAGCGGAAGGAGATTTTGCTGCCGGGATTCATGAATTTCGCTGGGATGGAAGAAACCAGAACGGACAAAGGGTGGCCTCTGGAATTTATTATTATAAATTGCAAACGGAATCATTTACCGCTGTTCGAAAAATGATTTTGATGCGCTGACGGATCAGGCTAAACTTCACTTTCCGGATGCCGACAATAGCAAAAACCAGTGAAGCACCGGACGCTATCACACAATTATTGCTTCGGTTGGAACATCGCCTTATTTTTTAGAAGCGTTTTTTAAGAAAAACGATAGGGTGGGATGGGTTCTCGTTAATATGGCAAACTCAATTTTCTCAGAAATTTTAACACTACTGAATCAAGAACAGGTTACCTATGTTGTCCTCCGGGATCGGAATCTGGATGATGATAAGCTTTCGGAATTAGATATTCTCATCCTTCCGGAAAATATCAAACAATTTGAACAACTGATCTCTCCGTTTGGATTCTCTCGCCGAAATCTGGCCATACCGGCCAAAATGATTTATCTGGCCTGGATTCATCATCGATTCAAAATTTTTGACGTTCATTTTGAGATGGTACAGGATGGAATTGAATATCTGGACACAGCCACGGTCATTGAACGGCGGGTTCGGGATGGGGATGGATTTTACCATCTTTCCCGGGAGGATGAGTTGCTCCACCTGTTTTTTCATAATCTGATTGGCAAAAAATATCTTCAGGAAAAACATCTGCCGCGCATTCGTGAGCTGATTGCCAGCGAGCCTGATCCCGAGTACATGGACAGGATGATTCCCTCATTAAGAGTGCGGGAAATTTTTCATGATTTTCTGGCTAATCCGGAACGTTTCCTGAAGGATCGGGTGATGGCGTTGCGATGTGCCAGCACCATCATTCGCATTTACTCACACCGTTCCCTGAAAACACGCTATCGCCGGTTTTACCGGAGCTATCTGCGCCGCTGGTTCATGGAAAATTACGGAATTCATGTCGCATTTATGGGCGTGGACGGTGCGGGTAAAAGCACTACTATTCAGGCGGTTCAGGATTTCCTGGACGAAGCCGGGAAGGTTAAACAAACCCTGGTGTACATGGGACCGTGGGGACAAATCCGCTCACCCCTGTTACGCTTTGTTTACAAACACGATGTCTTTCCACCCAAAGAGGACTGGAAAGCTCGCTTCCGCCAGAAACTGCGCGGTTTAGAACCCCGCTCCTATTTTTATATTATGAAAAAATGGCTGTTCGGAATTGTTAAAGGATGGATCTATTATCCGGCAGTGTATTCCGAATTGTGGTACCGTTACTGGAAGGAGGTGCGTCCCCGAATCCGCAAGAATTTTATTGTACTGGAAGACCGCTATGTGTACGACCTTCGCTATATCTATAAAAAACGGCCCATGCGTCAATTTCGCTTCTGGCGGTGGTTTATTTGTAAATTTTTCCCCACTCCCAATCTGATTGTTTTTTTACACAACGAGCCCCATAAAATTGTGGAACGAAAACCTCAACTGGATACCAAGGAGATTCAACTGTTCCAGCAGTATTATCAGAAAGCACTGAAAAACCTGCCGGTGCTTTCGGTAAAAACGGATCGTTCGCCGCAAGAAATTGCCCACCAGATTGTGGACGAAATGATGAAGCATTACCTGGGAATGGCGTGATGGGGAGCTGGCACAAACCATATTCGTTATTGCCTTATTTGTATTTTACGGATGTGGCCGCGGATGAGCGAGTGCTGGTGGTGACCGACCAGCCCCAACGTTGTGGTGTGAATGCTTCGGGTGTGCCAGTTCGGTTGACAATTTTTTGTCCTGGTGGTTGTGAAAAAAATTTACAACCGGCATCCGGAACGGAATGTTATCAGGGTGAATGGAAGGCCCTGGCGCAGATCGGGAAGGAAGTAACGGTGGTGTTGTGGGAAAAACCGGAGATGCCCGATCCGTTAACCTGGCAAACGATTCAGAAGCTGTTCCCTGAAGTACGAAATTATATTTTTTTACAGGAACGTCGATCTCTCGCTTCCAACCTGAAGAATTTTTTCCGCTACCGAAACGGAAATTTTTCTAACAATATGATATTTAAGGAATTACCAGTCTCCTCCGGATGGAGCCTGCGCTGGTTTCTGATTCTCTTTCCACATCGTCAGAAGCCACGGGCTTTTCTGATCCCCGGTTCTCCGGGAAAACTTCCCTCGGAATCCCGATTTGCTCTGAAGCGCTGGTTCGATGCCCGGGGTGGATTGTACCTGTTGCCGCACCATGTAGCGCAGATTATTTCCCGGTCTCGCTTCCCCGATCATGTCAGGCACGTTATTTGTAAGTTAATTCAGTGCGGGGAAAGCGAAAGAGATATCGTTCAATTTATTCAACAGGTGTACATTTCAACCACGAATGTGCTGATGGTGCGAATTCAAGTCAAAAATGTAAATTATTTTATTCGGTATCCGTTTCATGTTCTCTCCCTGGACCGGATCCAGAACAACCAGCGTCTTATCCGCCTGCTTCACGAAAATGGATTTACCGATGTACCCAAACCGGTGGATGAACAGGCAGAAAACAATTTTCCCTATTTTGTGGAAATGGGTATCGATGCTTTTAGTGTGGAGCGGCGATTTGCGAGCCTGTCACCTTCCGAAGCGGTGGATTATGTGGAAAAGGCCATGGAACGGATCAGTCAGATTCATCGCCATTTTGGTGTTGTGTTTACCATGGATGAGGAGACGTTTGAACGATATGTCGGACTTCGCTTTCGGAAGATTCGGGAGGGACTCACTGAAAAGGAAGTAATTGACCGGGCTGAGGCATATCTGAAAGAACAGTTCCTGGGCAAGAATTTTATGCGATCCACATGCCATGGCGACTATAAAATTGGCAATTGCCTGTTTGATGAAAACGGTGAATTGCTGGGAATTATTGACTGGGATATGGGAAGTCTGGATGATTTGACCCTGGTGGACCTGGCCAGTCTGATTGCGAAAGCTCTACGGCAACGGAATAATTTCGACTTTAAATTGTTGCTGAGTAATCCCAATATGGATGCTGGTATTTTCCATCAGACCTATCTTGGTTATTTTGCATTAACCGATACCGAACCGCTTCCGCTTTACCCCGCAATGCTATTTTACTGGATCGATCGAGTATATAAACAGTTTACGTTTAGTCCGGACGGAAAGGAACAATGGGCTGAACAGCATGTATTGCCAGTAGTGGAAGTACTCCGATCGATTCTGAAATAGCTCTCATCTTTCGCAAAATCCCCCAATTTTCCGGGAAGTGAAGACGACCGGAAAGAGTAAATACCCGAAGTGACCATCTTCCGGGATGTTATTTGTCGCTTTAAACGCAAGGAGGCAATCATGAAAGTATTTGCGTCAATCCTTACCCTTTTTTCCCTTTTGTGGGTTTCCAGTTTATGTGCGGGCGTGCAGTATGTGGACAATCAGTTTCAGGGAACGCCGAACGGTTCGCAGAACTCTCCCTGGCCAACCATTGCTCAGGGACTGGATCATCTACAACCTGGTGATACGTTGTATATTCGTGGTGATGTGGGTTCTCCCCGGATATATCCCGAGAAAATGCGTCCGTCTGTTTCGGGAACCGCTCAACACCCCATTGTGGTAAAAGCATATCCTGGCGAGCAAGTGATGATTCAGTACCAGAGCGATAAAGTGCTAAAAGCCAATAAAGATTATTATGTGTATGAGGATCTGATTTTTGACCACGATTGGGGAGAGTCCGATGTTATTCGTTTAACCGGCGATTACAACATATTTCGTAATTGCGAAGTGCGCAATGGTCGGCGGGATGGCTTCGATATCGGTTCGGCCCATTACAGTGTGATTGAAATGTGCGAAATTCACGATATGATTCACGAAAATGTGGGGTCTGATGCTCATGGGATTGTGATTACCGGCGGTCATTATGTTACCTTCCGCCATAATCGGATATATGATTGCTCCGGGGATTGTATTCAGATTGGGCACGGAAGTGCATACCATACTCAGATATTGGAGAATGATCTGTTCTGCACCCCGGCGATGCAGGGAATCAGCGAAAACGCCGTGGATGTGAAATCCAATTTTGGTGGATTAATTTACGGAAACAAGATGCACGGTTTCCGGCGTTGCAACGGGGCAGATGGGGCTGCACTGAAAATTAATCACAAAGCGGATAGTATGGTGGTGGCGTGGAACGAAATTTATGATTGCAACGGTGGACTCCGTTTGACCCAGGGAAGCGGACCGCCCCGCGATATGATTGTAACCAATAATGTTGTGCACCACCTGGTGGATGAAGGTAATTATTCCACAGATGGTTATGGCGTGCAATTCGATGGTCAGCAAAATCTGAAGTTCTACAACAACACCTTCTATGATATTCCCGGACCGCTCTTCTGGCTGGCCTCCAACGGTGTGGATACGCTGGATATGCGCAACAATATTTTTGCGAATACCCACGATTTTCATGGTGACGAATCGGTGTTTCACGGATTGGTTACCATCGCATATAATGGGTGGTTTAATTGCACGGAAACATTTGTGAATCAGACCAATGCGATAACCGGCAACGATCCCATGTTTGTGGATGCCGATGGGGGAGATTTCCGTTTACAGGCGGGAAGTCCCTGCATTGATGCGGGGGATCCGGCGTTTGGGAGTAATTTCCCCGGTGGGCGCATCGATCTGGGTGCGTTTGAGTATGGCGCAGCCACCCGAATTGGACCAACTCAGCGACAGGTGCCTGGCAGCTTTCGGTTACTGAAGAATTTTCCCAACCCGTTTAATCCAGTCACCACCATCCCGGTGGAAGTTTATCAACCACTTTCTACACTGAAATTTCGGGTGTACAACATCCTGGGACAGGTGGTTTTTACCCGGGAATATGTCAACATTTCTCCCGGCGTGTTTTTCCTTCGCTGGGAAGGCCGAAATTCCAGCAACGTGCCCCAACCAACGGGAATCTATTTCTATCAGGTGGAAGCAAACGGGGTCCGGCAAATGGGACGGATGCATCTGGTGAAATAGTATCCCATTTGTTTCTTTCCTTTGCTTACGGAAGTATTGGGAGAAGGGGAGAGAAGGAGGAAAGGGTAAAGAAGAGATAGAAAAAATTTTTCACCTTATATGGGCTGCCACAGTCACCGGGGTGGAATCCCGAATGATTTCATCCCGGTGGGTTTACCCGTATCGGGTTTACCCGAACCGGGTTTACTCACATCAGAGTCGCACCTCACCCCTCACCCCCACCTTTTTTTCCTATTTCCCCAATACCCCTCACATCCCATAAGCTCCAATCATTTTACATTTTACATTCCTCATCCCCTTATTTCCCTTATAACCCCTATATCCCCTATATCCCCTATATCCCCTATAACCCTTATATCCCCTATATCCCTTCTTTCCCCTATATCCCCTCTCACCCCTTTGACCTTTCCCATTTTCAACATCAGGTTAAAAATTTAATAAACGCTGCCACCAGTCCGGCAAAAGTAAACGAGAGCAGGGTACCGATGAGGAAATACTCCGCAAAGCTTCGTTCGTTGAGCTCTTTGAATCGGGTAATTCCTTTGGCTGTGAGCACAAATCCGATGGCGGTAAACTGATTGTTTAGCACGAAAAAGAAAATCAGCACCCGTTCCAGAAATCCAATGACTCGTCCGCGGTTGTATTCTGTCCGATCCACCGGAGCGGATTCGTCTTCTGTTTTCCCGTGCCGGGGCACCAGCCGTAGCACTTCGAACAGATATCGCACAAAGATGTTGATCTCATTCAGGGATAGCAACACCCCAAACAACAATAGATGAAACTGTTTCCAGTCGGTTTCCAGCACCAGCCATACCAGCCACTGGTAACCCGCCAGACCAATGAGTACGTGTTTAATCTGCGGATTGAATTCCCACCCGAATGCAGGCGAAAAAATGGTACTGAAAAGAGCAAGATAAATCAGGAAGAAAATCAGTCGTTTCAGATTCATCCGTTCACCGTTCCGTTCCCACAGGTAGTGGATCAGATTTATTGCTATCAGGGAAGGAATCAGCAGCAGCATCCAGATGTTCCAGCGGAGAAAAATCAGTGCGGCTACCTCGAAAGCGGTTTTTGTGAGATATTGGGAAAGAGACAAAGGGTGATCCCGGTAATGGTAAAACAACCGGGTCACCAGCACCATATTCATCATGTAGATAAATGGTAAAATCATGAGCGTTGCATCTGTTGGTTCACTTCCCGGGATATTTCATTCAAAATATTCTGAATAATTTCCAGAGCCCCAGCGCGGATGTTTTTGTAAACTGCTACGGTGGAGATGTTTAACTGTTCGGCAATATGGCGGGGTGATGTTCCTTTTAACAGCGCATCCATAATCATCCAGCGATTCCGATTCCAGGAGCTAAGTTCGTGAGAGATTAGTGCCAGCGTCTGATTGGCCAGTTGCCAGTTTCCCTTCTCGGAAGCCAAATAAAACAAAGAGTCCGACTGTTTCAGGTACAGGATGCCTTCCCGACAAAGATGGAAAGCCGGTCCGTCCATCCCGATAGCCTGTTTGGGATTGATGGGGGTATCCAGCCGACCCATCGCTATGGCAAAACGAATCCGCTGCGGAAACACAGCCGTGAGCAGGTGAAAAATATCATGGAATAACCGATCGGCGGAACGGTACACAGCCTGAAATTCATCGCCCAGGGTGATGGTGTACGGAGAAAGCAGGTCCGGATGTTCCCGATTGATTTCCGCCAGCGTCTCCTCCAGCTGGCGCTGAAAGGCCGAACGATTCAAAATTGAACGGGACTGTACCACATCGCCGATGAGAGTAAGGACTACCATAAACCATTCCAGTTTAAATACTCAAAAATTAACTAATCCGGTTAATAACCGAATCGGTTAGAATCTCTAAAAATTAACTGCTACGGTTAATATACACAACGGCAGGGAAAAGATCAAGGAAAAATACCCGGGTTGGCGTTTTCCGGAAATAATCAGGAAACGTCCGGAGAAATGAATACCGGTAACAATCAGGAAGAGACCGATGATGATTGTTCTTCGAAAAACCTGGCCCGATTATGCAGAATTGTACCGAAAATCCTGCTCAATGTCCCGAAAGCGGGGAAGCTTGCGGTCTTTTTCGGAAAGAATGGGATTTTGCACCGGCCATTCAATCTGTAAATCCGGATCGTTCCAGATAATGCCCCGTTCATCCGGAGGGGAGTAGTAAGTGCTGCACTTGTATTCAAACTCCGCCACCTCGCTCAACACGCAGAAGCCATGGGCAAAACCAATGGGAATATACATCTGAAGCTTATTCTCGGCTGAGAGAATCTGGCCGTACCACTGACCGTAAGTAGGGGAGCCCACGCGCAAATCCACTGCCACATCGAACACTTTGCCCACCACCACGCGTACCAACTTAGCCTGCCCCGGATTCACCTGGTAGTGCAGTCCCCGCAGGGTGTTCTTTACCGAACGGGAATGATTATCCTGCACAAACTGCGCATCGATGCCATGCTGGGCGTAGCGTTTATAATGGTAGCTTTCGAAAAAGAAACCGCGTTGATCCACGAAAACGGTTGGTTCAATGACCAGAAGACCGGGAAGTTTTGTCTGGATGACTCGCATGGCACCTCTGTTTTTTTTTGCGGAGAATTTTAACATATTTTGCGTTCCATGTAAAGCTGCGAAAATTTTTCCCGGATCGGGGAGAATAGCGATGAAAAACACATTGCGCATTGTGGAGAGGGAATCAATTTTGTGTCCTCTGAGCATTGTTGGCATCTAATTTCATAAATTTGGGCAAAGCATAAAAAACTTGATTGTTTTTCGGCAGAGTTTTATATTTGGAGTTTGTAAATCAGGGTGATTATGAAAGTACAGATTTTGCATCTGGAAGATGGGGTTCATCATTATCGGGAGGTGATTCAGGGTGGATCGCTCCATTTTTACCGGGATGAGGTGTATCCCCATAATATTGAAGTGGAAGTGGAGCTGAATAAATTCGAAAAGAATATTACCTGTTCCATTGAACTTCATACAAAAGGTCATTATATTTGCGACCGTTGTTTGCGTGAGTATGAGCGGGATTACTCAGAGCATTTTCAGATATTGTTTCATTTAGGGCAGCGTGATCTGGAAACCGATGAGGATGATGTGGTGCTGTTATCGCCCGAGCAAGTGGAAGTGGACCTGAATCCGTATATTCAGGAGCATTTGATTCTGACGGTGCCCATGAAGATGCTGTGCCATGAGGATTGCAAAGGAATTTGTCCGGGATGCGGAGCGGATTTGAATACTGAACCGTGTACCTGTCATGTGGAACAAATTGATCCGCGCTGGGAAAAGCTGCGGGTATTGTTGAGTCATCAAAAATCGTAACATAAAAACAGGAGAAGACAACAAAATGGCCAATCCGAAACGAAAAATTTCCAAGTCCAAACGGGATAAACGGCGTGCTTCCTGGATGCAGCAGTTGAGCAGTGCCAATTTATCCGTCTGTCCCAATTGCGGAGAGCCCAAATTACCTCATCGGGCTTGCCCCCATTGCGGTTACTATAACGGTCAGCAGGTCTTTGTTCCCACCGAATCTTAATTTTCCCATGGGGTAATCGATGCGTATTGCCATTGACGCAATGGGTGGAGACAACGCCCCCAAGGCACCGGTCGAGGGGGCACTTTTATTTGACAAAGAAACGGGTGGCAAACATCAGCTCATCCTGTTGGGCGACCGTGCGCTGCTGGAAAAGGAACTGGACCGTCATCATTTTCACCATCCGTTAAACATCCGTATTGTGCATACCACACAGGTTGTGGATATGCACGACCAGCCCACCCTGGCCCTTAAGCAAAAGAAAGATTCCTCCATGATGCGTGGTTTGCAAATGCATCGGGATGGTGAAGCCGATGCATTTGTGAGTGCCGGAAATACCGGTGCGCAGATGGTGGGAAGTCTGTTTATCCTGGGGCGTATTGAGGGAGTCCAGCGTCCCGCAGTGGCCTCTTTTCTGCCCACCGAAGGGGGTGTGGTTCTGTTGATTGACGTGGGTGCCAATGTGGATTCCAAACCGCAACATTTGCTGCAGTTTGGTCTGATGGGTAGCATTTTTATTAACTATATTTACGGCATCGAAAACCCGCGGGTGGGATTGCTCAGCATCGGAGAAGAAAAGACCAAAGGAAACGACCTGGTGCTCAGCACTTATCCGCTGATGGTTGCCAAGATGCCCAATTTTATCGGGAATGTGGAAGGACGTGATATTTTACACGGCAAGGCAGATGTGATTGTCACGGATGGGTTTGTAGGGAATATTGTGTTGAAGTTTGCCGAAAGCGTGTTGGGTGTGTTTGGCCGAGCGTTTAAAGCCAGCGTGGGGAGAAATCTTTTCTCCTTGCTGGGTGCTTTTCTGGTTCGCCATGCCTTCAGAGAGATGAAAAGCAGTTTCGATTATCAGGAATATGGGGGAGTTCCGTTGTTGGGAGTGAATGGCATCTCCATCATCAGTCATGGACGCAGCACCGCCCATGCGTTTAAAAATGCCGTTCGGGTAGCGGTGGAGATGAGTGAGAAGAAAGTGAATCAGCATATTTATGAGGAATTAAAAAAGAGGGGATAAGCATGAGTTATCGGGCGAAAATTACCGGTGTGGGACATTACGTACCACCGAAAGTTCTTACCAACAAAGACCTTGAAAAGATGGTGGATACCAATGACGAATGGATCGTTTCCCGGACGGGCATCCGCGAACGGCACATCCTGGAGGATGGAAAGGCTTCTTCTTATATGGGGAAGTACGCTGCCATGCGCGCCCTGGAAGAAGCAGGAGTTAAACCGGAAGAACTGGACTTGATTGTGGTGGCAACGGTTACCCCGGATATGATGTTTCCCAACACCGCTTGTTTAATTCAGGAGGAAATTGGTGCGAAAAACGCCTGGGGGGTGGATGTAAACGGAGCCTGCACCGGTTTTATTTATGCCACAGCCATGGCTTCTCAGTTTATCGAAAGTGGTCGGTACCAGAAAGTGCTGGTGGTAGGCACCGATAAAATGAGCGCCATCACCGATTACACCGATCGCAATACCTGTGTGCTGTTTGGGGATGCCGCCGGTGCCATCGTACTGGAACGTTCGGATGACCCCAATCTGGGAATCATCGATCACATTCTCAAGAGTGACGGCTCCGGTGGAAAGTATTTGTACATGCTGGGTGGCGGTAGTTTGCATCCTGCCACACACGAAACCGTGGATAAAAAAATGCACTATATTTATCAGGACGGGCGAACGGTGTTCAAATTTGCCGTTCAGGGGATGGCAGACATCACCGAGGAAATCATCAAAAAACACAATATAAAATCCGAAGAAGTCAAGCTTTTCATTCCCCATCAGGCCAACCAGAGAATTATTGATGCAGCAGCCAAACGGGTAAATCTAAAACCGGAGCAGGTAATGATTAACATCGACAAATACGGCAATACCACCGCCGCAACCATTCCGCTGGCTCTTTCCGAAGCCTATCTGGACGGAAAGCTGGAAAAAGGCGATGTGGTGATTTTTGCCGCTTTCGGTGCCGGATTTACCTGGGGAAGCATGCTGCTTCGCTGGGCTATATAAACCAAAAATCCCCATATTCAGGAAAAACGGTTGCAATTAGAGAAAAAAGTCATAAATTATTGCAAATTTTTTTGACCAGGGATGGACTGAGGTCGATAGATGTTGAAGTTCAAAATGTTTAAGGTCGATAGGAACGGAGTAACGATATGAGTCTGGCATTTGTGTTTCCGGGGCAGGGATCTCAGTATGTGGGAATGGGCAAGGATTTGTATGAGCAATTTCCCGAAGCACGGGAGTTGTTCGACCGCGCCGAGAGCATTCTGGATTTTCCCCTGAAACAGATTGCCTTTGAAGGTCCGGAAGAAACCCTGAAACAAACGCGTTACACCCAACCTGCCATTTTTGTACATAGCATGGCGGTACTTGGTTGGTTAAATCGACGGGGAATTCAACCGGTAGCGGTGGCCGGGCATAGTCTGGGGGAATACTCTGCAGTGGTGGCTGCCGGTGCATTACCGTTTGAGGAGGCTCTGAAACTGGTTGCTCTGCGCGGAGAACTCATGCAGCAATCCGGACAAAACAATCCGGGAACCATGGCTGCAATTATTGGTTTGCCCGATGATGTGGTCAGGGAAATTTGCCAGACTGCCTCGCAAACTGCGCTGGTGGTACCGGCCAATTTTAATTCCCCCGGTCAGGTGGTCATCTCCGGAACGGTGGACGGGGTGCATCGGGCGATGGAACTGGCCCGAGAACGCAAAGCCCGAATGGTAACAGAACTGACCGTGAGCGGTGCATTCCACTCTCCCTTAATGAAGGAAGCGTTAACCGGTCTGGAAAACGCGCTGAATCAGGCTCCGTTTATCGATAGCAAAATTCCGGTGTACACCAATGTGACCGCTTCACCGGTACACAAGGCGGAAGAATTCCGTACCATGTTAAAAAAACAGTTGCTATCTCCGGTATTATGGGAAGATATTGTACGCAACATGATCCAGGATGGTGTGAATCAATTCTACGAAGTGGGACCTTCACGAGTATTATGTGGTTTGAGCCGTCGCATCGAGCGGAAAGTACCCTGCTTACCGCTGGGTAAAACAGAAGATTTTCAAGCGCTGGAGGATTCAGTATGAGTGATTTTCAGGGGAAAGTAGTGGTGGTAACCGGTTCCACCCGGGGAATTGGCGCCGAAATTGCCCGACAGTTTGCTCATCGGGGTGCCAGTGTGGTGGTTAGTGGCCGAAACCAGGAAAAATTGCAGGAAATGGAGAGAGAACTGAAGGAAATCGGAGTGCCGGTTTTAGCGGTGGCTGCGGATGTGGGAAAGGCAGATCAGGCACAGAATCTGATTCAACAGGCTATTCAGACGTTTGGGCGGGTGGATGTACTGGTCAACAATGCCGGAATTACCCGGGATAATCTGCTCATGCGCATGAAGGAAGAAGAGTGGGATCAGGTGATCGAAACCAATCTGAAAGGGACTTTTAATTGCATTAAAGCAGTTACCCGGCAGATGATGAAACAACGTTCCGGACGGATCATCAACATCACTTCGGTGGTGGGGCAGATGGGCAATGCCGGTCAGGCCAACTATGCCGCCTCAAAGGCAGGAATCATCGGACTAACCAAGTCGGTGGCAAAGGAACTGGCCTCCCGCAACATCACCTGCAATGCGGTGGCGCCCGGATTTATCGAGACGGATATGACGGCGGTGCTGGGAGAAAATGTTAAGGAATCCCTGCAGGCGCAAATTCCCCTGGGACGTCTGGGAACGGTAAGCGACGTGGCAAAGGTGGTTTGCTTCCTGGCCAGCGAAGACGCCGCCTATATCACCGGCCAGGTCATTAACGTGGATGGCGGAATGGTGATGTAAATTGGTGAAAAAGGAATCGATGGGAAAAGAATTCATCAAATTTAAAAACTTAACTAAAAATTTTACCAGGGTCATCATAACACATAGGAGGAGTTATGTCGTTAGAAGAAAAAGTGAAAGAAATCATCGTGGATAAGCTGGGGGTTGATCCGGAAAAGGTGAAACCGGAAGCTCATTTCATCGACGATCTGGGTGCCGATTCGCTGGATACGGTGGAATTGGTCATGGCATTCGAAGAGGAGTTTGATGTGGAAATTCCCGATGAGGATGCCCAGGACATTACCACCGTGCAGGCAGCCATCGATTATTTGAACAAAAAGCTGCAAGCATCCGAATAAGGGGTTATATAGGGGATGTAAGTGGTGCCCAATCGTTTTTTAACGATCCGGGCACCGCTTTGTTGTGGAATCGGTAGTGTTTTTTGTGAGTGGAGATTATCTGGTGTGAGTTTCCGGGAATTCTGAATTATGAATCTTGTTTGAAACAGAACTTGAACTAATCGAGCAGGGTTCATAATTCAAAATTTTTGAATTCAACATTAAAATGAGGTAAAGTATGGGGCGCAGAGTTGTCATCACCGGTCTGGGAGCCGTTACGCCTTTAGGGAATACGGTGGGGGAGTTCTGGAAGGCTTTGGTGGAGGGAAAGAGTGGTATCGATTATATTACCCATTTTGATACAAGCAATCACACAACCAAATTTGCCGGGGAAGTGAAAAACTTCAGCACCGAGGGTGTCATCGATCCCCGGGAGCTGAAGCGGCTGGATCTGTATGTGCAATATGCTCTGGTCGCTGCCGCCGAAGCGGTTGCCGATGCGGGAGTGGATTTTGACAAAGAAGACCGCGATCGGGTCGGGGTGATTGTTGGGTCGGGAATCGGCGGATTGCTTTCGTTCGAGAATGAGCATACCAAGATGATTGAGAAGGGACCGCGGCGCATCAGTCCCTTTTTCATTCCCCAGATGATTATCGACATTGCCGCTGGCCATATTTCCATGAAATACAATCTAAAAGGGCCCAATTACGCAGTGGTGTCCGCCTGTGCTACTGCCTCCCATGCCATCGGAAGTGCTTTCCGTGCCATTCAGTATGGCGATGCGGATATCATGGTTACCGGCGGAGCTGAAGCTGCGATCAGTCCCATGGGAGTAGCAGGGTTTAATTCCATGAAAGCGCTCTCCACCCGCAACGACAATCCCCAGGCAGCCAGCCGTCCGTTCGAAAAGAATCGGGATGGCTTCGTCATGGGCGAGGGAGCAGGCATCATCATTCTGGAGGAACTGGAACATGCCCGGAAACGCGGAGCAAAAATCTACGGCGAAATGCGCGGTATCGGGTTTACTGCTGACGCTTATCATATTACCGCGCCCGCACCCGGTGGGGAAGGGGCAGCCCGGGCGATGCGCGCCGCCATGCGCGACGGCGGTCTGACCATCGACCAGGTGGATTATATCAATGCCCATGGAACCTCCACTCCGGCAAACGATAAAAACGAAACCATTGCCATCAAAACGGTATTTGGCGAAAGGGCATACCAGATCAATGTCAGTTCCACCAAATCCATGACCGGCCATCTGTTAGGGGCTGCGGGAGCAGTGGAATTTATCGCCTCAGTGCTGGCGATTCAAAACGGGATCATTCCGCCCACTATCAATTATGAAGAACCCGATCCCGAGTGCGATTTGAATTACACGCCCAATCAGGCAGTGGAAAAAAAGATTTATGCAGCATTAAGCAACACCTTTGGTTTTGGCGGACATAACGCCGTTCTGGCTGTGAGCCGATACGAATAACCCAACCGCTTTGTCCGGTGTACGAAAACTGCTGCGGGTGATGAGTCAAAGATCGGTTGGGATGTTTTAAGGGCAGGCGGGAAAGCTCCCGGTAGATTTTTGGGGAGAAATTCGAAAACGTTCTTAGATTAAATTGATTGAGCGCCTTGTTTAAGAAAATTTTCCCATTTAGTAAAAAGCGAAAACAGCCGGTGCAAAAGGATGACCGGCCTATTCCCATGGAACACCTGGTGGAGGAGTTCCAGAAAAAATTTCAGATGACATTTCGCGACCCGTCGTTGATTATTACAGCCCTGAAACACCGTTCCTACCTGAACGTCTCCAACGAAGACCGAACTGCTTCTAACGAACGGCTGGAGTTCCTGGGCGATGCTGTGCTGGATCTGGTGGTGACGCACTATCTGTACATCCGCTTTCCCAAACGAACCGAAGGGCAACTCTCCAAAATTAAATCTATTCTGGTGAGCAAGGCCGTACTGGCCGAAATTGCTCAAAATCTTTCCCTGGGGAAAATGCTATTGCTCAACCGGGGCGAAGAAAAAACCGGCGGACGACACCGCCAGAGCATCCTGGCCGATACCATGGAAGCCATCATTGGTGCCATTTATCTGGACAGGGGATTGGACGAAGCCAGCCAATTTATCCATCGACATCTGCTCAGTCGGTTTAAGTCCATTATGCAGCGGGAATTGTACCGCAATTATAAAAGCATTTTACTGGAGTATGCCCAGAGCCGGGGCAACAAACTGCCTGAGTATCGGGTGATGAAAGAGCTGGGCCCGGATCATGACAAGGAATTTGTTATAGCTGTGTTCCTGAATGGGAAAAAAGTGGGCGAAGGAGTGGGAAAGAGCAAGAAGACCGCTGAACAGGAAGCCGCCAAAATGGCTGTACAAAAACTGGGGATTAATCCATCTCTGCTGGTGGATTGAGGGGGGAGGGAAATGTAAAATGTAAAATGTAAAATGTCTAAATGTATAAATGCATAAATATATAAATGCGAGGTGGTGGGTTTATTTAATGGGGAAATGCCATATTTATTCTTAATTTCACCCGATTATTTGTTTCTTCCCGAAAGTTTGCTCTGTTAACGATGTGAAATTAAAATTCAAGTCTGCACTTTTGTTTATTCTTTACCTCCCGTAAATTTGATTTATCTCCCATTCAGCCTATCAAAAAAATGTATATTCTTTGGTTGATTTAGCAAGATGTTTCGGGAAAATAAAAAGTTTGCCTTTTTTGCACGGGAAATTTAAATTTGAAGCCTTTTAACGGAGGTATCCATGAAGCGGATTTTAAATGTGGTGGGCGCCCGGCCCAATTTTATGAAGATTGCTCCCATTCAGCGACAGATGCAGTTGAAAGACCATGCATTTGAGCCAATTCTCATCCACACCGGGCAACATTATGACGAGCGTATGAGCAAGTTGTTTTTCGAGGATTTACAACTTCCCCAACCGGATGTGTACCTGGGAGTGGGATCGGGGAGTCACGCCGAGCAAACGGCGAAAATTATGATTGAATTCGAGAAAGTGTGTCTGGAATACAAACCGGATTATGTGCTGGTGGTTGGCGATGTGAATTCCACTGCTGCGTGTAGTCTGGTGGCCAGCAAACTGTGGATTCCGGTTGCCCATGTGGAAGCCGGGTTGCGCAGCTTCGACCGCCGCATGCCGGAGGAAATCAACCGCGTGGTGACCGACGCACTTTCCGATTTGCTATTCACCACCGAAAAGAGTGGTACCAATAATCTGGTCAAGGAGGGAGTGGATTCCTCCCGAATCCATTTCGTGGGCAATGTGATGATCGATTCCCTGGTGTATTTTCTGGGTAAGGCGGCAGAAACGGATATCCTGGATAAGCTGGGACTGAAAAAGGGGGAATTTGCTCTGGTTACCTTGCATCGACCTTCCAATGTGGACAATCCGGAGAATTTCCTGAAAATCCTGAACGCCTTTCAGGAAATTCAGCGCGATATTCCCATTATTTTCCCCATTCACCCGCGCACGGAAAAAAATATTAAACAGTTCGGGCTGGAGGACACGGTGAAATCACTGAAAAACCTGCGGCTCCTGCCCCCCATTGGCTATCTGGAATTTTTACAGTTAGAGCAAACGTGTAAGTTTGTCATGACCGATTCCGGTGGCATCCAGGAGGAAACCACTTACCTGGGAATTCCCTGTCTGACCCTTCGGGAAAACACCGAACGTCCTATTACCGCGGAACTGGGCACCAACGAGGTGGTGGGTACCGATACGGAAAAGATTATCCGCAATGCGAAGAAAATACTGGCTGGTGAATGGAAAAAGGGGAACATCCCGCCGTTGTGGGATGGCCGTGCAGCGGAACGAATTGTGAATATTCTGGAGAGGGTGTAGAGGCAGTCCGGGGTGCATCTCTCTCTTCCGTTGCAAACCCGCAGGGAAGGTAAATCCGGCAGAATGCGTTGGGTTGGAAACGACCACAGGAATTTCAATGAATGT
Source organism: uncultured Calditrichaceae bacterium (assembly GCA_964495805.1). Taxonomy (GTDB): domain Bacteria; phylum Calditrichota; class Calditrichia; order RBG-13-44-9; family RBG-13-44-9; genus JALXCH01. Next base: position 55,032 of record CAZBWV010000033.1, read on the forward strand.
TCGACTGGCATTTCATACGGTACGCTACCTCAAACCGGGCCAGCTGCTGGCGCAGGTTCGCTTTCGGTTTCGGCGCAGATGGTTGGGGAGGTTTTATGCCCATCGAATTGCCCGTTGCATGGCTCCAGCGCAAATGCCTTCGTTTCGGCTGGTGCCCAAATCATTCCCTGCCATGGAAACTAATTTGAAAACCCGCACTTTCGTTTTCTTAAACCATTCGGTACAGTTTCCCCGGCAGATTGAATGGAATGATCCCCGCCAGGAAAAGCTGTGGCTGTATCACCTGCATTATTTTGACTACCTGCTTCCATTTATTCAACCTGGCAGTTCAAACGATTTTGAGTCGGGCAGAAAGATTATCCAGGAATGGATAGAACAGAATCCCGTTGGTTATGGAAATGGTTGGGAACCCTATCCCACTTCGCTGCGCCTGATTAACTGGACGTTTTTCTTTACCCGTTTTTCCACCCAGTTAGCAGAAAATCCTTCCTTCCAGAAACAATTCTGGAACAGTCTTTATCGTCAATTCCTGTGGCTGGAAAAGTTCCTGGAGTACCACCTGATGGCAAATCACCTGTTGGTGAATTTAAAAGCCATGGTGTGGGGAAGTTTACTTTTTCGGGACGAAAAACGATTTCGCCGGTACACGCAGAAATTCAGCGAGCAGTTACAGGAACAGATTCTCCCGGATGGAGGACATTTCGAGCGCAGTCCGGCGTATCATGCCGCCATCCTGGTGGATTTGCTGGATTTGTGTAACCTGCTGAGTGCGCTGGGAAGTTCGGGGATTCAGATTCCCGGGATGCAGGAATTGCATGCGGAACTGGAATCCGTTATACCGAAGATGCTGGAATGGTTGCACTTCATGACCCATCCGGATGGCGAAATTGCCCTGTTCGGGGATAGCGCCCTGAAGGTAGCCCCCGCTCCCACACAAATTCTGGCCTATTTCAGGTCCGTGTGTCAGCAATCGGTTACTTTGCCCAATTTGGAGGTAAAATGGCTTAAACACAGCGGTTATGTGATGTTTACCGGGCGAAATCAGCGTTTGATACTGGATGCGGGTGAGCTGGGAGTGAGTTATCAGCCGGGGCATGCCCATTGCGACCTGACCAGCTTTGAATACGCGTTTGACGGGGAGCGGTTTATTGTGGATACCGGTGTGGGAAGCTATTTACCCGATGAACGCCGTCAAAAGGCACGCAGCATTCTGGGGCACAATACAGTGGTGGTAAACGGATTGGATCAAGCAGAAATCTGGCAGGCTTTTCGGATGGGCAGGCGCGTTTCGCCCTCCCGGGTGAATCTGGAGCAAATACACCGGGGAGTGCGTTTTTCCGTGGAGTACGAAAACAGGTTGGTTCCAGCCAGGGGTTACTGGCATCGCCGTCGGGTGGAAATGGTGGAAGAGGAGTTCTTTCTCATTCAGGATGCCATCCGAACTTCTCATCCGGAAAGTATTGAAAGCCGTTTGCACTTCCCTCCTGATACGGAAATTCAGCTGGAGAAAGGGCGATGCTGGCTTATTCGGGAGGAGAAAAAAGTGGTTCTATTATGGAATCCTCAGCAAATGCGCGCTCAATTGCATTCCTGGTTCTATGTGCCGGAGTTCGGAAAAATTCGGAATACCCGGATGCTTGTTTTTTATCCGCCAATTGAAACAGAAGGAACAATGTGTTATGTTATAGCCCCGGAGCAGTCGATTCAGAAAGCGGAAGCGTATTTGACGGAACATTGCCGTAACGGGTAAGCATGGCCGAATCAATGAAAATTTTGTACATTTCTCAATATTTCCCGCCGGAAATGGGGGCTCCCTCCGCCCGGGTGTTTGAATTGTCCAGACGCTGGGTCCAGCAGGGACATTCGGTGACGGTACTCACCGGTTTCCCTCATCATCCCACCGGGAAAATTCCCCCGCAATACCGTCAGCATATTTTTAAACGGGAGGACAACTCAGGCATTCGGATTGTTCGCACCTATGTGTATCCCACCGCCAACCGGGGCTTCTTTAAGCGGATTTTAAGTTACCTCTCTTTTATGTTCAGTGCCATTCTGATAGGCACCTGGACGACCGGCAAACCGGATGTGGTGGTTGCCACCAGTCCCCAATTTTTTGTCGCCATCGCAGGTTACGTGGTGAGTCGGCTGAAGCGGCGTCCCTTTGTTTTTGAAGTTCGTGACCTTTGGCCGGAATCCATTGTGCAATTGGGGCAGCTCAAGAACCGCTGGCTGATTGGGTTGCTGGAAAAAATAGAAGTGTTCCTTTACCACCGGGCTGCACGCATTGTGGTGGTGGCAGAAGCATCGGTACCTATTTTAATTGAAAAAGGAATTCCCCGCGAGAAAATTGCCATTATCAAAAACGGAGTGGATCTAACTCTGTTCAATCCGGAGAAACATCAGCCGGATTTACCCGCCACGCTGGGTCTGGAAGGCAAGTTTGTGGTTTCGTATATTGGAACCATGGGGCTTTCCCATGCGCTGGATAAAGTGCTGGAAACAGCGCGAATTCTACAGGAACACCAGGATATCCATTTTTTACTGATCGGGGAGGGCGCGGAAAAACCCAATCTTTTGCGGCAAAAGAAGGAACTGGGACTTCGCAATGTAACCTTTCTGGATCAGATTGACAAAGAGCGCCTGCCGTACTACTATCGGATGTCCGATGTTGTGCTGGTGACCCTGCGGGGACTTCCGCTGTTTCGCTGTGTGATTCCCTCCAAAATATTCGAAATTATGGCCATGGCACGACCCATTTTAATTAGCGTGGACGGGGAAGCCCGTCAGCTGGTGGTGGACCAGGCCGGTGCCGGATTGTTTGTCCCACCGGAAAATCCCGAAGAGATGGCACGGGCTATTCTACGATTACGCAGCGACGAACCCCTCCGTCAGTCCCTGGCCCGCAATGGCCGACAGTTTGTGGAACGCTATTTCGATCGGGATAAGTTAGCTGACGAGTACCTGACCATCTTGCAGAATGTTCGAGATAAATCCCAGGCAGTGAACATAAAATAAGGAGTACCCCATGAAACGATTTGTGTATTTGACCTCAGGAATTCTGTTTGTGCTCAGTTTGGTATTCTTACAATGTGCGAAAAAGGAGAGCAACGATATGGAGAGCCAGTTACGAGAATTTATTGCCCGGTACGAAGCGAAGGTGGTGCCGCTGAGTACGCAAGCCAATCTTGCTTATTTTGAAGCAACCACCACCGGTAAAAAAGAATTGTACAAAAAGTACGAAGAGCTGCAAATCCAGCTGGATAAAATTCATGCCAACAAGCAGGATTTTGCCAGAATTAAAGAATTCCGTGCTTCCGGTGCCATTAAAGATTCCCTGCTGAAACGGCAGTTACAGATTCTGTACAACCTGTATCTGGAAAAGCAGATTGACGAGCAGAAGTTAGAACAGATGGTGCGAATGCAAACGGCGCTGGAGGAAGAATATTCCACATTCCGGGCGAAGATTGACGGCAAGCCGTACTCCGACAATCAAATAGAAGAGATTCTGAAAACCGAAACGGATTCGAAAAAATTGCAGGCCGCCTGGGAAGCCAGCAAGCAGGTGGGAGCAGCCGTGGCTCCGAAAGTACTGAAACTGGTAGCGCTGCGCAACGAAGCTGCCCGCGAGCTGGGATTCCCCAACTATCATACCATGCAACTGCAATTAGGGGAGCAGGACCCGGAGCAGATTGAACAGTTGTTCGATGAACTGGACGATTTGACCCGGGATTCCTTCCGGGAACTGAAAGCGGAAATTGATGCTTATCTGTCCAAACGGTACGGTGTACCGGTGAATCAGTTAATGCCCTGGCACTATCAGAACCGTTTTTTCCAGGAGGCGCCTAAAATCTACAATGTGGATCTGGATAAATACTATGCCGATCAGGATATTGTGGAACTGACCCGGCGGTATTATGCCAGCATTGGTTTACCCATCGACGATATGTTAAAAAAGAGCGACCTGTTCGAGCGTGACGGCAAGTACCAGCATGCTTATTGTACGGACATCGACCGAAGCGGCGACGTACGGGTAGTATGCAACGTTAAACCTAATTATAACTGGATGAATACCATGCTGCACGAGTTCGGGCACGCAGTGTACGACCGCTATCACGATATGAACTTGCCCTGGTTGCTGCGCGAACCTGCCCACACTTTTACCACCGAAGCTATCGCCATGATGTTCGGGCGGTTTGCCTCCAATCCCGCCTGGATGCGCGATATGGGAATTATTTCTCCGGAAGAAGCGCAGAAAATCGCACAGGATTGTTTCAACTCCCTGCGACTGGAACAGCTGGTATTCAGTCGCTGGGCGCAGGTAATGTATCGGTTCGAAAAAAGCATGTATGAGAATCCCGATCAGGATTTGAACAAGCTGTGGTGGGACTTGAAAGAAAAATATCAGATGCTCAAACGCCCGCCTCATCGTAACGCACCGGATTGGGCGGCTAAAATTCATGTGGCTCTCTATCCGGCTTATTACCACAACTATTTGATGGGCGAGCTGTTAGCTTCTCAGTTATTCTATTACATTGGTCAGAATGTGCTCCATGCGAAAGATATGAAAGAGGTGAGCTATGTGAATCATCCGGAAGTGGGGCAGTACCTGACCGAAAAAATATTCAAACCGGGAAAACGGTACTACTGGAACGATATGATTGAAAGAGCCACTGGCGAAAAACTCACCGCGAAATATTACGCCAGACAATTTGTCCGATAAACGCAGCTTTCCTCATCCGGCCGGGCGGAAAATGAGGTTCGCCCGGCTTTTTTGTTTTCAGATCGATCCGGAAGGTGTGTACAATGTTTCGATTGCCAATTCTATCTTCTCCGGGAATTTAATTGCCATTTCATGTCAGTACGAGTTCGCTATCCGTAACGGAAATCCTGGAATTTTTTTATTTTCCGGTAGAACACATCCCGGTTTTCACTTATTTTTTTCTTTACCAGATGGAGCAACTGGTTCTGCAATCGTTACCCGAAAATCGGGAGCAATGGATTCGATTCATCATGCAAAACTGAGGTAGCAACATGGCCGACAAAATGCGTCCCATTCCGTTCGAACACATGTTTCACTGGATATTGCAGGAATACAGCCGTCAGCGACGAATTTTTGGAATTCCGGAAGTGCGGTTTTTCCGAAAGGCGGGGGAGAGTTCCGTAACCATGTTCGGCGAATCTCTGGAAACCCCGCTGGGTCCGGCGGCGGGTCCCCACACCCAGCTGACTCAAAACATCATTGCCGCCTATCTGGTGGGTGGTCGTTTTTTTGAATTGAAAACCGTTCAGAAGTTAGACCGGCTGGAAATCGATAAACCGTGCATCGATGCACAGGACGAAGGATATAACGTGGAGTGGTCCCAGGAACTGCGGCTGGAACAATCCTACGACGAGTATCTGAAAGCCTGGTTCCTGCTGCATTTTCTGAAAGAGGCGTTTGGCTTATCCGATGCCCCGGAACGGGGCTTTGTGTTCAACATGAGTGTGGGATACGATCTGGAGGGAATTCGTACCGGGCGAATGGACCGATTTATTAACCAGCTGAAAGATGCCACCCTCACCGAAACGTTTGAGCAATATCGCCGGTTTTTCCGCAGGCAGTTTGAGCAATCGGATTTTCGCGCGTGGTTAAAAGAGGTGGCGGGTTCGCAAACTCCACAGCGCCTGGATCGATTGCAGGAGATGGCGGAGGCAATTCCCGCTGCCGTCTCCGGTTCGGTCACCCTTTCCACCATGCATGGCTGTCCGCCGGACGAAATTGAAGCCATCGCCCGGTATCTGATCGCCGAAAAAGGGTTGCACACATATGTTAAGCTCAATCCCACCCTGCTGGGATTTGAGACGGTTCGGGAAATTCTAAATCAGCTGGGTTACCGGTACATGAGCCTGGACCCGGGTGCATTTGAACACGACCTGCAGTATTCCGATGCGGTGCCCATGTTGCAGCGTTTACAGGAATTTGCCGAAACACATGGGAAGCGTTTTGGAGTTAAACTTTCGAACACGTTGGGGATGAAGAACACCCTGCAGCGGTTGCCGGGCGGGGAGATGTACATGTCCGGACGTTCGCTCTTCCCGCTAACCATCCGGCTGGCTGCCCGATTAGCCGCTGAGTTTGACGGAAGAATAGAAATTTCTTATTCCGGTGGTGCCACCGCTCATAATGTGTCCGATATTCTGCGCACCGGAATTTTTCCGGTGACTCTGGTGACCGAGTTGCTAAAGCCCGGTGGATATCTGCGTCTGGCACGAATGGTGGAACAGGTGGAACAACAGCCCTGGCGGGATTGGGCATCCCGGGGGATCATCGATGTATCGCAGGTGCAAAAACTGGCTGATGAAGCGCTTCAGGACCGCTACTACCACAAAGAGCGGCGGGAAGTGGAGAGCATTAAAATCGGACGCCCGCTTCCCCGCACGGACTGCTATCTTTCCCCCTGCCGGGAAGCCTGTCCCATCCATCAGGATGTAGCGGAGTACATCCGATTGGTGGAAGAAGGGCGATACCTGGAAGCGTTTAAAGTGATTGTGGAAACCAACCCGTTACCGCACATCACCGGTTACATTTGCGACCATCCGTGTATGGAGCATTGTACCCGCTGGGATTACGAAGATCCGGTGTACATTCGTGAAATGAAGCGAGTGGCCGCTGAAGCGGCTTTCCGGGAATATTTGCAGAAATACGGAGAACCGCAGAAAGCGCCTTCGAATGGTGTGCCGGTGGCGGTGGTGGGAGCCGGTCCGGCGGGTCTGGCGGCGGCGTATTTTCTGGCCCGCGCAGGATTTCAGGTGACCGTGTTCGAAAAGGAGCAGAGCGCCGGGGGAGTGGTGCAACATGTGATTCCACCGTTCCGATTGCCCCAGCACGCCATCGATCGGGATGTGGAATGGGTGCGCCGGCAGGGAGTCAAGTTTGAATTTGGTGTGCAAGAAAAGTTTTCCGTACAGGAGCTCAAATCACGCGGATTTCGTTACATTTTTCTGGGCATTGGTGCGGGAAAATCCCGGCGGCTTACCCTTGCGGGCGAAGGAGGCCAGATGCTGGATGCACTGGAATTTCTGCGGGAATACCGTCGGGAAGGGGATGCCCGATTGGGTCGAACCGTAGCAGTGGTGGGTGGTGGTAATTCCGCAATGGATGCCGCCCGGGCAGCTAAACGCTGTACCGGTGTGGAAACAGTGTATATCCTCTACCGCCGCACCCGCCAGTATATGCCTGCCGATCGGGAAGAATACGAAGAAGCCATTGCGGATGGAGTCATCTTTCGGGAGTTGTTGTTACCGGTGGAATGGGAAAATGGTCAGCTAAAGTGTCAGAAAATGGCGCTGGGCGAACGGGATGCCGATGGACGGCGCCGCGTGTATCCGGTGGAAGGCGAATATCTATGGCTGCAGGTGGATACGGTGATTTCGGCCATCGGTGAGGAAGTGGATTACCGACCGCTGGTGGAAAACGGGATTTTATTCGATGAACGTCAGCGGGTTATGGTCAATCCGCAAACCAACGAAACTACCGTGGAAAATGTGTTCATCGGCGGGGATGCATTGCGTGGACCTTCCTCAGTTGTGGAAGCCATGGCTGATGGGAAAAAAGCAGCGGAAGCCATCATCCGGAAAGAAGGCGGGAAGCCAGAAACCCCTCCGGACTTCCGCACTTTGTTTGACAATACCCGGCGTGTGGCTCAGGTAACTCTGCGCAAGGGGGTGGTAACACCCATGAACACGGAGAATCATCAGGATGAGGCGGCGCGCTGCCTGGCCTGCAACTTGATCTGCGATAAGTGTGTGGAAGTGTGTCCTAACCGGGCAAATATTGCCATCCCGGTGCCTTCGGCAAACGGAGAATTCCGGGATATGTCCCAGATTGTGCACGTTGATGGCATGTGTAACGAATGCGGCAACTGCGAAACCTTCTGCCCTTACCAGGGTGCGCCGTACAAGGAAAAAATCACCCTGTTCTGGAGCGAGGAAGATTTTGCGGACAGCAGTAACGAGGGATTTTATCTCCTATCCCAAAACGGAACGGCAGTTTTCCGGGTTCGTTACGGTGGGAAGATTGGTGAGGTGGAACTGGATGCGCAGGGGAATCCGGTGCAATCCCCCTGGCCGGAAGGGGATTCCGGATTCGGGAAATTCCTTCAGGTTTTGAAGACGGTTTATCGGGATTATTCCTATCTGCTGGTGGGAAATTCCAAATCCCAATTTCCAAATTCCAAATAAATTCCAATATTCAATGGCCGAAACATCCGCGCGGAAAATCTGGAAGCTTGATTTCAATCGTCCCGATGGGACTCATACGGTTGGGGGACATTCCAACTCCCACAGTTGAAACCGTGGGCTAAGGTCATAGCGTTCCTATTGGGACGTTTTGTTTTGCTCCGTGATGGTGACCGTCCCGTAAGGGACGGCGTGAACTTAGTGAACTTAGCCCATGGATTTATCCATGGGAATCGTGAATCCACCTCACCACCCCGGAGTCCCGTAAGGGACGATTGAATTACCACCCAAATTTGAAAATTTCCTGAAACTTCATTAATTTTCAGAAATCAAAAAATAAATCAGGGGAAGAATAATGGCTCATTCCTATTCCCAGATCATCATTCATTACATTTTTTCCACCAAAAATCGTGAGAAATGGATTCGGGGAGATATTCAACCAAGAATATGGCAATATTTGGGTGGGATTGCTAAAAATAACAACATTTTGCCCTATTCAATTGGCGGTATTGAAGATCATGTGCATATGCTGGTTATCTTACCAAGAACAATTTCCATCTCGGATGCCATTCAGAAAATCAAAGGAGGTTCGTCATTTTGGATTCATTCCACATTTCCGGATTTAAAAAAATTCAATTGGCAAAACGGATATGGTGCTTTTAGCATAAGTTATTCCAAAATGGAAGATGTACGAAGATATATAGAAAACCAGAAAGCCCACCACCGGAAAATGACGTTTAAAGAGGAATTTATTGAATTCCTGGAAAAACATGGAATCGAATACGATGAACGATATTTGTGGGATTGAAATCAATCGTCCCTCTGGGACTCTGGGGGGTGGGGTGGGTATCCGTTTCCCACGTTTGAAAACGTGGGCTATATTCACCGCGTCCTGCCGGGACGCGTTATTCGGCGGGGCATCCAAGATCTTATAAAAAGGGGGGGTCCGGAAGAGAAAACCCGTTTTAACGGGTTTCGAGAATGAGGGTCTAGCTACTGAATTCATTCGGTAGCGAACCGGAATTTACTGGAATTTACCCTTTCACCGTTGCCTCCACCGCCTGAATAATCTGTTTGTACCCGGTGCAGCGGCACAGGTTACCGGCAATGGCTTCCTTAATTTCTTCCCGGTCGGGATGCGGATTTTCCCGAATCAGTGCGTAAGAGGACATGAGCATGCCGGGAATGCAGAAACCGCACTGTACGGCGCCATGCTCCAGAAAGTTCTTCTGCAGGGGATGCAGTTCACCGTTTTGTGCCAGTCCTTCCACGGTGACAATTTCCGCACCGTCCGCCTGGGCAGCCAGCACCAGACAGGAGTGTACCGCCCGTCCGTTCATCACCACCGTGCAGGCACCACATTCACCGATGTCGCAACCTTCCTTGGTGCCGGTCAGTCCCAGGTCTTCCCGCAGGACGTCCAATAAGCGTTTGTTTGCCGGAACGGTGAGTTCCACTTCCCGGTTATTCACTTTGAAATGTATGTTGATCTTTTTCATGAAAGACACCCTATTCGTTTGTAAATTTCAAATTCCGGACACCGGATTCCAGAGAAACTTCCGGGTTCAAATAAAGTCAAACGCCACAAACTCTCCGTAACAGTTGGTAAAACACCTGCTGTACAACCGGTAATTTGTAGGCGGAGGACCACCGCAAGCCGGTACGCTGAAGAATTTGTTCGCCCAGCTGAATAGCCAGTTCTTTCAGGAAATCCGCTTCGGCGATTTTGCCGCGGGCTATTTCTTCCAGTTCCGGGAAGCGGGCACCGATGGGAGTTACCGCACCGGAAGCAATACGGATATCCGCAATGGTATGCTCATCCATTTTCACCAGCACTGCCAGGGTAATCCGGCTGATCGCCACTCCCCGACGGCGCCCTAACTTGTAAAACTCCCCGCGAAACCCCTCCGGTACCGGTGGAAGAAAAATATCCGTTACAATTTCTTCCGGTTTAAGCTGAGTCCGATAAGGTTTGAGCAGAAAATCGCCTAACGGCATTCGGCGTTCACCGGTGGCAGAACGGACGGTAATCTGTGCATCGTACACCAATAGCGGCGGAACGCTGTCCGCACACGGTGCGTTGTTCACAAAATTCCCGGCAATGGTAGCCCGGTTGCGAATCTGAATGCTGCCAATCTGGGCGGAAGCATCAGCCAGCAGCGAGTAATGTTCCCGCACCACCGGGTGCTTCACAATATCGGTAAATGGAACCGCTCCGCCAATGTGCAGCCCATCGCTTTCTTTACGGATGTTTGTTAGTTCCGGCAGGGTGGAAATATCCACCAGCGTTCGAATGTCCCGAAAACGCCGGGAGTTGATGTGAAATCCGGGTAAAATGTCTGTGCCTCCGGCAATTATCCGCGCAGTACCGTTGCTTTCGGCCAGCATCTGTAGCGCTTCCGGTAAATTTTTCGGTCGAAGGTATTCTATCTCCGGTATCATCATGCGCTCCCCCGTTTTGAAGTGGGATACAGTTTGCGACTCAGCAGGATTTCTTCCAGATTTAGCGGTAAATGGTGAAATCGTTTACCGGTGGCATTGCGCACCGCATTGGCAATGGCTGCGGCGGTAAGCTCCAGTGTGGGTTCACCCAGCGATTTGGCTCCCCAGGCACCGTATTGATCCTTCCCTTCCACAAAGATGGGAACGATTTCGCCGATATCCTTGCTGGTGGGAATCAGGTACTGGTCGAAGTTGAGCTCCCGGATGAATCCATGGTCGGCACTGATCTCCTCCCACAAGCCGTATCCGGCACCCTGAGTAACCCCACCGTACACCTGTCCCTGCGCACCCAACAGATTGATCACCGTACCGGGATCGTGCACTGCCACCACACGGTCCACGTACACTTCACCGGTAGCCATATTCACCGTCACTTCCGCCACCTGGCAACCGTACACGTAAGTAAAGTAAGCGGGTCCCTGGCCTACCGACTCATCCCAGTGCACTTTGGGACCGCTGTACCAGCCGATGGTGGCCAGATTGATGCCATCCCAGTAGGCCATGTTGCACAGGTCGGCAAAAGTGATTTTTTGGTTCGGGTTGTTTTTCGGGAACACGATTCGGTCTTGAAAGACGAACTCCGTGTTTTCGGGAAGTTTCCAGTGTTTGCGCAGCACATCTTCCAGACGTGCACGCAGGATTTCCGCCGCTGCTTTGGTGGCACCGCCACCCATCAGCGTAGCGCGGGAAGCCACTGTGGGTCCGCTATCCCCCACGTAGCCGGTGTCCAGGTCCAGGTAGTAAATATCTTCCGGATCAATACCCAGTACTTCGGCGGCAATGATGGAATAAGTGGTGCGCATACCCTGCCCGTTCTCCGCCAGTCCGGAAAGCAGGTAGGCTGACCCGTCCTGCTGAAGCGACAGGTAAGCAGCAACTGCGTCCACGCCTTCTGCTCCCAGTGAAGTGCCCCGGAAGCTCACTGCCAGGCCAATGCCTTTGCGCAGCACCTGGTCCGGTTCCAGAAAATCCGATTTTTTCAGAAGAAGGGCATCGGGATTTTGCCCGGATTCCGCCAATGAAGCAATTTCCGGGAGTTTTTTGGGTTGGTGGTGATATTCCCTCCAGCGGCGGGCAAAGTCGGTCTCCTGAACTGCCCGCTCCAGGACGGTGAGCAGATTTACATCGTGATTCATCAGCTTCTGCCCGGTGGCGGTCACCGAACCGGAACGGAAGCCGTTGATGCGCCGGATTTCGTCCGGCGTCATGCCCAGTCGAATGGCAATTTCGTCCATAAGGGATTCCTGGGCGAAAATGGGCTGGGGAGAACCGAAACCGCGCATGGCTCCGGCATAGGGATTGTTGGTGTACACACCACGCACATCAGTCCACACATTTTCGATTTCGTACGGGCCGGTTGCCTGCACCACCGTCCGCCAGGTCACAAACGGCGTCATGGAGGAATAAGCACCGCCATCCGCCACGATATCAATTTTCATCGCTTTGATTTTACCCTGGCGGGTAAATCCCACTTTGTAGTGCATGAAGTAAGCATGGCGTTTGTAAGATTCCTGAATGGATTCCTCCCGGCGATAGCGAATTTTCACCGGACGACCGGTTTTCAGTGCGGCTACCGCTGCCCGGGCGGAGAGAATGTTCATGATGTCGTCTTTGCCACCGAAGGAACCACCCAGATCCGCCTGCTGAATGCGCACTTTCGCCAGTGGCCAGCCCAGCACCTGGGCTACCACTTTGCGCGTGGTGTAAGGATTCTGGATGCTGCCCACAATGTGGATGCCCTTGTTCCCCTCCCGGGGAATGGCAATTACCGCTTCCGGTTCAATATACGCATGTTCAATGAACGGTGTGGTGTAAGTTTGTTCAATGATTTCATCGCTTTCGGCAAAACCTTTTTCCACATCCCCTTTACGCAGCGGATGGTGAATCACCAGATTGCTGCCCAATTCCGGATGAATGAGCGGAGCGTCCGGTTCCAGTGCTTTGCGGGGGTCTGTAAGAACCGGCAGTGGTTCGTAGTCCACTTTCACCTGTTCCCGCAATTTAAGCAATTCGTCTTCCGATTCGCCCACCAGCATGGCCACCACATCGCCGGGAGTCACAATTTTTTCCCAGCAGAAGATCGGCTGATCCTGTTTAATCGGTCCCACTTTTCTGGCACCGGGCACATCGTTCGCATCCACAATGGTGATAATGGCAGGGTGGTTCTGGATAGCGGAGTAGTCGATGCTCCGGATGCGGGCATGGGCAACCGGTATCCGCACCATAACGCCGTACAGCTGGTTGGGTACGTTGATATCATCGGCAAACTTCGCCTGGCCGGTAACCTTCTCCAGTCCGTCCTGGCGAATCACT
>CAZBWV010000034.1:0-40103 GCA_964495805.1 uncultured Calditrichaceae bacterium
ATTAAACGCCTCTTTAAACTTCTGGAAGAAGCTTTTCTTTTTGGGTGGGTTCACATTTTCCAGTTCGCTTAATTCTTCCAGCAGCTCACGTTCGCGTGGGGTGAGTTTGGTTGGGGTCCACACTTTTACTTCAATTAACAGGTCACCGCGCCGGTGCCCGTGCAGTTCGGGAACGCCTTTGCCACGCAGTCGAAACACTTTTCCGCTCTGCGTGCCGGGCGGAATGTTGATTTTCACCAGTTTGTTGCGTCTCTTCCCATCGTAATTTTCCAGTTCCAGGGTAGGAATTTCCACTTCGGTACCCAGGGCAACCTGCGGAAAGCTAAGGGGGAGTTCGAAAATGACATCGTTGCCATTGCGGGTGAAAAACTCGTGTGGTTTTTCCTGGATTACCACAATCAAATCGCCTGCCGGACCGCCGTTGGGACCCACATTGCCTTTACCCCGCAGGGTCAGGTAATTCCCCTCGGAGACACCGGGTGGAATGGACACTTCGATGGTTTCTTCTCCGTGTACCCGACCTTCGCCGCGGCAAACCGGACAGGGATCGGTGACAATGCTCCCGGTACCCCCGCAACGCGGACAGGTGGTGATGTTAACAAATCGGCCAAAAATGGATTGAGAAACTTCGCGCACCTCGCCACTCCCGTGGCACATGGGACAGGTCTGGGGACGGCTTCCCCGAGCCACGCCGGAGCCTCCGCACTCCTGGCACACCACCTGTTTTTTGATTTTCAATTGTTTGGTTACCCCGGTGGCGATTTCCTCCAGCGAGAGCTTCAGCCGAATTTGCAGGTCGTTTCCTCGCTGCTTGCGCGGACCGGCAGAGCGTCTTGCTCCGGTGTCGCCAAACAGGTCGTCGAAAATGCTGCCAAATCCACCGCCAAATACCTCCCGAAAGATGTCGAATGGATCGTGATACGTACCGCCTCCCGCTGCACCGCGCACCCCCTCGTGGCCAAACCGGTCGTATCGTGCCCGCTTTTCCGGGTCGCTCAGCACTTCGTAGGCTTCCGCCACTTCTTTGAATTTCTCTTCCGCTTCTTTATTCCCCTGATTTCGATCGGGGTGATATTTCATCGCCAGTTTGCGATAGGCGGTTTTAATCTCCTCTGCCGTCGCGGTTCGCGTAACTCCCAGAATTTCGTAATAATCTCGTTTCGTGGTCATAATCTGTTCCTGCCCTCAACACGGTTGAAATTGGTCAAAACTCCGTTTTCAATTATCGGCATCCCGGTGCCTGATTTACATAGAACTCAAAAATTTAGGGGATGATCCTGGCCGGTTCAATGGCGAAATGAAATAGAGCGCTAATTTTGCCCCATCAAATCGGATAAAATTCGGGCGGTGTAATCCACCAGGGAAGTCAGATGGCTGTAATTCATCCTGGTTGGTCCGATAATTCCCAGCGTCCCGGCCACCTCGCCGATCCGATACCGTGCGGCGATAATGCTGCAGTCACTCATTTTGGCTTCCCCAATCTCTTCGCCAATGCGGATGGTCATTTTCTCCTGCTGCAAGCTTCGGTCCAGTATTTGTAAAATAACGTTCCGGTCTTCCACTGCTTCCACCACAGTGGTTACTTTGCGTGGATCCAGGAATTCCGGCTGTTTCAGAATATGCTGGGTTCCGCTGACAAACACTTCCCCCACCTGTCGGAAATCGAATAATCGGGTGGCGTTGCGGATGAACAGGTGAATTATCTGGCTGTGTTCCCGGGGAACGTTCCGTACAATAGCGGCAAAATCCCGCCGGATTTGTTCCAGTCGTAGCCCGTGCAGACGCTCGTTGAGAATCTGTTCCACCATGCGTAGTTGTCGGTCGCTGACGGAGGAGCGAAGTTCCAGCATGATGGTTTTCACCAGCCCGCTTTTAATGGAAAGGATGAGCAGAATTCGTTCGCTGCTTAACCGGGTAATATCCAGCCGATGGAATATGCCTTCCTCCAGATGGGGAGAGACGATGACACCCAATTGCCGTGAGAGATGTGCCAGAATCCGGGTGGCTTCCCGCAACATCACCTCCCAATCCCCCGGCGTGCGCTGAAGCGCCTCTCGAATGGAGTCCCGTTCCGCAGCAGTCAGCCGCCCCCGCTTCATCAACCGATCCACATAAAATCGATAGCCCGCCGTGGTGGGAACTCGTCCCGCAGAGGTATGTGGCTGGTGAATGTAACCCTTCTCCTCCAGGCTGGCCATGATGTTGCGGATGGTCGCCGGACTTAACCGCAGATAGCCGAAATTGGCCACCTGACTGGAAGCAACCGGTGTGGCCGTGGTGATGTATTTCTTAATAATGCTTTCCAGAACCAACCGTTCCCTGTTCGTCAATTCCTTCATGGCTCCCGAATCAATCGGTTTTTTCCCCTCATTGTCGGCAACTTTGCCGATCCTGTTAAATACGCTCTTTCCGTTGTTTTTGCAAGTGTTTAATCATTTTTTATATTAGATGGTTCCCGATCCAAAAGGTAACAGCCCCGGGAATGGAGGCAAACCGGGCATCCGGGGGGACAAGCGTGCTTTTTTTCAAGAGAAAGAAGCCGGAGAAAGTGCCTGACTTCCCGCTTGCGTCGGCGTAATCCGTCTTACTATATTAAAAACAACTTGTAAGGTTTGTTTCATCTGATGGAGGGAGTGAAAAAAAGTTTTGTTTGTTGAGAATTAATCTTATTATTAACTTCCGCAGGTCAAGTCCGCAGCCCATACGCCGATGATGGTAAGGCTGCAGACGATTGAAACCGTCAACCGTAATGCGGAAGTGATTATCAATGCACTCTAAATTCGACCAAAAGACAGACAGGGAACTTAAAGATTATTATATGAAATCGCTTCTGGATGTGCCAGCGAACCGACAGGTGCGTATTATCAGCATTGCCGGTGGAAAAGGTCCCCGCCAGATGTTAGCACAGATGGGAATTGGTGTGGGCAGTGTGATTACCGTGCGACGCAACGCTCCCTTTGCCGGGCCGATTCTAATTGAAAATCACGGCGTTTCGGTTGCGATCGGACGCGGTGTGGCAGCCAAAATTCTGGTTGAGGAGCTATGAAAATTGCTCTGGTGGGACAACCCAACGCTGGTAAAAGTACCCTGTTTAACTCCGTGGCGGGTTACAAATCCGCCACCTCCAACCTACCCGGAACCACCGTTAATTACACCGAAAGCCGTGTCCACGTCAACGGAAATGTGTACGATTTAATCGACTTCCCGGGCACTTATTCCCTTTCCGCTACCAACGAAGCCGAAGCCGAAGTTCGCAAATACCTGCTCACCGGTCATTTCGACCTGATTATTAACGTGGTGGATGCCTCGCAGCTGGGACGAAGTTTACCCCTCACTCTGGAACTGATGGAGCTGAACATCCCCGTTCTGATGGCACTGAATATGGTGGACGAAGCCAGGCGCAAGGGCATTCAGATTGATACGGAGAAACTCTCCCGTTTGCTGGGGATTCCCGTGCAAACCACCATTGCCAGCAAAAACATCGGAGTGCGGGAGCTGTTCCTGCGCGCCAAGAATATTATCAACGGACAGGAACCGGTACGGCAGAAGCGCATCCTGTGCCAGCGCGATGTGGAAGCGGTGATTGAAGAGATGGAAGCCTTCCTGAAAAAACATCTTCCCGAAAAAATCGATTTTCCCATGCGCTTCCTGGCCATCAAATTGTTGGAGGATGACAACTACTTTTTGAAGACCATTCAGGATATTGACGGAGAACCCATTTTACGCAAGGCGCGGGAATTGCAAAAGAAGCTGGTAAAATTGCGCGGGAAACCACAGGATAGTGTGCTTACTCTGGAACGCCACGCCATGGCCATGGATATTTACGAGCAGGTGGTAACCATCGGACATCCCCGACGGGACATCCGGGATTGGGTGGATAACATTATTATGCACCGGATTCTGGGATATGTGATTTTAGTGCTGGTGCTGGCCTCCTTTTTTATGGTGGTGTTTAAGTTAGGCGGGATTCTGGAGGAATACCTGCTCTCCGGTTTTGAGTATCTGGAAAAAGGTTTGTTAAGCATTGCCCCCGGCGATTCGCTGTTGCATTATTTGCTGAAATCCACCCTGTGGGGAATTAGCGGTGGGGTGGCGATTGTGCTCCCCTATCTGGTACCCTTTCTCATTGGTCTGAATTTGCTGGAAGATATTGGATATTTGCCCCGGGTAGCGTTTTTAATGGATGCCTTCATGCATCGTATCGGCTTGCACGGTACGGCCATTGTGCCGGCTGTGCTGGGATACGGCTGTAACGTTCCTGCAGTGATGGCCACCCGCATCCTTCCCGACCGGCGGGATAAAATCATAGCGGCGATTATCTCCAGTATGGTTCCCTGTTCGGCGCGCAGCGTGGTCATATTTGGATTGGTGGCATTTTATCTGGGACCGCTGTGGGCGCTGGCCATTTATGTGCTAAACATTTTTGTAATTGCCATTACCGGAAAGGTACTAACCAGAATGATGCCGGAAGTCTCACCGGGTATGGTACTGGAAATTCCTCCTTACCGATTGCCCTCCTTTCAGGTGGTAAAAAAGAAAACATGGTTCCGGATTAAGGAATTCATTTATGTGGCCTGGCCGCTTTTAATTGCCGGAAGCATTGTGCTGGGTATGCTGGAGTATTTTCATCTGGATGAATGGATTAACCTGGGACTCTCGCCGCTGACTTCGCTGCTGGGACTTCCTGTGGTGGTGGGCACCACGCTGATTTTTGGGGTGCTACGTAAGGAACTCTCACTGATTATGCTCACCCAGGCGCTGGGCACCACACAGGTGATTTCGGTGATGAGCACCAACCAGATTCTCACCTTCACCATTTTCATCACCTTTTACATTCCCTGTGTTGCCACCATAGCGGTTCTGAAGCGGGAACTGGGTGGAAAGTGGATGCTGTTTACGGTGATACTGACTTTTACAATTGCTACCATTCTGGGCTGGCTGGTGCATATTCTGAGTTTTTTAGGATAACGGATTTCCCGTCTTTTCAGCAACTTCCCGGCTGCTTCCGATAAAATCAAGTCTATACGTTTGATTTTCAAATTGAAACTGATTAAATTTGAAAGATGATTGCGGGGTTGAAAGCCAGTGAAAGAGACCGTTAAATTGTACCAGCAGGATGCGTACCGAACCCATTTTACCTCCCCGGTACTGGAAGCGGGCGAAGAGAAGGGGCGACCGTACGTGATTCTGGAAGAGACCTGCTTTTATCCCGAAAGCGGTGGACAACCGGCAGACCGGGGGTGGTTCAATAACGTTGCGGTTACCGATGTGCAAATCCGCGGGGGAATCATTTACCATTTTCTGGAAAGGCCAATTCGGGATGATGTGGTAACCGGAAGCATCGATTGGCATCGCAGATACGATTTTATGCAGCAACACACCGGCCAGCACATGATCTCCCGCGCGCTGGAGGAAGTGGCGAATGCTCGAACGGTTTCGGTCCATCTGGGGGAGGAATATACCAGTATTGAACTGGATGTCCGCAACGTTTCGGAAGATGGGATAAATAAGGCGGTGGAGCTGGCTAATCGGGTGATTCGGGAAAAACGGCAGGTGCGCATTCATTTCGTTTCGCCGGAGGAGGCCGGGAAATTAAACCTGCGTAAGCCGCCTCCGGAGGTGAAGGTGGTGCGCATTGTAGAAATAGAAGGTTTTGACTATTCTCCCTGTGGTGGCACCCATGTGGCAACGACCAGTGAGGTGGGTCTTATTCAGGTGGTGGGACAGGAGAAGATTCGCGGGCATGTGCGGCTCTTTTTTCAGATTGGCGACCGGGCATTGCGGGACTACCGGGAAAAGGTGCGTTTAATCAGGGATTTGAGCCGCGAGCTGACCAGCGGCGAGACAGAACTACTACCGCGCATCCGGGACATGAAGTACCAGATGAAGCAATTGCACAAACAAATGACCAGGTTGCGAGGGGAGCTGGCACAATATCAGGCGTCGCGGGCGCTGGAACATGCGGAAACGGTTGGTCCGTACCGGCTGGTAAGCCATGTGTATCGGGAGATGGTCCCCGAAGTGCTCAAAGCATTTGCCGATGAGGCGCTTCGGCAACCCGGTGTGGTGGTGGCGGTTTTTGCCACGGATGGGGTTCAACTGCGCTGGTTACTGGCCCGATCTGACGATGTTCCGTTGAATCTGGCGGAGTTAACCACAGACCTGCTGCACTTGATTCAAGCACGGGGCGGTGGTTCCCCGCAACGGATTCAGGGCGGTGGCAACAATCCCGAAGGGATTAACCAATTTTTGCAACGGTTCAAGGAAAAAATGTTACAGGGGCAAGGCTTATGAGCGATATTCGCGGATTGATTATCCAGTCTCGTCTGGATTATCTGGAGAAAATGGGTGGGAACTCTCATTTTCAGAATGTGCTGAGTAAGTTAAACGAATCGGCCAGGCAAACCATTAGCGAGCAGGTGTTTATCACCAATCTATACCCTTTTCGCCTGCTTCAGGAACTGGATACCGTCATCGGTGAATCTCTGGACAAACCGGTGGAAACCATTTTTCGAGAAATCGGTACCCAGTATGCCGATGTCATTCTGGATCGCTATTTTTATAACTACATCGAAACGCAAAATCCACAGAAATTTCTGGCGCAGATCAAGAACCTGTATCCCTATTTGTGGAATTTCGGGAAATATTCCTACCAGAAAGTGGAACCCACCCGGGCGCTGGTGCATTTCGATTACGACGAGGACATTCATAAACCATACTGCTGGTTTACTCAGGCGCTGCTGATTCGGGGAGTGGAAATTTGCGGCGGAAAAAACGTTCAGCTCACCGAGAGTGAGTGCGAAGCCGAGGATGGCGAGGCGTGTGTGTATCATCTGAGCTGGGAACAATAACGGCGGCGCCCTAAACTTTTTCATTGACATCCGATTATAATGGAGACCTGGAAGTATGAAGTCCATTTCCAATCGGCAGAAGAAAGTGGTTCAACCACGCCAGCACAGGCTATTTGGTCCCGAACAGTTACGCATTCGCCGTAAAAAATCGGAAAAAACGCGCTTGCCCGGTAAACACCGCTAATTGTTTCAGAAAAATGTGAGGTGCACCGCGAGCGGCTCATGGAGGTTGTGGAATGGAAAAGCTGATTGAAATGGGGGAGAGCAAAGAAGTTTACACGGTATTAATCGGGGATATCAGCGGTTCCAAACGCTTGAATGGCATGGACCGCTACCAGGCACAGCTGTTTGTAAAATCGGCTATTGTGCAGATTAATGAGCAGTTTTCCTCCCACATCGAAGCCAATATGACCATTACCAAAGGGGACGAATTTCAGGGACTGCTGGACAATCCGGATACCGCCTATCAGATTATCCAGACGCTGCAACGCATGGTTTTTCCCATCCGGATTCGCTATGGCATTGGGGTAGGTCGAATTTACCGCATGGGCGGAGTGCTGCCCATCGAAATGGATGGTCCGGCCTTCCACCGTGCAAACCGTGCTTTGATGATGGCCAAAAAGAAAAAGAATGAAGTGTGGTTTATTTCCGAAGACCCGATTGTGGACCAGCTGGTCAACACCATCTTTTCGCTGATGACTGCGATCAAGTCTCGCTGGAATGAACGACACTTCAAACTGTACTGGAGTTATAAGGAATTGGGAACCTATCGGGAAGTGGCCGAAATTGAGAATGTGACTCCCCAGGCGATTTGCGATGTACTGAAAAACAGCCGCGCCACGGATGTGATTGCAGCCGAGAAAAACCTGAAACAGGTGTTCCAGAATTTGCAGTTTTCCCGGGCACCGGAATTGCTATAATAAGGGGAGTTTGGGATTTCCCGTTACCGATCAGGAATATTCGGTGCGCTCCGGTAAAATCGGTCCAGCCAGCGAATGCCCCACCACAAACCAGCCACTGCCACAATGAGCACAATGGGAGATACATGTTCACCCAGTAAATATGTCCCCTGCAAACTATCCTGATTTAAATTGTAGAAAAGCAGTGCAATCGCGTTGTTGGTCGCATGCCCGATAGCAGAGGGCACAATGCTGTTGGTACGCCAGGCAATGTAGCCCAGAATAATCCCGATCAGGAAGATCTGGATGGCCCAGTACAACATCCCATGGATAATCGTCCAGGCCAGGCTGGCGTAAATCACCGCCCGGGTTACATCCTGATACTTTTCCAGCGATAACTGGAGAAATCCGCGTATGATGGACTCTTCCACCACCGCGGCAATGACCACCATTCCACCGAAAAGCAACAAAAAGTCTGTCGGGGTGTGGATGCGCAGAGCGTAGGAAATTTCGCCCAACCACTCCGGTGCGGGAATCAACAGGCTGATTAAGCGATCCAGCTCGTCACCCACCACGCTCACACTCATTCCCACCACCAGGCTAACCACCCAGATGACCGGTGGTACCGGATTCCAGCGAAAGACCTGCCGGTAGGAGAGCTTTCGGCTGTGGACGTAAGTCAGCGGAACAATGATGAGTCCCAGTTCCCCGACCGTGATGAGCATTTTCAGTGCCACGGAGTTTTTTTCGATAGCTTCCACGTTGGGAACAAACAGAAATACCATTGCCTCGGTTACCAGGAATACGAAGAAAAAGCTGGCAATCAGAATAAGAAAAGCTTCCAGTGGTTTGGGTAAACCGGGTTTTTCTTCCATGGGGAGCCCTCTACCTGTTGCGTTTGGTTTGATGCTGGTTAAACACAAGATGGGCGAAGTGGTTCAGAACAATGCCACCCGCCACTGCAACGTTCAGGGATTCAGCCATTCCGTAGCGGGGAATTCGCACCCGGAGATCAGCTTTTTGCAGCAGAGCTGGCGACACCCCCTGAGCTTCGCCACCCAATACCACCGCCAGTGGCGGCGAAACACGTGCATTGTTCAGCAGCAAAGCGTTGCGAATGCTGGTGGCGACCACTCGAATACTGCGTGCTTGCAGAGTTTCGGTTACATCGACCAGGTTCGTCACTTCAGCAAAGGGTACGTGAAAAAATGCTCCCATGCTGGCTCGAACCACCTTGGGATTGTACCAGTCCACCGAATCGGGAGAAGTTATCACTATCTCCACACCGAACCAGTCCGCTGCACGTAAAATGGTTCCCAAATTTCCCGGGTCCCGGACACCGTCCAAAAGCAACAGGAACCGTTTTTTTCGCAGCCAGGAGTAATCCTCCGGCAGGGGAGGATTCATTTTCATCACCAGCACAATTCCCTGGGGATGTTCGGTGTCGGAGAGTTTTTTCAGAGTGGCATCGGAAACCGGATGGGCGGGAATGCGTCGCTGGCGAAAATAAGCATCGAACTCGGTAAAATCGCCGGATTGGCGAAAGCTCTCGCTGAAGTAAGCCACCTGTACCGGCCATTCGCTCAGCAGTGCCTCCCGGCATAGCCGAACGCCCTCCACTAAAAACAACCCAAGCTCCTCCCGATGCTTCTTCTGTTTGAGCCGGGCATACTGTTTCCAGCTCTGGGTCATGCTACCCCTTTCCGTTGTTGCAGTAAAGGCGCTTTACGATACCAGCGCATCAATTCATCGCGGTAAATAACTCCTACCAGACGTTTGGGATCGCGTCGTTCGGTAACCGGCAGCATTTCCGCATCGGTTAAATCGAACAGGCGGAGAACGTCCGCCAGCGACTGATCCGGGTGAACCCGCATAAAATCTTCCTGGGCAATATCTTTGGCAATAAGCAGAGGATACACATATTGCTCGAACATGTACGGACGAATGTCCCGCAGGGAGATGATGCCCACGATGTTGCCTTTTTTATCGACCACCGGAAAAGTCGCGTGATCGCTGCGTCGCAGTAAATCCAGAATTTTCACAAACGGCATGTCCTCCGGCACTTTGTCGAATTTTTTTTGAATGTGCTGGCGAATGGGAATGCTCTGCAGCAGGGTCATGTTCCGACCCTTGAAGATGTATTCCCCGCTCAGGGCAATTTTCATGGTGTAAATATTTTCCCGCATAATCAACCGGGCGGTAATGGTGGCGATGATGGTACCCAGCATAAGCGGTAGAATCACCTGGTAATTGCTGGTGATTTCGAATATGAGCATCATGGCGGAGATGGTAGCGTGAGTGGTACCGGCGATCATGATGCCCATACCCACCAGCGCGTAAGCACCGGGCGAAGCCGTGGCGTGGGGAAAGATGATGTTCATGGCGCTCCCGAAAAACGCACCAAAAGTGGCTCCGATGAACAAAGATGGCGTGAACAAACCACCGGATCCCCCACTACCCAGAGAAAGAGATGTGGCAAATATTTTAAACAGCATGAGCAAAAACAACACCCATACCTCGGTGTGAACAACCAGAGCGGTGTGAATGGCGTGGTCGTCGAATCCGTACAGTTCCGGGAAAATGAGCGCCATGGCCCCCATGACCAAACCACCTAATGCCGGTTTCACGAACTCAGGCACATTTTTCAACCGCTCGAAAAATTCCTCTGTGGCGTACAAAAATTTGGTGAAAAACACAGCCACCAATCCGCCCACCACACCCATCAGAGCATACATGGGATATTCGTAAAGGCTCTCCAGGTAGTACACCGGGATTTTCAGCACCGGACTGCTGCCGATAAGATAATGGGAGATGGTGGTGGAAATAACCGTAGCAAACATGATGGGGGTAAATGCGTTAATGCTGAAATCCGCCAGCAGCACTTCCAGAGCGAACAGTACCCCGGTAACCGGAGCATTGAACACCGCTGCCAGTCCGGCTCCGGCGCCCGTGGCTACCAGTACCTTCATCCGTTCGGAGGAAACATTGAACAGTTGTCCCACGGTGGAACCGATGGCTGCGCCAATCTGAACAATGGGACCTTCCTTCCCTGCGGAGCCCCCCGAACCGATGGTGGTACCGGCGGTGATGGAGGTGACCAGGGTTACCCGGGGACGAATGTAACCACCCCGGTTGGCAATTGCTTCGATCACCATGGGCACACCGTGCCCCCGACTCTCGCGGGAGAAAAAATGGATCACCAGGCCGACAATCAGCCCACCCAGTGCGGGAAATAGTGCTAACAGGAGGTAGGAAAACCACTCCATCTCCACCAGATTGTACATCCGGTTGAAGAAAAGGTAGTGCACTAAATTAATCAGCAGATTCAGCACATAAGCACCCAGCCCGGCAAACACACCAATCAGTGCTGCCAGAAACAGCATATAAAAATCCTCCGGCATATCGATACGCTGGAGGAATCGGAGAATGTTTATCTGCGCTGTCTTGCGGAGCTTGCTGAATTCCACCAGAACTCCCGCCGGTTATATGTGGTCGATCATCATTTCTTTAATTTGCAGAACCTCTTCCTCAAACTCCGGAGGTACCAGGATGTAGGCTTCGTTGCCAGCGATGTTGGTGCCAGAGATGCCGTAAGCGGTGGAGATGCCATCCTGGGTCACCGTATGGGGAATCCCCTTTTTCTTCAGCACCTCGGCGATCATTTCGGCGTAAATGATGCCAGGCAACGGCCCGATTTTAACCCATTTATCCCTGCTCATAAAACCTTCTTTCTTCTCGCTTTTTCTGTAGAGGCGTAATGATTGAGAGTGATTGGGACGTCAGGTAAAAATTTTTCCGGCATCTCAATCACTTCCCTCCGGAGTAAATCGGAACCACAGAATGGTTCTCACCCGGCCAATTCGGCACCAAACGGACCAATGATGCTGCCGCAACGTCCCCAAACAAAATCTCATGTCTTCATCTTTCCCAATACCTCTATCCCCCTTATGTCCCCTATTCCCTTCTTCCTCAAAACGTCTTGGTCAACCCCACCACCTTGTCCACGTCCAGCACAAAGATAATTCCGTTGCCGGGTTCTTTCAGTGATCCCACGACCTGTTCGATGGCCTGAATAGCCGGTTCCACCAATTTTTCCGGAATAATGGTCAGAATGGTTTTGTTGGCGGGACGGCTGCCCTGCAATAAATTACGGAACCCGGCGAAGATGGGAATATCCTGAGCCAGAATGGAACCCATCCCCACGCTGTCGATGATGGTAGCACCCTGAATGTTCAATTCCAGAAAAGCTTCCAGAATTTCTTCCAGATGTTCTTCTTTATTTAACACAAAAATCAGTAGTTTCATGAAGCAATCTCGAAGTATTTTTCCTCTTCCGCTTTCAGCAGTTCGTAAGCCTCTTCCGCACTGTGGCATTGGAGCAGATGATCGCGCAGCGATTCTTTGGAGATGAGTCGGGAGATTCGGCTGAGCAGACGAATATGCATGCCGGGATTATTTTCCGGCCCGACCAGCAGGAAAATGATCCGGGCAGGCTTACCGTCGATGGACTGGAAATCCACCCCTTCCGGATGGATGCCCATGGCGATGCCAAATTTCTGACACACCTCCTTTTTGCAATGGGGAATAGCCACACCGCGCCCCACGCCGGTGGTCATGATTTTTTCCCGATCCATCACCGCCTGGAACACTTTATCCTGGTCTCCGAACAGGCGAAAAGGAGCCAGCGTACTGATGAGTTCCTTGATCACCGCCTCTTTGGAATCGCCAGTCAGGGGAATTTTAATATACTCCGGTTTGAGCACATCGATTAATTTCATGATTTTCCTCCGGTTCAAACAAATCAAAATATAGGAAATTATGGGGAAGATTCAACCGGAATTTCATTTAACCGGGGGATGGAAGCCTCCTGGCAAACCAGTAGCCCGATTTCAGCTTTTGGATGGTATAGTTGGAGTTTGCTTCCCGCTCCTCACACGTCATAACCCAGGATGGGAGCAAGCCATTTTTCCACGGTTTTAACGTCCATTCCCTTGCGGCGGGCATAGTCCATGACCTGGTCTTTCCCGATACGCCCGACTGCAAAATAGCGTGATTGGGGATGGGCAAAGTAGTATCCGGAGACACTGGCGGCGGGATGCATGGCGAAGTTTTCAGTTAGCCGGATGTCGGTATGCTCGCTTACCCGAAGTAACTCGAACAGGGTGGCTTTTTCGGTATGATCGGGGCAGGCCGGGTAACCCGGTGCCGGACGAATCCCCCGATATTTCTCCTGCAGAATCTCCTCCGGGTCCAACTGTTCCGCCGGGGCATAAGCCCAGAATTCCCGTCGAACCCGCCAGTGTAACAGTTCGGCAAATGCTTCCGCCAGCCGATCGGCCAGTGCTTTCACCATGATGGCGTGGTAATCGTCGTGGGCTTTTTCGTAATGTGCCACGATCTGTTCCATGCCCACCCCGGCGGTAACGGCAAAAAAGCCCAGATAATCCGGGTAGGGTAGCTCCCGGGGCGCAATAAAGTCCGCCAGTGCCAGATTTGCCTCCCCTTCCTTTTTACGGTTTTGCTGGCGCAGGGTGTGTACCATAGCCAGCAGGTGTTCCCGGGATGGGTCCGAATAAATCTCGATATCGTCGTATCCGACCGTGTTGGCGGGGAAGATTCCCATTGCCGCCTGGGCGGTGAGCCACTGGTGTTTTACCATTTCATCAAGCATCGCCCGGGCATCGTCGAACAACCGACGGGCTTCGGTGCCGTATCGGGGATGTTTGAGAATAGCGGGATATTTGCCTTTCATTTCCCATGCCCAGAAGAAGGGTGTCCAGTCAATCCACGGAAGGATTTCCTCTAACGGATAGGCGGAGAAGTAGTGGATGCCCGGTTTTTGAGGGCGGGGAATATCCAGCGTCTCCCAGTCCGTGCGGAAGCGGTTTTGCCGTGCCTGTTGCAGCGAAACAAGTTCACTGGCCCGGTAGCGCTTTTCGTGCTCCTGCCGGATGCGCTGGTATTCCCGGGAAATTTCTTCCAGGAAGGCAGGGCGTTGTTTGGCGTCTAACAGGCGGCTCACGACATTCACTCCGCGAGAAGCATCGGAGACATGGACAGTTGGCGCTGAGTACACCGGATCGATTTTCACCGCGGTGTGTTTTCGGGAGGTTGTTGCACCGCCAATCAGCAGGGGGATGCGAAGACCGCTGCGTTCCAGCTCCCGCGCTACGTGCACCATCTCATCTAACGAAGGGGTGATGAGGCCGCTTAACCCGATGATGTCCACTTTCTCCTGCCGGGCGGTTTCCAGAATTTTCTCCGCGGGAGTCATCACACCCAGATCGATGATCTGGTAGTTGTTGCAGCCCAGCACCACGCCGACAATGTTTTTCCCGATGTCGTGCACATCGCCTTTTACCGTCGCCAGCAAAATCTTCCCGGTGCTGGCGGGTTGTCCGCTCTGTCGTTTCATTTCCTCCAGGTAAGGGATAAGGTACGCCACTGCTTTTTTCATCACCCGGGCGCTTTTCACTACCTGAGGCAAAAACATTTTTCCCGAACCGAACAGATCGCCCACCACGTTCATCCCTTCCATCAGCGGACCTTCGATGACTTTCAGCGGATCCTGATATTTTGTTCGGGCTTCTTCCACGTCCGCTTCGATAAATTCGGTGATGCCTTTGATCAGAGCGTGTTTCAGGCGTTCTTCCACCGGTTGTTCGCGCCAGGTCAGGTCCCGGGTTTCCGTTTTGCTGGTTTCCTTCACTGTCCGGGCGTATTCAATCAGTCGTTCGGTGGCATCGGGTCGGCGGTTGAACAGCACATCTTCCACCCGTTCCCGCAGTTCCGGGGGAATTTCCTCATATACGGTGATTTGACCGGCATTCACAATGCCCATGTCCATTCCCGCCCGGATGGCGTGGTACAGAAAAGCGGAATGCATGGCTTCGCGGATGGTGTTATTGCCGCGAAAGGCGAAGGAGATATTGCTCACTCCGCCGCTTACCAGGGATTGGGGGAACAGCGCTTTCAGGCGCCGGGTGGCTTCTAAAAAAGCCACCGCGTAGTTGGCATGTTCCGCCATTCCGGTTCCCACGGCAAAAATGTTGGGGTCGAAAATCACCTCCTGGGGCGGGAAGCCAATTTCCTCCGTGAGGATGCGATAAGCCCGGCTGAGGATTTCCACCTTGCGCTCGGCGGTTTCCGCCTGGCCCTGTTCGTCGAACGCCATGACGATCACTGCCGCACCGTAGCGTCGCGCCAGGCGGGCATGTTCCCGGAATGCTTCCTCCCCTTCTTTTAAACTGAGAGAGTTGACGATGCTTTTCCCCTGCGTGCATTTCAGTCCCGCCTCAATTACCGACCAGCGGGAGGAGTCCAGCATCACCGGTACCCGGGCAATATCCGGTTCCGCCGCCAGCAGGTTCAGAAAAGTGACCATTGCTTTTTCCGAATCCAGCAGCCCCTCATCCATGTTAATATCCAGAATTTGTGCGCCGTTTTCCACCTGCTGGCGGGCTACTTCCAGCGCTTCGTCGTACTTCTCCTCACGAATTAACCGGGCAAAGCGCCGCGAACCGGCTACGTTGCACCGTTCCCCCACGTTAATGAAGTTGGAGTCCGGGCGCACCACCAGCGCTTCCAAACCGCTAAAGGCGGGATATTCTTCTACCCGGGGGAGCTTTCGGGGGGGAATGTTCTGCAGGCGCCGGGCGATGGTGCGTACGTGTTCGGGGGTGGTGCCGCAGCATCCCCCGGCAATGTTGATGTACCCGTTGCGGGCAAAATCCTCCAGATACCCGGCGGTGACCCCGGCGGTTTCTTCGTATTCGCCAAAGGCGTTGGGTAAACCGGCGTTGGGATACACGCTGGTGTAAATGGGAGCCAGCCGGGAGAGCTCCTCCATGAACGGGCGCATCTGGGCGGCACCCAGTGAGCAGTTGATACCGATGCTCAGCAGGTCTGCATGCCGGACGGAAATCCAGAATGCTTCCAGTGTTTGTCCGGAGAGCGTGCGCCCGCTGACGTCCACAATGGTAAAGGAGAGCATGATGGGAACCTGGCTGCCCCGGCGGAGGAATTCCTCCTCGATGGCAAATAAGGCTGCTTTGGCGTTCAGCGTATCGAATACCGTCTCGATAAGCAGCAGGTCTGCACCACCATCCAGAAGTCCCTGAATCTGAGGGGTGTAAGCGGCTACCAGATCGTCGAAGGTCACCGCGCGGTAACCGGGACGATTCACGTCCGGGGAAATGGAAGCGGTGCGATTGGTGGGACCGATGGCACCAGCAACAAATCGCGGTTTGTCCGCAGAGGTGAACTCATCGGCGGCCTGCCGTGCCAGCCGCGCTGCTTCCCGATTGATCTCGTACACCAGATGCTCCATCCGGTAATCCTGTTGTGAAATGCCATTGGCGTTAAACGTGTTGGTTTCTATGATGTCCGCCCCGGCTTCCAGATAGGCTCGATGGATGTCCTGAATAATCTGTGGTTGGGTCAGGCAGAGCAGGTCGTTGTTCCCCCGAACATCGACCGGGTGGTTGGCGAAGCGTTCCCCCCGAAAATCCGCTTCGCTCAGCACGTGCCGCTGAATCATCGTTCCCATGGCACCATCCAGTATCAGGATACGTTCCCGTAAATGCCGATGGATGGGATGATCCGGATAAAAGCGCGCCTTTACTTTTTCTCCCATAATATCTGATCCTGTGGTATTATTCAACTTCATTTTCGACAATCACTTTTTCAAAATTACAAAATATTTATTGCGATCGGAAGTCTTTTGCTCCCCTTCGGAGCCGGAAGAATCACCCTTTTTCATTACTCCCCGGGACGTTTTCAGCAAAGCATTATCAGGATTTAAGCGGTTGTGTCTGGAAATATCGATTCATTCCGGAAAGGGGCAGCAGGATTGACATATTCCGAACAATGATTGGCGAATGTTTGTGGTGGAGATGTGCGTGTGATTATCCGTTTAAAAGTTCACGAATTTTTTCGATAAGCTGATTATGTGAGAAGGGTTTTTGTATGAAGGTTGCGTTCAGGCGGTTGAGTTCCTCTTTCGGGATGGATTTATCGGTGTACCCGGACATGAAGATCACCCGGATGTTGGGGTAGAGTTGGAGCATTTTTCGAACCAATTGTGGGCCATTCATGTGAGGCATGATGACGTCAGTTAGAATCAGATCGATTTTTTGATTGGTTTTCCGGCAAATTTCCAGCGCTTCCAACCCATCCCGGGCAATGATGATGGTGTAACCATACTGGTTGAGTGCATGGTGAATCAGGTCGCGGACTTCTTTTTGATCTTCTACCACCAGTATGGTTTCCGTGCCGTGGAGGTCTGTTGCAACGGAACGATGGGGAGATCGGGGGTGCTTTTGAGGTTTGACTGCGGGCAGGAAAACGTGAAAAGTACTTCCCTGGCCGGGGGTGCTGTGGACAGTAACGAAACCACCATTCTGACGAACAATTCCGTACACGATGGAGAGTCCCAGACCGGTTCCTTTTCCCATGCCTTTGGTGGTGAAAAAGGGTTCGAAGATGTGCGTCTGGACTTCTTCATTCATTCCGATTCCGGTATCGGAGACGGCAAGGTGGATATATCGGGCGGATTTTTTTGTTTCTTTCGGGGAATGCGGAAGCTCTCTGGCATCTACCTCGCTGGTTTCGATGGTAATTCGCCCTCCGCCGGGCATAGCATCCCGGGCGTTAATCACCAGATTCAGAAGTACCTGTTGAATCTGGCTTTTGTCTGCACGGATGTGTCCGATCGCTTCGTTCAGATGGTAAACAATCTCAATCTCCTCGCCGATTAATCGGGTCAGCATGGAACGGATTTCGTGTAAAAAGTCGTTCAGGGAGAAAACAGAGGGCTGAACGATCTGCTTCCGGCCAAATGCCAGAAGCTGTGCTGTTAACGCAGCGGCTTTTTCCCCTGCTTTCTGAATTTCTTCAATCCCTTTTCGGACGGTTGGGGAGGGGAGTTCCTGCATCAAAAGCAGATCGCAGTACCCGTTGATCACCGTGAGCAAATTGTTGAAGTCGTGAGCGATGCCACCGGCCAGACGTCCAATCGCTTCCATCTTCTGGACTTGCCGCAATTGATTTTCCATCTCTTTCTGTTGAGAGATGTCCGTGGCAACCCCAATCAGCGCTTCCGGTTTACCCTGTTCATCCCGCACGACCGAAGTGGAAAGAAAAATGGGGAAAACACGTCCGTTCTTGTCTTGATTGAGTAATTCTCCGGACCATCCGCCCTGAAGGGTGGAGCGATGAATCTCTTCCCCAATGTTTGGCGGATTATCCGGAGCGCGTAGCATGGCGATGTGCTGGCCGGTTACCTGTTCGCGTGTGTATCCGTAGGCTTTCAGAAAAGCACGGTTCACGTATAAAATCTGGTCGTTCAAATCGGTGATGGTCACAAATTCCCGAACGCTTTCCAGAGCATGAGCCAGCGTTTTAATCCGCTCCTCGTTTGCGATGCGTTCTGTGATATCCTTGGTAATGCCAACAAATCCGATCACCCGGCTGTTCGTATCCAGGAGGGCGGCAGCGCTTAGTTCTACCGGAAATACCTCTCCGCTTTTGCGAAGACAGCGATATGCCCGTTGTCGGGGTGTCTTTTGTACAATGGCCAGTCGCAGGTCTTCCGTTGCAATCGCCCGGTCGTCCGGGTGAATCAAATCCAGTGCACTTAATCCGATCACTTCCTGTTTATTATTGTATCCGTACATGCGAATCATGGCCTCATTACAGTCCACAATTCGGGCTTCGGTGTCGGTCACCGTCAATGCATCGGCAATCGCTTCAAAGATGCTCATCAGCTTTTTGCGGGATTCAATAAGTGCCTGCTGGGCTCTTTTGCGGTCGGTAATATCCAGCAGTTGAGCAACCGTGCGGGGTTGATTTTTACGGTCCCGGAACATCTGCAGCCGAATCTCAGCGATCCGAATCTGACCATCCTTTCGTTTTATCTGTAATTCATACCGATTCGGAACAGGTTCCCCTTTTTGACGCCGAAGATGATAGCTGGTTACCCGTTCCACTTCTTCGGGAGCCAGAAATGTTTGAAATGTTTCGCCGATTAACTCATCTTTGGAATACCCCAGAATCTCTTCCACCTGCTGGTTGACGTAAACCAGCCGACCCTTTTCATTAATTACCAGAATGCAACTATGTGAGCCTTCCACGATGGCCCGGTACAGATGGAGAAGTTCCTGTGAAGCCTCGTTCGTTCCGGATATCCTGGCTAACTCTTCTTCCAGCTCAGCAATGCGCTGATCTTTAACCTGAATTTCTTTGATGAGATCACGTTTCTTTCTTCGGGAAACCGCCATATTTCTCGATGTTTAAAATGAATAAAAGCAGGAGAGAAAAAACACATTCCCCCCACAGTTTGCTCCAATTTAAGGAAAACAGGGGACAAATCCTTGCAAAACTTAAAAAAATCTGAATTTTTTAGACGTTTCGGGTTAACCGGGTGAGAGTTCGGATTAGCCGGAGAGTAGCCTCTTAATCTGGAGCTGAAACTGCTGGTTCAGAAAGGAGATGTTGTTTTGAATGAATTGAAGGGCGGATTCGTCCGCACGGTCGGAAACCAATTTAAGGATGTACAGTGAGACGGGTTCGTTGCGAAGAGCTTCTGCCAGGCGATATGCTTCCATATCCACCAGACCGCACCGATACCGGCGGAAAAGCATTTCCCTTTGTTCCCGGGAGAGCACCGGTTCGCTGACGGTAAGCAGGGAATGGACGGGCAAATTCCGGGAGTGGATGTGAGAGGAGACGGCTACCATCCGGGCCGATTTCTCCGGCATCACCACCCGATTCACCCGATAGAAACTACCGGGAGCAACTTCCGGGTCCAGTGCCCCGCAAAGGCCGATGTTGACCACGGTTCGTGCAGCGCTGCGCTGAATGACCCCCCGTAAATCCGCCGGGCGGAGTTGCATCCCAAGCCCCACCTCCAGTAAAAAGACCGGTTTTCCCTCCCGGGCAAATAACGGATACGGTGCGGAGATTTGCCTCCAGCGACCAACGGTCCGCACCGCTTTGGTTTCGAAGGGAATAGCAGTGAGCAGCAGAAGGGGGAAAAAATCAGATTGTGCTTGGGCAGGGGATCGATTCTGCATATAATTAGCTCTTCTTGATAAGTTCGAAAGCAATAACAGGAGTAAATAAATGAAGATTCGGATTTATCGCAAGGACAAAAGCATCCCGTTGCCGGAGCGAAAAACGGAGCGCTCAGTGGGACTGGATGTGTATGCCGCGCAACGGGTGGAACTGTATCCCGGCCGGCCGGTGCTGGTACCCACCGGGTTAATCATCGAGTCGCCCCCGGGCTATTATTTTAAGATTTTTATCCGCAGCGGATTTGCTGTGAAAAACGGGGTGAGCCTGATTAACGATGTGGGGATTGTGGATGAGGACTACTGCGGACCCGAGGACGAAGTGAAAATCGGAATGATTCGCCACTACAATCCCACTGACCCGTATCCGGAAAAACCGCTGGTCATTGAAAAAGGCCAGCGCATTGCGCAAATTATCTTCGAGAAAAACGAATTGCCGGAAATTGAATGGGAGGAGCAGGAGCGTCCTGATTTTGCCGGAACCACCCGGGGCGGATTTGGTTCTACCGGAGAAAAATAAAAAACCGGCGTGAGTAATCCCGGAGGTGGGTTACTCATCCGCCGGGGCGGGTACTGCCACATTGAGTGCACCGGCCAGCACTTCCACGTGAACCTCCGCCGATTCCTGATGCGGATTCCCGTCCGTGTGGATGGGACCGGGTCCCGGCCGTTCGATGGTGAGCGATTTTGCCCGGAAGGTGCGATATTCTTCTAATTCCTGAATGGTTCCGTTAAACAGATGGTGCAGGTGGGAAGCGGCTTTCCACAGGGGAAGCGGTTCCAGGATGCACACGTCTAACAGGCCATCATCCGGTTGGGCCTGCGGAGCAATGATGGCTCCGTTACCATACTGGGGAGCATTGGCAACGCTGAGCAAAAGAGGGGCGGTGCGAATGGTTTGCTCTTCGGTGCGGATGACCACCTCCTGCGGTTGATAGGTTAAATAAGCTTTGGTTCCCACCACAAAATAAGGTAGCGGCCCACGAACGCCAAATTGTTCGAAATTGTGGCTGATAACCGCATCCAGACCCATTCCCGCCACATTGAAGAAGTGGTGTTCGTTCATTTTACCGGCGTCGATGGAGCGAATGCGCACATGGAGTAATGCACGGATGGCTTCTTTCTGGTCCAGAGGGATCCCGAAGTTCCGGGCGAATCCGTTTCCGGAGCCAGCGGGAACCACACCCAGCGCCACACCGGTGTGCACCAGACCACGTCCTAATTCGTTAATGGTTCCATCCCCACCCACTGCAACCACCACGTCCACCTTTTCCCGCACGGCTTCCCGGGCCAATCGGGTGGCATCTCCGGGACCACGTGTGTACACAATGTCGAAATCTTCCCCCGAAGGGGTAAATATCTCCTCAATCCAGCGCACCAATCGGTGGGGATTTCGATTCACTCCGGAAATGGGGTTCACTACAAATCGAATTTTCATACGGTTCTGCCTCTTTAACTGCCCTAATATTACGCACATCTGTGCTCAATTCAAATCGTTTCCGCATAAAAATGCCCATCCGATCCAGGGAAAAAGAGCAAAGGGGGTGAATGCCTGCGCCACTGAAGCGGAAAACAATGCTTCCCGGTCCGTTCTTACCCAATGTTGTGAAAAAACATTCTCATCGCCCGAAAAATCCTTTTATTCCACCGCAATCGGACGTATTTTTTGGTGTACGTTAATTTTGACCTTCGCATGGAGATAGGGAAACAGGACATATTTCGTTTACGACCGATTGTGGTTTGGGGAATTCTTGTGCTGTGGTTCACTGGTACGGCACGGGAGGCGCATTTTCGGTTCACACACGTTACCTACCGTCAGGGGCTGTCCCATTCTACCGTTTTCTCCATTACTCAGGACGCGCCTGGTTTTATGTGGTTTGCCACCGAAGATGGGCTGAATCGGTTCGACGGATATCGGTGCACTGTTTATCGGCATCAACCGGGCGATACCGCCAGCCTGAGTTCCACGGGAGTTCGGCGCGTGTACTGCGACAGGTGGGGGAATCTGTGGGTGATTACCGGTAAGGGAGAATTAAACCGATATCTGCCCGAAAGTGATGGCTTTCGGCACTATTTCACCGGAGTTGTTCCCCGGATAAACGTGACCGGGTTGACAGAGGATGCCCGCGGGAATCTTTGGTTGGGTACGAAGGATGGTCGGTTGTACCGCTATTTGCCCGAAGCAGATCGATTTGAACCCCATGCCTGGCCCCTGCACCAGCGGGCAGATACCGACAAAACCACTCTGTGGAGCCTCTATTGCGATTCTCAGGGCACCTTCTGGTTGGGCACCTGGAATGGGTTGTTCTTCTGGAACGGTCGGGAGGGGCTTGTGCGGATTGACTCTCTGCCCGGCCGTTTGATTCTGGACATGGTTCCTGATGATTCGGGAAGGTTGTGGATTGCCACCACCGACGGCGGGTTAGCGGTTGTGGAGATGCAAACCAGGCAAGTCCGACCTGTTCCGGATGTTTCCGGGCGTGGTAAGTTAAGCAGTAACCGCACTTCGGCGCTGCTCCGGGATTCCCGGAACAACCTGTGGGTGGGTACCATCGATCGGGGCGTTTGCCTGTTTCCGCCTGGCGAACAGGTTGCACTCCGGCTGCGGCATAACCCCAATCGACCTCATTCCCTTTCGCAGGGAGCCGTGTTTTGTATTTATCAGGATAATCGCGGAGGCATCTGGATTGGCACGTATGGAGGCGGGGTGAACTATTATTCCCCGTACACCGGTGGTTTTTCTGTGTACTCCCGGGAGCCGGACACGCCGGGGAGCTTGAGCCACAATATGGTGGTTTCCCTGCTGGAAGACCGGGATGGCACCCTGTGGGTGGGCACCGATGGAGGCGGGCTGAATCGGCGGTTGCCCGGCAGCGGGCGGTTTGAGCAAATGGCGCGCTTCTCCGGTACTTTGTCCAGCAATTCAGTAACTGCCCTGTACCAGACCCGGGATGGCATCATTTACGTGGGAACCGATCCGGGCGCTAACGCTCCGGTGGGAGCTGTTTTCGTGTACAATCGGGCGACAGATACTTTTCAGCCATTTGCGCCCCTTCGGTTGAGGCTGGGCGGCATCACCTCCTTTCTGGAAGATTCTTCCGGAAATCTGTGGATTGGTACCTCTGCGGAGGGGCTTTACTGTTACCAACCGAAAACCGGGGAACTACACCACTACCGCCATTCGAAAGGTGATTCCACCTCCTTGAGTGGTAATTCCATTTTTGCTCTGTACCTGGATTCGCAGGGAGTGGTTTGGATTGGCACCCACAGCAGGGGATTGAACCGGTTTCATCCCGAGAGCGGGACGTTCACCTGCCTGCAGCATTCACCTGCGGATTCCCACTCCATCGGCAGTAACACCATCTGGTGCATTCAGGAAGATCGGAAAGGTCGGCTGTGGGTGGGCACCCAGGGAGGTGGACTGAACCGGTACCACCGGGAAACCGGAGAGTTTGAGCGCTTTACCCGGGAAGCGGGTCTGCCCTCCAATATAGTGTACGGAATTTTGCCCGATAGTGCGGGAAATCTGTGGCTCAGCACCAGTCGGGGGCTGGCCTGTTTTCAGCCGGAAGACCACAGCGTGCGCACGTTTGGGGTGGCAGACGGGCTACCCAATATGGAATTCAACCAGGGGGCGTATTACCGGGGAAGGAACGGGGTGTTGTATTTCGGGGGAACCGGCGGAGTCACTTATTTTCAGCCTGCAACCCTCCGCACCAACCGGATTCCCCCACCGGTGGTGATTACCGATTTTCTGGTGCACGGGCAACCGTTTCACCTGCCCCAATCCCTGCTCACCACCGGTCGGATTGTGCTAAACTATCGTCAGAATTTTTTCACTTTTCGCTTTGCTGCGCTGGATTTTACCGCTCCGGAAAAGAACTGCTACCGCTATCGCCTGGAAGGGCTGGAAGAGGAGTGGGTTTATGCGGGTAACCGACACCGTGCCAGTTACACCAGCGTGCCACCCGGGAAGTACGTATTTCGGGTGATGGGCACCAACAACGACGGTG
The DNA here is from genome assembly GCA_964495805.1 of uncultured Calditrichaceae bacterium. Taxonomy (GTDB): domain Bacteria; phylum Calditrichota; class Calditrichia; order RBG-13-44-9; family RBG-13-44-9; genus JALXCH01. Next base: position 23,835 of record CAZBWV010000034.1, read on the forward strand.
TGTGGTCCACCCGGGAGGCTTCGCTAATGCTGGTCATTACCCCACCGTTCTGGCAAACCTGGTGGTTCCGGATGATGGTGGCGTTGCTAACCGTTGCCGCGCTGGTGGGCTTCCATCAGTATCGGGTGCAGCGTTTGCTGGAGGTTGAGCGGACGCGCCTGCGAATTGCTCAGGACCTGCACGATGACATCAGCGGTACCATGAGCGGACTGATTTTCTTTTCCGAAGCGTTAAACCGGGAGTTGAAGAAACCCACCGCTCAGGTGGAAAAACTGCTCCGGCTCATTCGCGAAAGTGCCACCAGCGTCCAGGAAGCTATGGGCGATATCATCTGGGCAATTAACCCCGAAAACGACCGCTGGGAGATTATTTTCCCCAGGTTTCGCCGTTTTGCCTCCGACCTATGCGAAAGCCGGAATATTCAGTACCGCATCGACCTGCCCGAGCGGGTAAATGTGCGGGAGCCAACCATGGAACAGCGCCGCCATTTGTGGCTCATTTACAAAGAGATGGTCACCAACGCTGTGCGCCATTCCGGTTGTAGGCAGTTGCGTGTCGATCTGCAGCTTCGGGAAAACACCCTGGAGCTTTTTGTGGAAGACGACGGCTGCGGATTTGATGCCTCCCGTAAGAGCGAGGGGAACGGACTGCGGAACATCTTTGCCCGGGCAGAGAAGCTGAATGCGACCGTGCATCTGAAAACCGCTCCCGGACAGGGTACAAAGTGGACGCTGAACATGCCTTTGAAAAGTTAGGGGAAAAATCATAATTTCGGGGAAAAGGCGGTGACTTTAACCACACAATTTCCGGAAAAATACCTGGCAGTGGTCATTGTGGAAGACAATCGTTACGTACGCCAGGCCTGGGAGCTGGTACTGGAAGCGGAAGAGGACTTCATCGTGCTGGGTTCCTACCCGAGTTGCGAGGCAGCGTTTGCCCGCGAAGAGATCGCCCGGGCGGACCTGGTGCTTATGGACATCGGATTGCCGGGGATGAGCGGCATTGAGGGGGTGCGTTATCTGAAAGAGCACTACCCGCATCAAACTGTGGTAATGTGTACCGTTCACGACGATGATGAGAAGATTTTTGATGCGTTGTGTGCCGGTGCGGTGGGCTATTTGCTGAAGAACACGCCTCCGGAAAAACTGGTGGATGCCCTGCGCGAAGCCTCCCGGGGCGGTTCTCCCATGACTCCCTCCGTGGCACGCAAAGTGATCGCTTCCTTTCAGCAAAAACCGGTTACCACACCCACCGGAGAGGAAATTAAACTGACCGAGCGGGAACGGCAAATTCTGGAACGAATGGCGCAGGGGAAAACCTACAACGCCATTGCCCGGGAGCTTAGCCTGTCCATGGACGGGGTGACTTATCACATCCGCCATATTTACCAGAAACTTCAGGTGCACACGCGAGCTCAGGCAGTTGCCCGCGGCTTGCAACAACGCCTGATTCGTCCGCCCCGGTAGCCTTTTTCCCGACCCGTCGGAACCTTTTTCCGGCAGCGGAATATTCAATTTGAATTGCTTTGCGGTTTGAATGGCGTTGTGCGGTTGGATGTAAAAAACAGGAACGAATCATGAAGCGGAAAGGTTGTTCCGGATTTTTCGTTTTCCTTGCAATTCTTTTATTCCTGCCCTTAACCGTTTCCCTTTTGCAGGCACAGTACTTTGGCCGCAACAAAGTGCAGTACGAGCAATTTCGGTTTCGGGTGATGCACGCCGACCATTTTGACCTATATTTTTATCCCCGGGAAGAGCAGGCGACCCGTGATGCCGCGCGCATGGCAGAGCGATGGTATTTTCGCCACTCCCGGGATATGAATCACCAGTTTGCCACGCGAAAACCCATTATCTTTTACGCCGATCAGCCGGACTTTCAGCAAACCACCGCCATCCCGGGCATGTTGAGTGAAGGAACCGGCGGTGTGACCGAACCGCTGAAAGATCGAGTGGTACTTCCCTTTACCGGCTGGTATCGGGAGAACGACCATGTGCTGGGGCATGAGCTGGTGCACGCGTTTCAGTTCGACATCATGGGCAAAGGTGGTTCCGGGCTGAACACCATGCAGCGCCTGCCTCTGTGGATGGTGGAAGGAATGGCCGAGTACTATTCCCTGGGTTCAGTGGACCCCCATACCGCCATGTGGATACGGGATGCCATGTTGTACAACGATTTACCCACCGTACGGGATTTAACCACGCAAACCCGTTACTTCCCTTACCGTTATGGCCATGCACTGTACGCTTTTATCGATGGTGTTTGGGGCAATCGGGCGGTGATGCGGATTTTCCGTGCTGCGGCTAAAATCGGTCCGGAAGCTGCCATCGACACTGTGCTGGGGATCAGCAGCGATTCGCTTTCCGTTCTGTGGCATCGCGCCATTCGCAAAACCTACCAGCCGCTGGTGGAGGGCCGTACACCACCCGCGCAGGCGGGAGAACGCATCCTGGCGCGGGATAAACATGCCGGTCACATGAATCTGGGACCTGTGCTCAGTCCGGACGGAAATTACGTGGCTTTTCTGTCGGAAAAAGACATTTTTGGCATCGACCTGTTTATTGCCGATGCCCACACCGGTAAAACCATTCGCAAGCTCAGCAGCATGGAACGAAACTTTCATTTCGATGCCCTGAGCTTTGTAAATTCCAGTGGTAGCTGGTCGCCGGACGGTAAGCTATTTGCTATGGTGGTGTTTGCCCGGGGAAACCAGGAGCTGGCTATTTTTGATACCCGGAGCGGGAAGATTCGTCGGCAGATTGGTTTTCCCCGCGTGGGAGCCATTTCCTGTCCTGCCTGGTCGCCGGACGGGCGCTACCTGGCCTTCTCCGGAATGTGGGGCGGGTTCAGCGATCTGTATCTGTACGACTTCCGCCAGGACACACTATGGCAACTCACCGATGACTGGTACGCTCAGCTTCAACCGGCCTGGTCGCCGGACGGACGTTACCTGGCTTTTGTCACCGATGCCAATCCCCTCTCCGACCGGAACCAGCTTACTCACGGTCCGCTGCAAATTGCCCTGATGGATATGGAAACCGGGGAAATTACCCATCTGGATTTGTTCCACCGGGGCAAGCACATCAATCCCCAGTTTTCGCCGGACGGGCGTTCTCTCTACTTCATCTCAGACCAGGACGGTTTTAGCGACCTGTACCGCCTGGACATGCAGGAAAACCGGTTGTACCGTGTCACCCGGCTGGCCACCGGAGTAAGCGGCCTGACTACCTATTCCCCCGCGCTTACCGTTGCACGCCAAAGCGGGAGGGTGATGTTTTCCGTGTTTGAACACGGGGATTACAATGTGTATGCCCTGGAGCCGGATGAGGCAATGGGAACCCCCTGCCGGGAACAGACCAGTCTGGCTACTTATGGTGGGTTCTTACCGCCCGTTCTGTGGCACCGGGACCGACAGGTGGATTCCCTGCTGCACGATCCGGCCTCCGGTCTTCCCCTTTCCTCCGACTATCAGGTGTCCCCCTACCGCCCGCGCTTTCAGCTGGACTACATCGGCGGACAGGCTAATATCGGTATTTCCACCAATCGCTACCAGAATATTGTGGGCGGCGGAATCTCCCTGCTGTTCAGCGATATGCTCAGCCAGCACGTTATTTCCGGTTCCTTTCTGGTAAATGGTCAGCTGGAAAACCTGGGCGGAAACCTTCTGTACGAAAACCTGACTCACCGCTGGAATTGGGGCGTCAACGTGAGCCATGTGCCGTACATTTCCACCTCACAGCAAGTGGGAACCGTACCGGTCCAGGTTAATGGTACCCTGTACCAGGGAACCGCCATTGTAACCCTGAAGGACAACGTGTTTTATGACCAGGGACAGTTTTTACTGTACTATCCGCTGAATACCATGAATCGGTGGGAGCTGGGTAGCGGCATGACTTACATCTGGTACGACCGGAAGCTGATTACCCGGGTACTGGTGGGCGATTACGAGGTCTATCATAAAGAGGAAAAATTACCTGCTTCCGAACCGGTGACCCTTTTCCATACCTATCTGGCATTTGTAGGTGACAATTCTTACTTTGGATTCACCTCTCCCACCCGCGGTACCCGTTATCGGTTCGAGATTCAGCCGTATTTTGGCGACCTGCAGTACCAGTCTGTGCTGGTTGATTTTCGCCACTATGCCTTTCATCGACCGTTTACGCTGGCTTTCCGTTTTCTTCATTATGGCTGGTACGGTCGGGATGCCGAAAGCCCGTTCCTGTCGCCCCTGTTTCTGGGCACGGAAGATTTCATTCGCGGTTACCGATACGATTCGTTTACCGCCCGGGAGTGTGCTATCGGAGCGCAGAACCCGGATCAGTGTCCGGTGTACGATCGCCTGGTGGGCAGTAAAATTGCTCTGCTGAACCTGGAATACCGAGTCCCGCTGTTGGGGAACGAAAACTTCGGGTTGGTGAATTTCCCCTACCTTCCCACGGAGTTATTTCTTTTCTTCGATGGAGGAACCGCCTGGACGGGTTCGCAAAAGCCGGTGCTAAAGTGGAGCACCGATTCTCTGGAACGTATTCCCGTTTTCAGTTTGGGGGCTGGCGTGCGGGTCAATTTTATGGGGTACATGATTGTGGAAGGTTATGTGGCGCATCCCTTCCAGCGCCCGCAAAAGGATTGGGTAACTGGCATTTACATTTCGCCGGGATGGTAGTGCGTCGGTTCCGGAGTGGCAACTTACCGTTCCGGGTTTGAGAGAAACAGCGGAGAGGTCGGAGAGAATCGGTTATTTTCCGGGGATGATCGGAAAATAAACGGAAGGCATATCATTCAACAGTCGGCATTCAAATTTTAATTTGCTTAGAACCGGGAATGATGGACGGCATATCTGACTTTTTTATCGCTCTGGGATGGATTTGTTCATTATATTCTTGCATAACAGAAAACCGGACGAATGATGGAAACAGCCCGCACCCCACACGCTACCATTTTGATCATTGAGGATGAAGAGACCATTGTAGAATTTCTGCGTACAGGGCTTCGTTACGAGGGTTACCAGGTAGAGGTGGCGGGCACCGGGCAGGAAGGGTTGCGCAAAGCCCGACCGGAGAAGGTGGATCTGGTGATTCTGGACCTGATGTTACCGGACCGGGACGGGTTTGAAGTGTGCCGGGTGCTGCGGGAGGGCGGTTTCGACCGACCCATCATCATGCTTACTGCCCGAAAGGAGATTTCCGATAAAGTAAAAGGCATGGACCTGGGAGCGGACGATTACATCACCAAGCCGTTTAGTTTCGACGAACTCCTGGCGCGCATCCGTGTTCAGCTCCGCCGAATGGGGCATGCTTCTGAGCAAAACAAGCTACGTGCCGGCGATATCGTCATGGACCTGGATACACGCACGGTTACCCGTGCGGGGAAGGAGGTGGAACTTACCCCCACAGAGTTTGCCCTGCTGGAACTGTTCCTGCGACATCCCCAGCGGGTATTTACCCGGGAAACGTTGTTGAATCTGGTGTGGGGATACAATTTTGTTGGGGAGACCAATGTTGTGGATGTGCACGTGAGTCACCTGCGGGAGAAATTAAACGATCGTCCCGCCCGGTTAATTCGAACCCATTACGGAGTGGGATATTCATTTCATCCCCGTGCCGGGGGGTCGGAGGTGGGAGGTCCGGGGGCATGAAACGCTGGCATCAGCTCCGTTTACGCACCCGCCTGATTTTGCTGTACTTAGGGCTACTCACCTTTTCGGTTACCATTATTGGCGGCTATTCCTACTGGAATGTGCGCAACCTGCTTGTCGGAAGTACAGCCAACCACCTGCGTGCCCGGGCTAAACCAATCATCGAACGCTATCTTTTTCGGCAACCTCCGCCTTTGCTCAATACCGTGGCTCATAATCTGGCTTGCGACCTGACCTCCCGCAACACCGCTGCGGTGATTTTAGACACCGCCGGAGCCCTTGTTGCTTCCGGAAAACGTTTGCCCGAGGAACCCGATGCACCACCCCCACGCCGGGAATTTCTCCGGCGTGCACTGGCCGGGGAAAACGAAGTGACCTACCAGGACACTCTCAACGGGGAACATGTTCTGGTCGTGCTTATTCCCCTGCGCATTGCTCCCGGCAGCCATACCATTCTGGGGGTTGCTCAAATAAGCACTTCCCTGCAGCCCATCCGCGAAATTCTGGTTAACCATGGGATGATGTTGCTGTTGGTGGTTCTCATTGTGCTGTTAGTGGGCGGGGAGTTAGGGTTTACCCTGATTTCCTCCAATTTCCGTTATTTGAAACAGATGGCGCACACCTGCCAGCAGATTGCCCGCGGTGAGCTTTCCCGACGGGTGGAGTACCCCAATTCCGGAGATGAGATTGGTGTGCTGGCAGAGGCGTTTAATCACATGGTGGACCGGCTGGAGAAGCTGGTCGCCACTCAGAAGCGTTTTGTGGCCAATGCTGCCCACGAATTGCGCACTCCGCTTACCGTTCTGCGCGGCTCACTGGAAGTGCTCATGCGCGGTTCCCAGGACGATCCCAACGCGGTGGCGCGCCTCACCCGCGGTATGTACCAGCAGGTGCAAAAACTGATTCAGCTTTGCGAACAGCTCCTGGGTCTGTCGCGCCTGGAAAGCTCACGCAACATTCAAAAACAACCGGTGGAACTGGAACTTTTCTTTCGAGAATTCCTTCAGCAGACCCGTACGCTGGTGCAGCGACATCCGTTCCGTTTTTTAGCTGGTCCCGCTTTAATCCTGCCTGCTGACCCGGACATGCTTAACCGTATTCTGCTAAATTTATTGGACAATGCTCTGCGGCACACCCCTGAGGGCGAAGAGATTGCCGTGGGCTGGAAGCTACACCAGAATTCGGTGGAGATTTTTCTCTCTGATCGGGGAGAAGGGATTCCCCCGGAAGAACTCCCCTACATTTTTGAGCCTTTCTATCAGGGGAAAAAACACCCTGCGGGCGGCACCGGCCTGGGACTGGCTCTGGTAAAGGCAATGGTGGAAGCCCATGGAGGTACCATTCGGGTCGAAAGTCAGCCCGGTAAAGGAACCACCTTTTCCGTAAACCTGCCGTTGAATTAACGGGACATATTACACCGGGACGTTCCCCGAAAATCTTAATCATTTCTTAATCTTTCCTTCAGGACATTTTCATCTTTTTCCGGTAAATTCGGAGCAGGTTATGAAAGGGGAAAAGATGAAAATCGGTGCAATCTGGATATGGGTGATGTTGGGGCTGGTGTTTTCCGGTTGCGGGCCGGCTGGTCCGCCTATTCCACCGGGAAGCGAATTTGTATTCCTGGGGCTTATCATGTTTTTGTTCCTGGCACTGGCCATTTTTCTGATTCAGCAAAACGCCACCAACCGGCAACAGAGTAATTTCTTTCCCTTTACTCATACTTTAAACCAGATGAACGAACGATTGCATCAGCTGGAAGACCGGCTGAGAAAATTAGAAGAAAAAGTAAAGGACAGATCATGAAACGTGTCAGGGTGTTCTTTTTAATCGGTTTGTTAATGAGTTTATTAATTTCTTTGTGCCCGGCGCAACTCACTCAGACCCCGCAGGTTCTTCCTGGGGTAGCTCCTTTGCCTGCAGCGCCTTTGCCTGCTCCCGCTCCACCGCCGCCACCAGCCCCGCCTGGTGTACCGGCAATTCCCGGTGTCCAATTTGTTCCGCTGGACACGATTTTGAGTCGTTCCGGGCAGGCTTTTGCCACCGCCAGAGCGGTTCTGGCGGCAGCCAGCGCTGGAAAGGTCTGGATGATGCGAGCACCCGCCGGTGAGGTGGAAGTAAAGGCGGCTCTCCTGTACCAGAACAACGTGGTGGCCGTACTTCGCTTTCATCCGCTCACCGGTCAGCTTCTTCCCCGGGGGGTGAATCCCCGAGCCGTGGAGGTGCGGGTGAACACAGAAGCGGTAAAAAGACGCTTGCAGGTTCTGATTCCCCGGCTTACGCTGGTTCCCGCCGGAGAGTACCGGGAACCGGAATCCTGCTGGGTATTTCCCATTGCCTGGAACAACATGGCCGTTGCCGAATTAAAAGTCTTTTACGACGGGCAGCATGTGGTACAGGATTTCGGAGCAGCACAGGAAATGTCGTTTTATGGTCAGTAAACAGCGTGTGTACAGGTTTGTTCAGGATAACGGAATTTTACTGTTAGCACTTCTGTGGCTCCCCGTGCTGGGTGGGATAACCGGGGATGCGCCTTCTCATTATGTTCAGTACGTGGATTGGCGGACGATTTTTACCCTGACCGGATTGTTGTTGACCACCACGGCGCTAAAGGAGAGCGGTGTGTTCTCTCATCTGGCGCGGGGTTTTGTCCGCACCATGCCGGACGAACGTCGTCTGGCTCTGGCGCTGGTTAGTACGGCTTCGCTTCTCTCCATGGTGCTCACCAACGATATTGCCCTGTTTATTGTGATCCCCCTTACCCTGGGACTGGAGGAAATTACCGGAAACAACTTCCTGCGCTTTATTATTCTGGAGGCACTGGCGGTTAACGTCGGTTCCACCCTTTCCCCCATCGGCAATCCTCAAAACATATTTTTGTGGCACCAGTGGGAGATCTCCTTTTTTCGGTTTGTGGGGCAAATGTTTCCTCTGTTTCTTCTGCTCCAGAGTTTGTTGTTTGGAATGGTGCTGGTCCTTTTTCCCTCCCGGCCGGTACATTTCGCCCGCCGACCGGATAATCACGTGCAGTTGAAGTTGTTCTATCTGTCTGCTTTTCTGTTTCTTTGCTTTTTGATTTCCGTGGAACTCAGATGGATGGCTCCCATGCTGGTATTTGTGGTGCTGGTGTACCTGTTCAGCTACCGACGAATTTTCCGGGTTGCCGATTGGGGACTGATCCTGCTGTTTGTGGTGGTGTTTGTGGACCTGCATCTGTTTTCGGAAATTGGTTGGGTGCAGGAACTGGGACAACACCTGAACTGGCACGATCCCCTGATTTTACTGGGTAGCGGCATCCTCACCTCTCAGCTTATCAGCAATGTACCTGCTGCTATTTTGCTCTCCCACTTCACGCAGGATTGGCACACCATTGCCTATGCGGTAAACGTGGGCGGAAACGGTCTGATAACCGCTTCTTTTGCCAATCTCATCGCTCTGCGTTTAACCTCTGCTCCGGGTCGCTATCGTCGTTTTCATCTCTATTCATTTGCTTTTCTGCTTCTCTCTGCAGCAGGAACGGTACTTTTACTGCTCCGGTGAGAATTCCACCGAAATTGGTAACGGTGTTCGGTATCCTCCGGAGAGCCCCTTCCGAAAAAGCGATCTACTATTTGAAAATGCTGTAAAACATGGTTATAATAAGCATAGACATTCGAACATGAAACAGAACAGGTATTGAACCGAAACGTGATTCGATTACTCAAAATGCTGTCTATCGTGGGGGGATTGCTTTTGCTGGTCATGGGGGTTACCTGTGTACCGGAAGCTCCTCATTCCAATCCCGTGGACCCTTACTTCGGGAGAAATCAGCCGACCGGATGGATGCTGAGTGGTATGGTGCTAACCCGTTACGAACCGCATGTACCCATTGGGGACTGTGAGGTGTTGCTCTTTCCGGAACGGCAATTTGCCCGCACCGATGCCCGGGGAACATTTTCCTTCCCATTGCAACAAAGCGGTGAACACCAGATTTGCGTTCGCAAAGAAGGTTTTTTCCCCGATACGATTATTGTGAATCCGGATACATTGGGGGAAAAGACGCTCAATCTTTACCTGGATGGCCAACCGTATTTGCTTCGTGCGCAGGTTTACAGCGAGTACATCGATCAGTGGTGGCCGGAGCCGGTCACGACCATCAACTTCCGGGTAGTGGCGGCAGATCCGGACGGGGTGAACGACCTGGATACCATCGCGATGGTGATACCTGAGCTGGAGATTCATCGGGTAATGGGCAGCACCGCCCGGGCCGATAGCTTTTCCCTCACGCTCACCGGGGACGACTTCCCGAACAGCAATCCGTTTACCCTGATTGGCAAAGCCATCTATTTTGTACTGCAGGATCGTTCCCTCCGCCAGGTGCGCTCCGAACCACACTATTTGTTCCGCATACTGGAGCAATCCCCGCACGCCATTGAACCCACTTCCCTTCAGCAGGTGTCGCCCACTCCCATTTTTCGCTGGGAACCTTATCCGGCTTCTTTTACGTTTCAATATGAAATCGAAGTTTTTTTTATTCAGGGAGGAATTCCTATTTCTATACACCGAAAAACCGGGATTCCGCCGGAACAGCAAGAGTATCAGTATCCCGATTCCCTTCCCACGGGCACCTACTTCTGGACTGTCGGTGTCCGGGACAATTTAAATAATTTCAGCCGTTCCAAGGAGGCTTCGTTTGTTGTACCCTAATCAGGACAATGTATTATGGACAAAACCATCGAAAACATACCGGAGCAGTATTTAAAAGCGCTGTTAGAAATCAGCCAGCAGCTTAACTCCATTCGGGAACCGGAGGAACTGCTCCGAAACGCCCTGGATATTGCCGTTGAGCAGCTTTCCGCGGATCGCGGGTTTATCCTTTTAAAAGATGAAACGGGTGATTTTCAGCCAGCGGCGGTGCATGGCATGGAGAAGGCTCAGCTTGACAAAATGGAGGATATTTCCCACTCCACGGTGGAAAAAGTGCTGCGCACCGGTAAACCGCTACTCACCTTCGATGCTCTTTCCGACGAACGATTTAACGAAGCGCAAAGTGTGGTGCTTCATCAGATTCGCTCCATTGCCTGCGTTCCGCTGATTCTGAAGGGTGAACTTCAGGGAGCCATTTACATCGACAGCCAGGGCCAGCGTGCCCGATTTTCCCGCCAGAGCCTGCACTTTTTGGAAGCGTTTGCCAACCAGGCAGCGGTGGCGCTGGAGAATGCCCGCCTGCTAAGCTATTTCCGGCAGGAGAATGCCTTACTCAAGGAGGAATTCCACCGCATTTTCGCCTTTCGCGGAATCATTGGCAAAAGCAAAGCCATGCAGCAGGTGTTCCAGTTGATGGGAAAAGTGCTAAATAACGACACCACGTTGTTGATAACCGGCGAAACCGGAACCGGCAAGGAGCTCATTGCCCGGGCGATTCATTACAATGGTCTGCGCAGTAAAAAACCGTTTGTGCCGGTGAATTGCGGTGCCATTCCGGAAAGTCTAATCGAAAGCGAGCTGTTCGGGCATAAAAAAGGGGCATTTACCGGTGCCATTTCAGATAAAAAAGGGCTGGTGGAGATGGCAAACGGTGGCACATTGTTCCTGGACGAAGTGGGGGAGCTTCCCCTGCCTCTGCAGGTGAAGTTGCTTCGCTTTTTGCAGGACCACGAGTTTACCCCGGTAGGGGACGTACGACCGCGTAAAGCGGATGTGCGCATCATTGCCGCCACCAACCGGGACCTGCGGCAGGAGATTCGGGAAGGACGCTTCCGTCAGGACCTGTTCTACCGGTTGAATGTCATTAACCTGCACCTGCCGCCCCTGCGCGAACGCAAAAAGGACATTCCCTTGCTGGTAAAACACTTTGTGGATGTGTACCAGAAGAAATTGCACAAGCAGATTGTTTCCGTTACACCGGAGGCGATGAAACAATTGGAGCAGTACCCCTGGCCCGGTAATGTGCGGGAACTGGAGAATACCATCGAACGGGCGGTGGTGGTGGATGCCGACGGTAAAATCGATACGGATGACCTGATGTTGTTGGAGGAGCCGGGAGCAGGTGGCGAGATTGAACCGGGGATGACCCTGGAGGAAGTGAGCCGGATTCTCCTGGAAAAGACCCTGAAAGCCACCGATGGGAACAAAACCCGAACCGCGGAGATGATGGGAGTCTCCCTGCGCTGGGTGCACTATAAAAGTAAAGAATGGGGGCTGGGCTGAGAACGATGAACCGCGCTTTGCCATTCACCCGGCTGGATGAGTTTTTGTTAAAAGAGGTGTTGCAGGAAACACCCGGTACCATTGCCGTGCGAGCTTACCAGCCTTCGCTGGAACGGCCGGTGTTTCTGAAACTGTTAAAACCGCATCTGCAGGAACATACACGCTGGGTGGAGCGGTTCCAGCGGGAAGCGCGCATCTGTGCCCGGTTGAAGCATCCCAATATTGTGGATGTGTACACAATCGGGGAGCAGGATGGGTACACCTACATGGCTATGGAGTTTGTGGAGGGACTGAGCCTGCGGGAGTTGCTGGAAAAAACCGGGCCGTTGCCCCTGCCGGTTGCTCTGGAAGTGGTTCATCAGGTGCTGATGGGACTGGAGCCGGTACACCAGCAGGGAATCATTCACCGGGATGTGAAGCCGGGCAACATTCTGTTGCGGGTGGATGGCACGGTGAAGCTAACCGATTTTGGTCTGGCTTATCTGGGAGAGGACAGCAGCCTGACCCAGCCGGGAAGTATCCTGGGTACCCCGGCTTATATGAGTCCCGAGCAGATTACCGGCGAGCCCCTTACCCCTGCCACCGATCTGTTTGCCCTGGGAGCCACGTTGTACGAAATGGTGACCGGGATCAAACCATTTGCCGGGGAAAATTATTCCGCCTGCATTCAGAAAATTTTGAACGAAGACCCTCCTCCGCCTTCCCGATACAACAAAGAGCTTCCCCGAACATTCGATGAACTGATTGCCTGGCTCATTGCCAAAAATTCGGAGGAACGTCCCCACACTGTGCGGGAGGTCATGAACCGGCTGGAAAAATTCCCGGAATTCAGCCCCGGTCAGCACCGGGAGGAGCTGAGCCAACTGGTGCGGCGACACATCCGCCCCTCCGAAGAACCGGATGTTCAGGAAATCCCGGCGACATCTCCGAAGGAAGAGCCGGAAACGGAGCCTGAACTTCGTTCCGTTCGGAAATGGCCGGTGCCTGTGGCATTGCTTTTATTGGTGATTTTGTTTACTGTGGTTATTCTGGGGTACCTGGGCCGACACATGAAGCCGTTTCGTTCCCCGGCAGGGATGGATACAGGGGCTCATCCCCGGAACCAGCCAGAAATTGCCGTGGAAGATTCCCTGAAGAATCCGGAATCCATTCAAAAGGACACCGTTGCGGAAACGATTACCGGGAAGGAGCAGGAAACGCCTGCCGTCTCCGCTCCCCGCCAGGTCCCCAAAAGCGTCCCGAAACGCTTCGGCACTTCCTTCTCCGCATCGCGCCCTTCCGGGAATCGACCGGCAGGGAAGAAAAAAGTTTCTGCTTCAGAGACGCCTGCCCCGGCAGAACCCGCCCGGCTGGTGCTAAACATTGCTCCCTGGGCTACCCTTTCCGTGGATGGCAACACAGTGGATTCTCTGGTGCAGCATAAAACGCTGAAGCTCCCTCCCGGTACACATCAGATAATGCTGACCCATCCGCGCTTTCCGCCGAAGATTTTCCGGCTCAGTCTCAATGCCGGGGAACAAAGACAGATTGAATATTCCTTTCTGAAACAGGCCGGTTTTCTGATGGTGGAAGTTCGCCCGTGGGCGGAGGTGTTTGTAGATGGCAAGCATCAGGACACCACCCCGCTGCGTTTCCCTATTATTTTGCCTCCCGGCCAGCATCTTCTGGAACTGAAGAATCCTTACTATGCTCCGGTACGCAAAATTGTACAGATAACTCCCGGCGACACACTGATGGTTCGCGAAATTTTAAACCGCCCCTGAAAAAGCTGGCACAGGAATTGTGGTAGAGAAGCAAAGGATGTAAAATAGATGGATAAAATGATGCAAAATTTGCGGAGATGGTGGTTGGTGGGGTTCCTTCCGTTGCTGATGCTACAGGCTACATGGGCACAGCAGTGGGAGCTAAAGACCCCCATGCCCACCCCTCGAAAAGGAATGGCGGTGGCAGTGCTGGAGGGAAAAATCTGGGTGATTGGCGGGCGCTCCATGGGGCACCATGGCTGCAATGAGGTGGAAGTGTACGATCCCCAGCAGAACCTGTGGAGCACTCAGTATCCGGATATCCACTATAAACGGGAGTACGCAACGGCTCAGGTATGGGAAGGCAAAATATTTCTTTTTGGTGGACGCAAACAGTCCATGCTGGTTTCCGCTGTGGAGATGTACGATCCGGTGGTCGGTTCCTGGCAAACCATCGCCCAGATGCCCACTCCCCGCTTTGGTATGGCCAGCGTGGTGGTCGATTCGCTGATTTATTTGATTGGAGGTAGCACCGCCAGCAGCGGAAATACCAACCAGGTGGTGCAATTTAATCCAGCAGATTATAGCTGGAGTATCCTTCCTGAACCCATGAATTATTCCCGGATTTCGGCTATGGCCGGTGTTCCGGATGGGCAATTGGTGGTTGCCGGTGGGTTTTATTACGGACCCATTGCAGCGGTGGAACAGTATCTGCCCGGTACGAGCAGCTGGCAAAATCTCAATAGTTTGCCTTATCCTTGCGGGGGAGCCGGTTATGCCACACTGGGGAATCGACTTTGGATTGTCGGAGGGCATACGCAATACGGAATTACCAATAATGTTCTGGTGGGTACCATGCAGGGCAATTCCCTCCAGTGGGATTTTGCACCACCTTTGAATATCGCGCGCAAGGACCTGGCCGTCGCAATTGTGGATAACACCATTTATGCCATCGGCGGGCAGGGGGAATTTTCCGGTATCCTGTATAACACAGTGGAAGCGCTGGATGTGCTGGTCGGTCTGCCTCATGGCTCCCATTCGGAACCGCTCCTTCGGGAGATGAGTCTGGCTGTTTATCCCAATCCGTTTAATGCCACCACCATGGTTCGGATGAAGGTGCCGGAAGCGGGCAATTTCCACCTGGTGCTGTACGATCTGCTTGGCCGTCAGGTGGCGGAGGTCTTCCGGGGCTTCCTGGTACCCGGTCAGCATTCCTTCTCCCTTGATATGAAGAATATTTCTGGACTTCCCGCAGGGGGAGGAATATATTTTCTGCGCGCGGAAGGGCAACATCATTCGGTAACAACCAGAATTTTGTATTTAAAATAACATCCGGACGGAAATTTGGGACGATTGGTTTACATTCTGTTAATGATATTTCTGGCGGTGGTTTTTGTGTCCGCACAGTCGGTTCAAACGGACAGTTTGCTTCAGCAGGACGAGCTGGTAGCCCAGTTAAAGCAGGCATACAACCATTTCGATTACCAGAAGTGTGCCACGTTACTGAACCTGGCATTTCCTTCCATTGACACCTTTTCGCCGCAAAATCGAATCGAAATTTATAAATATGCGGCATTTCTGGCATTTCGGCAGGGGAACAGCACGCTGGCAGAGAACCATTTCTGGCAGATTCTGGAGATCGACCCCTCTTACACGCTGGACCCGGTTCAGACCCCACCCAAGTTGCTTACTCTGTTTCAAAAAACAAAGATTGAGTTTTTGCAGGAACTGAATCGTCAGTTGCGGGAGCTTCAGCAGGAGCCCGTTCATCGGTCCACCGCCTGGCGCGGGCTGGTTTTTCCCGGATGGGAACAGTGGCATCGCGGATACCGAACCCGGGGAGCCATTCTGGGTGGGGCTGCTCTGGCCTCCCTGGTCGGACTGGGATACGCCATTGTGCAGACGCAACAAAAGAAGCAGGATTATCAGGACGCCAGCGATTCGGAATCGGCAGACCGGCTGTATGATGAGTACAATCGATTCTACCGTCAACAGTTTTATTTCTCCTATGCTTTTGTGGCCACATGGATTCTTTCCCAGATTGACCTGACTTTGTGGAGCACTCCGCAAATTCAGGTTCGAGTAGGGGCAGTCACCGCTTTTTCCGTTGGAACTCCGACCGTGGTGTCTATTCATCTGGCTTTTTAACACTTTTTGATCCCTTCTTTTCTGATTCAATCAAAGCTTTTCTATTCATTTCGGGTGTTCCTCCTTAATAGACTGCAGAAATTTCACGATGACGTGCAAAAATTTCGTTGAAGGATGGCCTTCCTGTGATGGACTTCCTTTTGTAAAAGAGTTTTAAATTGCTTTCGATTGCATCCGATAAAGGAAAAATCTGGCTAAAAAGGGCAGCTGAGCTTTCTTTTTTCCGGAAAAACGCTATTTTTGTCGAACTGGCACTGTGTTTGTACAGATGATAAAAAGCAGGAAAAAGTGAGAATACTTTAAACAAGGAGGATTGGTTCATGATACGTACTTTAAGAGTTTTACCGGTTGTTGTTTCGTTGGTGTTTCTGTTGAACGTGGCGGCTTTTGCCCAGGGAGGCGGTCATCACTGGTTTGGGAATTTTAACCCGGATTCCCTGACCGTGGTGACGGTTTCCGGAACAGCCATTGTGGACACAACCCTGATGCATGCGGTGTATTTTTTAGATGAAGATGGAGACGGACAGGCGGACTACCATCTGAATTTTGGCCCACCCTGGT
>CAZBWV010000035.1:0-73655 GCA_964495805.1 uncultured Calditrichaceae bacterium
GGGAGCCGACCCGTTTAAAATTTGGCTTCTTCCCAGCCGGCTTCCTGATGCAGCTTTTCCATCAGCGCATCGTAGGCAGCTTTTTTCTTCTCACGCAAAATCTGTTCTTTCAGTTCATCGTGCACTTCGGCCAGCGGACGAGTTTCTTTTTTCCGTTCTTCCACTTTGAGGATGTGGTAACCGAAACGAGTTTCGATGATATCGCTTACCTGGCCCACCGGCGTGTTAAAAGCAGCATCTTCGAACGGCTTCACCATCACTCCGCGTCCAAAATCCTTGTACAACCCGCCATTTTTTGCCGATCCCGGGTCTTCGGAATACTTTTTCGCCAGTTCGGCGAAATCGGCACCATTTCGAGCTTCCTGTAAAATTCCTTCCATCTTCTTGCGGATTTCTTGCTTTTGCTCTTCGGTTTTACCCTGAGTGCTCAGCAGGATGTGACGGACGGTGGCTGTTTTATCCTGTCCGTACCTCTGTGCAATTTCTTCTTCGCTAACCTGGGTTTCTTTTCCGATGGTGTCATCCAGGTATTTTTCAATCATCAAACCTTTTCCCAGTTCTTCTTTCACGTAATCCACATCCACGCCATTGCTTTCCAGCACGTACTTAAATTTGGCCGGTCCGCCAAATCGCTGAGCCTTTGCATTAAACACACTATCCACCTGGGCGGAGTCCAGGGAATAGCCGGCTTTTTCTGCCGCAACAACCAGCAACTCTTTATCCGCATAGCTTCGTGCATTGTCCATCACAATCTGTTTAATCTGCTCGGGTTGCATCCGTGTTAACTCCACCGCACGCCGTCCCAGGTTCTGCTGCAATTCCTGGAACACGGTTCCGGTGGTCACCGTAAACCGGTTTGTTTTGATCAAAACGTTGTTCTTTTCCGGTGCAAAATAGGGCACCACCGCGGAAACGGATTTAGCCAGATTATACGCTTCGGTTCCTTCCTTCAGCTGATCGGCGCTCTCCTTTTTTCCGCACGACCACAAAAAGATTGCGATCAGCAATCCCACGGACAAAAACTTCTTCATAACATCATCTCCAGAGTAAATATTAAATTTGATTAATTAACCTTTCAAGATAACCATAAAAGATGCGGATTCATAATATTTTTCTTTTTGTGCGCACATTTTGATCCGGAAAGGGCGAAAGGACGACTCTTTTCAGAATCAGAAACCGAAAAGCCGGGAAAGTCCCTTTTTCTCTTTGCGCATTCCCTGTTGGAATGGATATTGGGCCTGCGCTACCTGTCCGCAGCCGGAGCGGCTTTTAGCCGTGAGGCTATCCGGGCTACCCGCTGCCCTAATTGTTTTGCCTTTTCCAGAAAACGCTCATCCACCTGCTTTTCCTGACCAAATGGTGCTTCCCCGGTAATTGCGGAAGCCCCAAATGCCTGTTGCCAGTGCGGACCACCCACCACAATCATCCCAAAAACAAGCATGGAATGAAGGATGTTCAACTGTACCAGTTCCTCTCCGGCGGAAATTCCCCCACCGGTGGTAAAAGCGGCTCCCACCTTGTTTTTAAGAGGTTCCCCACGGAAGGGCCAGCGGTTAATAAAAGACTGCACCGGTGGAGCCACGTTGGCATTGTACACCGGCGAGCCCACCACAATAGCATCCGCCCACAAAACATCCTGATTATGAGCCTGTGTTACCGACAAAACCCTCACCCGGGTTCCGGGCACCCGGGAGGCCCCTTCGCCAACCGCCTGTGCCATCGCCTTCGTATGCCCATCCTTACTGTAGTACACCACCAGCACCCGGGTCGTCTCACCCGCCTGTATTAACCAGATCCCCAACAAACTCAAGAACAAAATCTTTTTTAGCATCGTTGAACCTTCCTGTAATGGTTATTTAAAGATAATGTGCAGGAACCTCAGTATCAACTTGATTCAACAGTCAATTTTTCGGAAATTCAGAGCCTGTTAACGGAATCGGAGACACATATGAAGCTGCTTCACTTTTCAATTTTGCTGTTTGTTTTGTTACTATCCTGCTCACACCCCGATCAACAGGTTTTTCAGGAGATGCGCCAGCTGGAATATCTTCGCGACACCAATCCGGATAAATTCGTCTCCTGGTTGAACAGCGATCGGGAACAGATTCGTGCCCGGGCGGTGGCCACCCTGGGCCGAATTCAGGATAGCACCACCATCGCGTGGGTTGCCAATGCCCTGAATGATCCCAGCCCGTTGGTGCGCAACGAAGCAGCTTTTGCCATCGGTCAGTTTTTTAACCCCGCCGCCGAACAACCCACGCTGGACGCTCTGGATTTAGAGAAAAACCCCACCATAATCACCCGGCTGATCGAATCCATCGGAAAAGTAGGCACCCAGAAATCGTTCAACCGCATGCTGGACTTCATCGAAAGTTTGAATCCGGAATATGAGAAAGCGGTGATGATTACCTCCGGACTGATGGCGTACCGGGGCCACTCTCCCATCCGAAATGCTCCGTACATTGGGGTAGTGCTCAATAAAACACCCCACCCGGAGGTGCGCTGGCGAGCTGCCTACGCATTGTATCGGATCGCTTCCCCGCAAACGGTAAAAGATTTATTTAAAGCACTGAACCATGAGGATGCGCTAACCCGGGTATTTGCCCTGAAGGGACTGCGAATGGTAGCATCGGTGATTCTCTCCCGGGACAAGAGCGGTAAACCCAAACATGCCCTGACCGAGGAAGCCCGGGGCATCATCTGGTCGGACTCCTGTTACAATCGGTTAAAAGTTCTGGTACAGGATTCCAGCTGGTTCGTTCGCATGGAAGTGCAGCATTTTCTAAACACTCTGAATAGTTTGACCCTCTGGCCACTGATTGCCCGCGGCATCGGGGACGACCATCCCTACGTCAAGGAAGCCGGGCTGGAAGCTGCATCGAATTTTAAGTCCCAGCAATCCCGCCTGGTGCTCCTGGGAACGGCATCGCAGGATAAAAACTGGCAACTCCGGGGTAAAGCGCTGGTGGCACTGACCCGAAACTATCCCGCCGAAGCCATGAATTTTATCCGAAGCAACATCCACCGCTATCGCTTCCCGGAAAATTACTTTTTCATTAAAGCACTGGGAGCCCTTCCGGGAGAGGAGGCCACCGATTTACTGTTGCAACTGGCTGATTCCCCCGATACCGCCCAGGTTACCACCGTCATGGAAGTGTTAACTCAGCGAGAAGGGGTTCCCACATCCTTTTACCTGAAAAAGCTGGAAACCGGCGATCGCGCCCTGGTGACACTAATTGCCCAGTACCTGGGTGCCCTCAGGGAAAAACAGGCTGTGCCGCTTTTGATGCGGATTTACCGGAAGTTCCGGGCACCCCGGGACATCGAGCCGATGGAAGCCATTATTGCTGCCCTGGGATACATCGGCGATTCGCGGGCTGTTTCATTCCTGGAGCAGGAATTGAACAACGAATTTCCTTCCATTCGCACCAAAGCCCACAAAGCATTAAAAATGATCACCGGCAAAGATTACCCGGTCGAAAAACGACCGCCTAAACTGGTCACCCGCATCGACTTTCCCCCGGTTGCTCCGGAAGAACGTCCGCAGGTAAAATTCCACACCACCCGGGGCGATTTTGTGCTGGAGCTGCGTCCCGATAAAGCACCGGTAACCGTAGCCAATTTTCTCTATCTGGTGAAAAAACAGTTCTACCGAAACATCTATTTCCACCGGGTGATTCCCGGATTTGTGGTCCAGGCTGGCGATCCACGTGGCGACGGCTGGGGCGGTCCCGGTTACACCATCCCGTGCGAATACAACGATCTGTTCTTCGAACGAGGCGTGGTGGGAATGGCAACAGCCGGAAAGGATACCGGCGGAAGCCAATTCTTCATTACCCAGCTACCTCAACCTCATTTAAACGGCCGATACACCGCTTTCGGAAAAGTCATTTCCGGGATGAACGTTATCGATCATCTGGAACCGTACGATCAGATTCTGAACGCAGAAATTGTTAGCAATCGCTAAATTCCCTTTCTAAATTGAATTTTGTCGTCGTCAGTGTAAATTGTTCTATGTTTCATTTAACATGATGGGGGTCCTATGAAATTCTCTAATCTATTTACTCTGTTAATCGCTTTCATTCTGGTGCTTGGTTTATCATCTGGCTATGCACAGGATGCCGCCCAGCTAATTGCCAGTGGAGACAAAGCGTATGCGGAATTCAATAACGAAGAAGCGCTGAATTATTACCAGCAGGCGGTTCAGGCCGATCCGAACAATTACGAAGCGTTATGGAAATTAGCCCGTGCTTATGTGGACGTGGGTGAACGTTTAAAAGATAAGGACAAGCGGCGTGAGTTCTATAAAAAGTCCGAAGAATATGCCCGAAAAGCGGTTCAGGCAAATCCCGAGGGAGCGGAAGGGCATCTGTATTTGAGCATTGCGCTGGGCCGGGTTGCGCTGGATGCCGGAGCCAAGGAACGCATTCGGCTCTCTAAAGAGATTAAAGCAGAAGTGGATAAAGCACTGAAACTGGATCCAAACAACGATATCGCCTGGCACGTACTGGGTCGCTGGCATCGCAAACTTTCCTCCCTGAACTGGATTGAACGTGGTTTTGCCAATACCTTTCTTGGCGGCGTGCCCAAAGAGGCATCCATGGACAAGGCGGTGGAATGCTTTCAGAAAGCCATTGAGCTGAATCCCGGTCACATCAATCACCACCTGGAGCTGGCCATTACCTACGAAAAAATCGGAAACAAAGAAGCCGCCAGGGCGGAATACCAGAAGGTCTTGGAGCTTCCCAAGACCGATGCGGATGACGACCTGCACAAGGAGGAAGCCCGCAAACGTCTAAAAAAACTGGATTAATCACAAAGGAGTTTCTTCCATGGATTTGTCCCGGATTACACAGAATCCTGTCCATCTGGCTTTGTTAAAAATTCTCCTGACCGTTCTGCTTTCCATTGGTGTGTACTATTTACTGAAACTGCTGGTCATTCGATACATCCGAAAAGCAACCGAAAAGACCCGTACCAAACTGGACGACTTACTCATTGAATTCCTGGAAAAATTCCTTTTTCGCATTACCTTAATTACGGCTCTGTATTTCATCGGTCAATATCTCTCCGTGTTTTCCGGCGAAAGGGTTTTCTTTTATTTCTCTCAAATTCTCTATGCCATTGTGGTTATCGTCGTTACCACCCTGGCCGTGCGACTCATCAATTTTGTAATTGTGTACTATTTGACCCAGATCTCTCGTCGCACCGGCACTGAGGTGGAAAAAGACTTCGGGCTACTCATTCAGCGAGTGATTCAGATTGTGGCGTACTCCATTGCTGCCATCACCATTCTCACACATTTTAATGTGGACGTAAAAGGGCTTGTCGCCACTCTGGGTGTTGGTTCACTGGCCATTGCCCTGGCCGCTCAGGACACGCTCTCCAATATGATTGCCGGTTTTGTCATCATGGTCGATCGCCCATTTCGTGTGGGCGATCGCATTAAAACA
The DNA here is from genome assembly GCA_964495805.1 of uncultured Calditrichaceae bacterium. GTDB lineage: Bacteria > Calditrichota > Calditrichia > RBG-13-44-9 > RBG-13-44-9 > JALXCH01. The sequence continues at coordinate 5,454 of CAZBWV010000035.1, forward strand.
CCCAACAATGTTGTTGGAGAGGTGTTCGAAATTGGCCTGCGCAGCATGAAGCTGCTGGATTTCGAAAAGAACCTGCACATCATTCCCAACGCCGATATCATCAAATCCGAGGTTATCAATTACTCTTACCCCAATCCCAAAGTCCGGGTAAAGGTAGATGTGGGGGTTGCTTACGGCAGCGACCTGGAAAAAGTCAAGCAGATTATGATTGATGTGTGCAAGCAACATCCAAAGGTATTAAAAGACCCGGAACCCAACGCCTATTTTGTGAATTTTGGGGACTCTTCTCTGGATTTGACCTGCATTTCGTTTGTAAACCATTACAAAGATGCCTGGACCACTGCGGATGAATTACGTATGGCTATTTACCAGGCGTTTGACAAACACGGAATCGAAATTCCGTTTCCTCAGCATGTGGTGTATTTACATAGGGAAAGCGAATGAAGATTTTTCTCTCCGGTTACAATTTAGATATCGAGACACTATCTGAGCTACGCCATTTTGTAGAACAGGTGTATTCTCTGCTGTCTCCGGACTTCCGGGAAAGTAAGAGCGAACCGGAGCGAGCAACGGTTCTGGATCAGCTTTATGAGCGGGCGAAAGAATTGGTTTTGCGAGAGAACCTGACACCGGAGACCCTGTCTGCCGCCTATGCTCGCATCAGCCGAAGTCCCAAACCGGTGAATGAATTGCGAGAAATTGCACGCAAGGAAGTGGATCGGGCACGAAAGTCCAATCAGAATATTATTTTCGGTTTGGGGCACAGTTCGGTTGCCGAACATGCCGTATTTAATTTTGACGTGATTGATGTTTCGCGATTGGCGGTAGAATTCATTGAACACTTCCGGCTGGCATCTTTTACGGAAAAATCCCAGCGCTACGTACTTTTTCGGGATGAATTTGTGACTCCTGCGGAGCTGGAGTCAACGGATCTCCGGCAAGAATATCAGAGCGTGGTTAAGTCTCTTTTCTCTGCGTACCACCAGCTGTACAAAAAACTTCGGCCGTATGTGTTCGAAAAATATGCTCACCTTGCCAGCGAGCGAAAGAATCACTCCATGCTGGAAGGATTGGCTAAAGAGGATGCCCGCTACATCACTCCCCTGGCTACCAGCACGCAGTTAGGCATAACTCTGAACGCCCGCTCCCTGGAACGAATGATTTCGAAGGGAGCAGCCCATCCGCTTCAGGAGGTTCGACAATTCGCCCGAGCACTTTATCAGGCTTCGGCGCATTACGCTCCATCCCTTATCAAATACACCGAACCCACAAAATATTTGCTCAACAAAGAGGAGAAACTTCACCGGTTGTTAAATGTTTTTACAGCACCAGAAATATCGGAAGAACCAGCAGAAGAAGTTCGCCTGCTTCAGGTAACACCGGACGCCGATCAGCATCTACTTACCACCTTATTTTTTCGCTACGCCTCTCTTTCCTTTCATCGTGCTCAACAGATGGCCAAACGTTTAACCCCGGAAGATAAAAAGCGGATTTTTCGTGAAGTATTTCGTCACATCAATCCCTGGGATGCCGTACTCCGGGAATTTGAAACCGTTCAGATGACCTTTGAATTGGTAGTCAGCGCTTCCAGTTATGCCCAGTTCAAACGGCACCGCATGGCCACCATCATTCCCCAGAATTACAATTTATCTCTGGGAACAACCATCCCACCTGCCATTCGCGAGGTCGGCATGGAAGCATTTTTCCTGGAACACATTGAGCAGGCAGAAAAGTTGTACCGTAAACTCCAGCAATTCAATCCGGTAATTGCCCCTTATATTCTGACCAACGCCCACCGACGGCGCATTCTCTTTCAGCTCAATTTAAGGGAATTTTACCACTTCCTGCGCCTAAGGGAAGACGAACACGCCCAATGGGACATTCGTCAAACTGCGGAGCAGATGCACCGGACTGTATCCCGGCATCTTCCCCTGACCGGGGCTCTTCTGGCCGGGAAACACCGTTTTGTGGAAAGCTACCGGAAATTTTTCCAATCTTGAAACTTTTTTCTTTTCACCATCATCAAATTTAATTCAATAAGTCTGGAGGAATGATTATGCCTACTTACAAATATCGCTGTTCGTCATGTGGTTATGAATTCGAACAATTTAGCTCCATTTCCTCCTACAGCAGGGAATTAGAATGTCCCATTTGCGGTCACACTGCGCATGTCATGATTACAGGTGGTTCCGGCCTGATTTTTAAAGGAAGCGGATTTTATATTACCGACTACAAAAACAAAAACAACGGAAACGGTTCCGGCAGTTCTAAAACTTCTTCTTCACCATCCAGTAGTTCCAAATCCGACAAAAAATAAATGGTTGACGAAAAAAACTTGTTTATTATGCTGCGTCTGTCTGGTCGCAGCATTTTTTATTTTTTCAGGAAGGAAATCGCTTATGATTTCGGTTGATTTAATAATTTTCGATTTAGATGGAACCCTGGTGGACTCCACGCTGGATATTGCCCAAACCACCAATTATGTGCTGGAAAAATTAGGATTTCATTCCCTTCCGATGGAGCAAATCAAGTCCTATGTAGGAGATGGAATTGCTCGTCTGGTGGAACGGAGTCTGAGCACCCAGACCCATCCGGATGAGCAACTGCTCAAACGTGCGCTGGATTTGTATTATCAGCATCATGAGGCACATTGCACCGACTTTTCCAGACCATTTCCCGGTGTTGTGGAAACCCTTGACTATTTTGTCCGCAAGAAAAAGATTGTGATTAGCAACAAAGCGGAACGTTTTAGCCAAAAAGTGCTAAAAGAGCTGAATCTGGACAGGTATTTTGAGCTCATTCTGGGGGGTGATTCACTGCCGTTTAAAAAACCTGACCCGCGGGTTATCCAAACTGTACTCAAACAATTTTCTATCTCTCCCCAAAAAGCTATCATTGTTGGGGACGGACCCCAGGATATTGAGTGTGGACACCGGGCAGGAATTTACACCTGTGGAGTAACCTACGGATTTCGTCCAGTTCACGAACTCCAGAAAGCTGATTTTTTAATAGAGCAAATGGCGAAATTGAAGGATATTTTGATATAGAAGAAATAAAGATTTGTTATTAAAAAAATCATCATCATTATCATCATTCTGTTCATTTCTGTGAAATACCGAATCTATCAGATAATATGCGAATGTCAATGTGAAAATGATGTGAAAAACTCTGGATATGGCTGATCAAAAAGTAGAATCATTTTGTTTGTCACTCAAAGTTGTTCACATTTCCTCACAATCAATTCACCCGAAAAATAGAAATGTTCAAAGGATTGATAAAAAAAAGTAAGTAGGTAAGAAAACAGGGTGAAAAACAATTTCATAAGCAATGATGTGGATTGTTTGTTAAAGTGGGGTAAATTGGTGGGCGCTACTGGATTCGAACCAGTGACCTCCGCCTTGTAAGGGCGGCGCTCTAAACCAGCTGAGCTAAGCGCCCGGAAAAATGTATGGATTATTGCTGTTTGCCTCGGTAGAAGAGTCCGATGGGAATAATGATCAGGTAGCCAATAACCAGAATGATGGGAGAAAGTGTACGGGTTAAAAAAGCGTCCGGATCGTCGGGAATAAGCATAAAAATGTAACCAACCGCCAGCACCACAATTCCTAATAACAGGATGTAAAGATTGGTGCGATTCAGCGGAAAATGAAATCGGGGTTTAAAACTTTCTTTTTTTACTTTTTCTTTTGCTTTTGCCATTGTTTTCAGTAGTTTTCGTTCAAAGCAGGCAAAATTTACTGGAAACAAAAGCTTAAAGCAAGAAGTTTTAAGAAAAAGAAAATCATTCAAGAATAACTATTGAGGAGGACACTGCATGATTCGCGAAATTGTGCACAACGGAATTACCGTGGATGAGCATGCCCGGAAAGCGATTGATCGGAAAATTCAGAAACTGGAAGCCATGCTGGAAAAATTTCAGCCGGATATGGTGAAACTGCGCATGAAGTTAAACAAATTGAACAAGCGGGAAGAGTACACAGTGGATTTAATCCTGGAACTGCCCAACAAAACACTGCGTGCAAGTAAAAGCGGTGACAAACTTTCTAAGGCGCTGAATGAATCGTTTAACAGTCTGATTCGAGAGGTAAAAAAGTTTAAAGCCTTCCTGCGACGGGAACCGGATTACAAACGTAAAATCCGTCCCACTTACAAGGAGATGTTATTAAAAACAACCACTCCGGAAGAAACCCAGGAACTGTACCTGGACTTCATTGAAAAGAATTTCCAGCGTTTTTACAATTTTGCCTACCGGGAGATTCGGAATCGAATCTATCAGGGATTACTCAAGCCCGGTGAGCTGATGGTGCAGGATGTGCTGGACGAGGCGATCCTGAAAATTTCCGAAGAAGTCGAGCCCAATTTCGATGAGAAACAGGTGCGGAAACGGGTGTATCAAGCCATAGAGACAATTATCAAACGGAAGGTCAAGGAAGTTCGTTTCCGTCGGGTACCTTTGGAGAAAACGGTGGAAATTCACGATCTGGATACCGAATTGTACGAATACTATCAACCGGATGATGTGGTAAAGGTGGAGGATGTCATTCCCGATCCGACTTCTCCTGAGCCGGAAGACTGGTACGAAGAAGAAGAAATTGAAGAAACAGTGGACCGGGTGATCTCCCTGTTGCCGAACCGCTGGCGGCAGGCACTTCAACTGGTGGAAATGGAAGGTTTTTCGCCAGAGGAGGTGGCTATGATTCAGGGAGTACCTGCGGAAAAGGTGAAACAGGAAGTGGAAAATGCCAAACAGTTTATACGCGAAAAACTCCAGGACTACGGATTGAAATGGAATCGGTAGCCTGGTTGCCCATTCCGATTGTGAATAAATTACAGGCCGTCTGTTCGCAGGCGGCCTTTTAATTTTTATCTTGAAATCGTCGATTCCGAAATAGGAATTATGCGTTATTTTAGAGATAGTTTCAGCAACGGAAGTAATTTTGTCCACGCCATATCCGGTGTAAGCTCCCGCATGCAGCGGAAGTGCCCTTTCGGGCAAGTTTCCCGACCAATGTGAGAGCAAGGGCGGCAACTCAGCGATTGGTTTTCCAGAACAACCGAATGAGAAGAAAGGGGGAAAAAGCCCAACTCTTTCACCGTGGAACCAAATATTGCCAGGGTGGGAATCTGAAGTGCATCGGCAATGTGCATCAGTCCGGAATCGTTGGTTACCATTGCTGTGCTCAGGTGGATCACCCCGACGGTAAATAGGAGAGGAAGTTCACCGGTGAGAGAGATGATAGATTTCTCCCTGGAATGCTTCAACACTTCCCGGGCAACCGGTTGGTCTTCCGGTCCGCCCACCAGCACGGTTTTCAGCTGAAAATTCCGGTACAGTAAATCAGCCAGTTGTGCAAAATATTCTGCTGGCCACCGCTTGGTGAAATGGCGTGAGCCGGGAGCCATAACCACAAACGGCGGATCAATACCATTGGAATGAAGAATGTTCCGGGCACGAGTCCGGTATTGTAAAGGATAAGGGAACTCAAAGACTTCCGGAGATTGAGGAACTCCCAGAGGCTGAGCCGTTTTTAAATATTTTTCCCGCACAGAAAGTGTACGCCCGTACCACTGCCGATACAGGTTGATTTTAAAATGTACCAGCAAAAAGCGGGCAATTTGTTGTTTGCGAATCCGGTAAACCCGGATCTGAGGTTTACCGGTTAGCCATCGCACCAGCGGTAAGGGGAACCGGCTCCCCGCTAACAGAACAAACGTTCGTAAATTGCGGTGAATATCCAGAATCACCGGGTAGTTCTGTTCCCGGATGTCCTTGCGCAACTGAAGAAGTCCGGGTAAGCCGTCAGAAGGGTTGAGTGTAATGACCCGATCCACAAAAGGGTGATTTTCCAGCAGTTCCCTGTATTCCGGTCGAACCAGAAAATGAATCCTTGCCCGGGGAAATGTCCGATGAAGCTGGTGGATCAGGGGATAACTCAAGACGATATCCCCCAGGGAAGAGAGGCGGATGATGAGAATTTTATCCGGGTAAAAGTCCATACTTACTCAACGGTTTTGCGGATTCGGGATGATGCGGCGGAAGCGTTTTGCCAGACCCGGGGAGGCGGAAACGTTCAGCTCTCCTTCGCGGATGGTCACAAAAACGGCTTCCAGATCGGGGTGTCGCCGCAGAAATGCCATTCCCTTTTCCTTCCCCATGACGAAAAGGGCGGTAGAAAGTCCGTCCGCCTGGGTAGCCTTCGGTGCCAGCACGGTAACGCTTACCACTCCCCGGGACGGATAACCGGTTTTGGGATTCAGGATATGGTGATAGCGAACGGAATCCTGAAAAAAATAGTCCTGGTAATCCCCGGAGGTAGCCACCCCGCAACTTCTTGCCAGGGAAAAGGAGCCCAGAAATGTTCCTTCCTGGCGTGGATGACGAATATACACGGTAATGGAGTCCCGGCGATGCCATTCAATCCCAAGGTTGCCTCCCGCATCGACGATAAAATTCCGGAAACCGAAGCTTTTCAGCACCGTTCTGGCCTGTTCCACCGCATACCCTTTGCTGATTCCGCTCAGGTCCAGTCCCATACTGTCGGCAAAAAATAGCACTTTGCCGGAATCAATTCGAAAATTTCTGTAATTGACCCGGGGGAGATTCCGGAGAATCTGGTTTTTCTCCGGCACACGGGCGCTATCTGTGCCGAAATGCCATAGCCGAAATACCGGCCACAAAGTAGGATCGTAGGCGCCGTCTGTTTTGCTGGCAACGTTGCGGGCTTGGCGAAGAATGGGCAAAAGCAGCGGAGAAACCTCCACAGGCTGCTTGGCCTTGGCTGTGGCATTGATCCGGGCAATTTCCGAACGGGAGTCGAACGGGTTGGTGTGCGCTTCGATTTGCTGAATCCGGCGAAAGGCGCTATCCGTTGCCTGCGCCATCAAATCCCGATTCAAGGTGGAATCGTAAATGGTGATGCGAACAAACGTACCCAGCAACAGCTCGCCGTCGCGATAGGGCTGATATTGTTTCCGATGACATCCCGGGAGGGCAAAAATTCCGATTAAAAAGAAAAGAAGCAGGTATTTCATGAGACAATTTAGTTATCCGAAATCCGGTTACTTGGTGCGGTTAACAACAAATTCCGCCAGGTCTTTTAACACAATGCGTGCTTTGCTGTCCGGTAGCTTTTCCAGCTCTGCCAGCGCACGGTCCTTGTACTCCCGCGCTTTGGCTTCCGCCCGCTTGATGCCCTGATATTTGAAGATGAAATCCACGATATAATTGATTTCTTTCTTCTCTACACCGTTTTTGAGCATACGGGTAATCTTTTTCCGCTCGCTGCTGTCCACCGACTCCAGCGCATAAATCAACGGGAGAGTGATTTTTTTCTCCTTCAAATCGTGACCCACCGGTTTGCCTAAAATACTGGAACGGCTCTGGTAGTCCAGCAGGTCGTCTTTGATCTGGAAAGCGATTCCCAGATACTCGCCAAAGGAACGCAGCGTTTCTCGCTCCCGGTCGGTGGCGTTAACCGTAATGGCACCGATTTCGCAACAGGCGGAGATGAGCGAAGCGGTCTTGTCCGAAATCATCTGGAAATATTCGGATTCGTTGATGTTCAGTTTGCGGGATTTCTGGATTTGGAGCAGTTCCCCTTTGCTGAGCCGCTTGGCTACGTTGGCAATAATGTTCATCAGCTCCAGGTGACCAATCTCTGTGGCAATAATCAGGGATTTGGAGAGCAGGTAATCTCCCATCAATACGGCAATTTTATTTTTCCACACTGCATTGATGGTGGGGAATCCCCGCCGGATTTCCGCCTCGTCCACCACATCGTCATGCACCAGGGTAGCGGTGTGAAGCAGTTCCACCACCACTGCCGCTTTGTAGGTTTTTTCCCCGGGATCGGCCAGCGTACGTGCCGAAGTAATTACCAGCATAGGGCGAAACTGTTTGCCTTTGTGCCGAACCAGGTATTTGGCCACCTCGTCCACAATCCGGACGTTGGAAGCCATGCTTTTTTTAAAGTAATCCTGAAAAACCCGAAGGTCGTGGGAAAACGGCTTAAAAATTTTTTTAGCGGAAAGAGCCATAATTATAAAAAGTTAACAGATTCCGTTTTGAGCGAACCTTTCCTCCCTTCAGGAGGTAAATTTACGAAAATATCACGAAAAATGGATGTGCTAAAATAAATTCGACTTTTATTCGGAGCCAGTGGTCTCTTCTCCGGTCTGAGCAGATTTCTTCTCTGCCTGTTCTCGCTCGTATTCCTCCTGCCTTTCCTGCTTAGATTTGTAAACCAGTTTTGAGACAAAGATGGAGAATTCGTACAGAACAATCAAAGGAATGGCCAGCATGACCTGCGTGAAGGGATCGGGTGGGGTGAGTATGGCTGCCAGAACAAAAATCAGCACGATTGCGTGACGTCGGTATTTTCGCATAAGATCCGGAGAGATGAGCCCGATTTTACTGAGGAAGAAGCTGAGCACCGGCAATTCGAAAATGATCCCAAAAATCACCAGCAAACGGATGGTAAACCCGATGTAAAAATCGATGGCGATGTTGGTTTTCACGCTGGGTGGTGCCAGATTCAGGAAAAAATTCAGGGCAAACGGAAGAATTACAAAATAGGCAAACGCCACCCCGGCCAGGAATAGAAAAGTTGCCGAACTAATCAATCGGGGAAAATATCGCCGTTCTTTCGGGTACAACCCCGGGGCAATAAAAGCCCAAATCTGGTACAGAATGTAAGGAAGGCTCAAAATCAGGCCGCCGAAGAAGGCAATTTCTAACGTGACCAGAAACATGCCCTGAACTTTCAGCACCTGAATTTCCAGAGGCAGATTCACCCGTGTAGTGGGCCACAGCAACGCATTTAGCAACTGCTTGGAGAAAATCAGGCACAGCCCCGCTGCAATAATGACTGCCAGCAGCGACTTGATGATGCGATTCCGCAATTCCTCCAGATGTTCCAGAAAGGGCATTTCTTTGTCTTCGTACTTCACGGCCGTCCGTTGGTTTTCTTGTTCAATTCCCAAATATAATAACGAAATCGGAAAAAATTAAGCAGGGTTTTATTTTAGATGGAGTTTTGATTTTGAGTGGTTTCTGACCTTCATGATTGTTTTTCGCTGAACGGATGGTTCCGGAAGTACAGATGGGATGATTCGTTTGTTGTGTTACGAAATCAGCAAACGTATTAAGCCACCTTTAAAAGCGCCACTAAAAATCTGTGGATTCCATTCTGTTGTAAAAGAAATTGCGGAACCACCCCTTTCTGTTTATTCCATCGAAACAAAAAACCCGACCGCGACGGTCGGGCTGTTGTATTCCGCTTGTAAGCCGTTGGAATTATTCCACGTTCATTCCTGCGAAACCCAGGAAGGCGATGGACATGAGTCCCGCTACGATGAAGGCAATGGGGAGTCCGCGAAACGGTTTGGGGACATTGGCCAGTTCTAACTTTTCCCGGATGCCTGCCATCAGGATAAGCACCAGGGTAAACCCAACTCCGGAAGCAAAAGCCTGCACCAGGGTGTGAATAAAGCTGTTGTGCAACGGCAACCCGTCCTTAAAGAACATATCGATGTTCAGAACCGCCACACCCAGGATGGCACAGTTGGTGGTGATCAGAGGCAGGTAAATGCCCAGCGCTTTGTACAGGGTGGGACTCACCTTCTGGATGTACATTTCAATAAATTGCACCAGGGCAGCAATTACCAGGATAAACACAATGGTTCGCAGGAAGGTCAGATCGGGTACCTTGTCGATGGGAGTGTGGAATACCACATAAAAGATACTCTGGTAAGTGGGCGCCAGGAAGAAATTGTACAGCAGCCAGGTCACCAGCGATGCCAGGGTCATCACAAAGGTGACGGCCAGACCCATTCCCACAGCAGAATCCAGTTGTTTGCTAACCCCCATGTAGGGGCATAGCCCCAGAAATCGTGCCAGCACAAAGTTGTTGATGAAAATCGAAAGGATGATGAGTTGAAAAATGCCGTATTCCATTTTATTCCCTCAACGGTTATTTTTTACGAGATTCCAGCCAGTTCAAACCACCCAGATAAAGTCCGATGACCAGAAACGCTCCCGGGGGCAGGATCATAAGCAGCACCGGCTGGTAGCCGGAGCCAAGAATGTTCACTCCAAGCAAATGTCCGCTCCCCAGCAGTTCCCGGGCAAAGGCAATTGCCGTCAGAGCAATGGTGAAACCCAACCCCATCCCCAGACCGTCCAGAATGGAGGCAAACACCGGGTTTTTGCTGGCAAAACCTTCTGCCCGCCCCAGGATGATACAGTTTACCACAATGAGGGGAATGAAAATCCCCAGAGATTCGGACAGGGCGGGGAAGTAGGCGGACATCACCATCTCCACAATGGTCACAAAGGAGGCGATGACCACGATGAAGATGGGAATGCGGATTTTGTTGATGCTTTTTAATCCCTCTTCGGACAGTGTTTTCTGGAACAGCTTCATGAGCAGGGAGACGATGGTATTGGAACTGACCAGCACGAAAATCACCGCCACTCCCATTCCGATGGCGTTATTAATGGAGGTGCTGACTGCCAGCGTGGGGCACAACCCCAGCGCCAGCCGGAACACCGGATTTTCTTTAAGAATGCCTTTGGTCAAATCGTTTAACGAGGCCATGCGAATTCTTACCCTCCGATTTTATGGGAAGCATCTGCGGTAATGCCCAGTTCGGGCAACAGAGTCTGCAATTTGTTTTTAATGGCGTTGGTAATGGCGCGCGAGGTGATGGTCGCGCCGGTGATGCTGATGATTTTTCCGCCGTCTTTATCCACCTTCAGATCGTCCACCGTTTTCCCGACAAACTGTTCGGTGCTCCAGTGTTTGCCGTCGAACGGTGGGTCTTCCACGCAGCGGGCACCCAGGCCGGGTGTCTCTTTTTGCGAGATGATTTTAATCTTTTTGATTTTCCCGGTAGGATCAATGCCCACCATGATTTCGATGATGCTGCTGTAACCGGAACCGTAAGCCATGAATGCATAGCCGGAGATTTGCGTGCTGTCCGCATCTGCATAGCCGATGTAGTAAACCACTTCCGAACGCTCATACAAAGTGTTGCCTTTGCTGTCCTTGACGGGCACCTTGCGCACGATGGGCTTTACAACCTTCGCTTCCGGAAGCACAATCTGCAGAGCTTTACGCGTTTTCGCCTGTTTTTGCAGTTCAATTTGGGGCCGGGTGATGTTGTAAATTTCGGCCAGGACCCAGGCCGCAATCAGTGTCACGATGGCCAGAATGAAACTTAACCGAAAAATATTACCCATTTTTCTTTACCTCTCCAAATACTCTGGGAACCGTGTAACGGTCAATTAAAGGAACAGCCAGGTTCATTAACAGAATGGCGTAGCTCACCCCTTCGGGGTATCCGCCCCAGATTCGAATGGCCACGGTTAAAATACCCACCCCCACGGCAAATATATATTGCCCTTTTGCGGTAATGGGGGAGGTCACCATGTCTGTCGCCATGTAAAAAGCGCCCAGCATCAATCCGCCGGACAGAATGTGGAAAATCCAGTTACCGGTAAACAGCCCCTCCGTCCCGCCAAAAATCCAGGCCAGCACAGCTACCGTACCGATGTAGGTAAATGGAATCCGCCAGTCGATCACATGGCGGTAAAACATGATCAGTGCTCCAATGAGCAGGGCAATGACTGAGGTTTCTCCCAGACATCCGCCCACATTACCCACCAACAAATTGGTGTAGCTGCTGGAAAGCTTTGCAATGGCATCCTGTGCCTGCTGGAGCTGAGTCGGATCGTACATCTCCGGATGAGCAATTATTTTGGCCGACTGTTTGAGCAAATTTAGCGGTGTTGCACTGGTAATAGCGGCAATGCCGGAGACGGTTCCTGTTTTTGGTGGCAGGAAGCTGGCATTTGCTGTCATCTGCACCGGCCAGGAGGCCAGCAAAAATGCTCGTGCAGCCAGTGCGGGATTCAGAATGTTGTAACCCAGTCCGCCGAACAATTCCTTTACAATGGCAATGGCAAACACCGAACCCACTACCGGCATCCACCAGGGAACCGAAGGAGGCAGGTTGTACGCCAGCAGAATGCCGGTTACCACCGCTGCGCCATCGTGTACCCGGATCGGTTTATGGGCGAACTTCTGAATGAGCGCCTCGGTAGCAACGGCAGCCAGCACCGAAAGCAGGGTAATCCACAACGCCTTGAATCCAAAAAAATAGACGGCCATAATCAGCGCCGGGAGCAGAGCGATGTTTACCGTCCACATGATTTTGGCCACGGAGTCCTTATCGCGCACATGGGGCGAAGATGTTACCACAAAGAGCTTTTCGTTTACCTCAGTCATTTTCTATTGCGCCTTTTTAAATTGTCCTGTTTGTTTACTTCTACGGAAAATGGCGCGCCAGCCCAATTATGCGCTGGCTTTACGCCGCATTTCCAGAACTTTCCGTTTTCCCAGACGAATGGCGTGTACCAGCCTGCGATTCGCCGGGCAAATGTATGAGCAGGAACCACACTCGATGCAGTCCATCACATGGTACTTTTCAGCATCTTCGAACCGTTTGTTTTCCACCAGCATCTGCAAGGTGGTGGGCAACAGATGCATGGGACATACTTCCACGCAGCGCCCGCATCCAATGCACGGGTCTTCCGGGGGAAGCTTCGCTTCCGCTTCTTCAAATACCAGGATGCCAGAAGTCCCTTTTACCACCGGTACGTCCAGGTTCGGCTGTGCCAATCCCATCATGGGTCCGCCCATGATGATTTTCCGGGCATTTTCACTGAGCCCCCCGCAAAACGAGACCACATCTTTAAAGGGAGTTCCGATGGGCACCAGCACGTTTTTCGGTTCTTTGATGCCCGGGCCGGTTACGGTTACCACCCGATGGGTGAGTGGTCGTTTGTACGCCACGGCATCGTAGATGGCTCTGGCTGTGCCTACGTTTTGCACCACCACTCCCACATCCATGGGGAGGCCGCCGGTGGGTACTTCGCGATTCAGAATGGCTTTGATGAGCTGTTTTTCGGCACCCTGTGGGTATTTCACCGGTAGCACGGCAATCTGGATGTTCCGGTGGTTCGCCGCCGCCTGGCGCATTTTTTCCACCGCATCCATTTTGTTGTTCTCAATTCCAACAATCCCCCGCTCCACTCCCAGAATCTTCATGATGATTTCCAGCCCTTTGATGATTTCCTCCGCCTGTTCCAGCATCAGTCGATGGTCGGCAGTCAGGTAGGGCTCACACTCAGCACCGTTTAGAATGGCCACGTCAATTTTTTTGTCCGGGGGAGGGGATAGCTTGACGTGTGTAGGGAATGTCGCACCACCCAGACCAGCCAGACCGGCCTCTTTAATCCGATCGCGCATCTCCTGAGCGGACAACTTCAGATATCCAGAGTCAAATTCCAGTCCTTCTACCCAATCCTCTCCACTGCCCTCCCCTCGCTCAATCACAATGGCTTTGCCCCGTCCGGAAACCGGATGCAGCACATCCAGGATGCCCTTTACCTTACCGGAAATGGAAGCGTGAATGGGCACGGAGACAAAACCGGTTGCATCAGCAATTTTCTGCCCCGCCAGCACCGAATCGCCTTTCGCCACCAGAGGTTTGGTCGGTGCGCCAATGTGTTGCTGCAGGGGGATGTAAACGGTTGCAGGGGTGGGAAGCGTTTCGATGGGTTTCTTGTCGGTGAATTCTTTTCCTTCAAACGGATGAACACCACCTTCGAACGTTTGTTTGCTCACAGTCTCTACCTTTGTGTTAATTCGAACCGAACACTCTTTTTAAGAAACCGAAACTTACAGGCGAAAAATATATCAAACTATCTCTATAATTTTCAAGATGTTTTTAAGAAAGTGAAGAGCCCGGCCCAAAGAGAAAAATCAAAGACGGATGAAACACGGTTTGCGTGTGAAAGTTTTCTCTTTCTATAGACTGTTTCGGCTTTGCCTCGCTGGTTTCTACTTCTATCATTGATTTTAAAATGCGCTCAATCTATATTCCCGAATTGTTAATGAAGGAACAAGGTTTTATGGGACGGACTTTCTTTATATCGGACGTGCATCTGGGGACCAGCCACGCCAAATCGGAACTTCAGAAGGAAAAACGGCTCCTTTCTTTTTTCGACTACGTTGCGCAATACGGCGATCGCCTGTTTATTGTGGGAGATTTATTTGATTTCTGGTTCGAATATCGAACGGTGATTCCCAAAGGATATTCCCGCGTACTGTGTGCCCTGTCGCAGTTGCGGGAACTGGGCAAAGAGATGCACTACATTGCCGGAAACCATGACTTCTGGATGCGCGATTATTTGCAAAGGGAGTTCAACATACAGATTCATTTCGATGATCTATCTTATACTCTGGATGGGAAACGGTTTTACCTGTTCCATGGGGACGGATTATCCCGCAGTGATTGGGGGTATCGTTTGTTGAAGAAAATTTTTCGATGCCGGGTCAACATCTTTCTGTACGGTTTGCTCCATCCGGACCTGGGGGTTCCCCTGGCCAGATGGGTTTCTTCCCTTAGCCGCGCCCATACCAGCGGATATGGTCCGCCGGACGATTCGGACTATCTCAGAGAAGCTTCACGGAAGTTTCAGGAAGGATTCGATTACGTGATTTTTGGGCATCTGCACTTCCCCAAACTGGAGTATTTCGGCCAGAAAGTTTATGTGAATTTAGGGGATTGGATTGAGCATTTCACCTACGCCGAATACGATGGGGAGGAGTTGCGACTTCTGGAATGGAAAGGATTTGGACTGTAAGCCAGCCAGGGTGTTTTCTCTCCGAAAACAAATTTACTCACTCTATTGACTTGGCTCCGAAAAATTGTTTTATTTGCAAGCTTTAAAATTTTGAAGATACTGGAGGATACCATGAAGCGTACATATCAGCCCCATAACCGAAAGCGGAAAAATAAACACGGTTTTCGTGCCCGCATGAAAACAAAGAACGGGCGAAAAGTACTGGCGCGCCGTCGGGCGAAAGGACGTCGTCGTTTAACTGTTAGCGATGAATTCTAAAAAACGGTTCTCCCTGCCCCGCCGGATTATCCTGAAGCGACGAAAAGAAATTGGTCGGGTGTTAAGCGAAGGCCGGAAAATAACCGGTGAGATTTTTAACACCTTTATCCTGTCCGATGGAGAAACCGGGGTGGCTTTTCTGGTCAGTCGGCGAATCGGCAATGCGGTTCGCCGAAACCGCATGAAACGACTGCTGCGCGAAGCGTATCGGTTAAACCGGGAGAAGTTCTCTGGCAAAAAGGTGGTCTTTTACATCAAAAAATTTCATGATGATTTTCACCGGATTGTCAACATCATCCAAAACGTTGAATAAACCATGAAGCACATCCTGGCATTTATCATTAAGTTGTACCGAAAGCTCATCTCGCCTCTGTTCCCACCATCCTGTCGTTTTTACCCCACCTGTTCGGAATACTCCGAAGAAGCCATTCTTCGGTTTGGCGTAATTCGGGGAGGGTGGTTGGCTGTCAAGCGAGTGAGCAAGTGTCACCCCTTTCATCCGGGAGGGTACGATCCCGTTCCAACATCATTGAAGAGGAAAGAGAATGGATAAACGCACATTCATTGGAATTGTTCTAATTATCATCATCACCCTGATGATGCCCTTTTACCAGCGCTGGATTATGGGTGACCGGCCCCCACAACAACCGGTACAACAGGCTGTGGCACCGGATAGCCTTGCCGAAACAGAAACTCCGATCGATACGGCAATGAACCACCGGATGACGGCTGCTGCGGATACGGCGTTAAGTCAGCCGGTTGAAGAAATGGCAGACACCACCCGGATTGCGCTTCGGGGGGCGGAACAGGTGAAACGGCTGGTGGTGGAAAACAAATACATCCGGGCGGAGTGGAGCACCGAAGACGGCGGGAATCCGGTTCGGTGGGAACTGAAAAATTATGGTTATTATAAAGGTGGGAATGTTAATCTTATCGACCGGAACAGCCTGGATGTCGTGTTCATGAATAAGGATGGCAAGGAAATCCACTTAAACCGGTTCAATATGTATGCAGATTTTCCGGACCATCAGTCGGTGAATCTGACCGAATCCGGAGATTCGGCGTTTGTGTTTCAGTTTTATTTGCCCGTACGAAACGGAAAAATTGTGAAGACCATTCGCTTTTATCCCGATAAATACTCCGTGGATGTGGAGGTCCGTTTCGAAAATCTGCGCGATTACGTCATTAATCGGAAATACGGATTGGCCTGGAAGAACGGGCTGCCTCCCACCGAAGAAAACATTCGGGACGACCTGAATTACAGTCGGGCGTTTGTTTACATGGCCGAAGAGCTGGAAGGGTTCGATGCCAATGATAAATACAAAGAGGAAAGTTTTAAGGGTCGAGTGGATTGGGTGGCAGTACGAACCAAGTATTTTCTCAGTGCCATCATTCCACAGCAACCGGAGCGAACCATTGGCGCCACGCTGGGCGGAGTAAAAACTAAAGAGGACGGGATTGAACACAAACGGTTTACCGCTGCTCTGGAAACCGAATATCAACCGGTCGATCAATATTCCGACAATTTTACCGTTTATCTGGGACCGCTGGATTATTACATCCTGAAAAAGTATGGTGTGAACCTTCAGGTGCTGGTGATGAACAAAGACTGGTACGAACGGTTATTCCGTCCCATCAGCCTGATTATCATCCCGGCGTTTCAGTTCCTGTACCGATTCATCCCCAATTACGGCTTTGTGATTATTGTTTTCTCCATTCTGATTAAGCTGATTCTGTATCCGCTCACCAAGAAGAGCTACCAATCCATGAGCGAGATGCAGTACCTGCAGCCCAAGATGACCGAATTGCGGGAGAAGTACAAAAATGATCCCCAGCGCCTGAATCGCGAAATGATGAGACTGTACAAAGAGCACGGGGTGAATCCGTTAGGAGGGTGCTTGCCCACGCTGCTACAGATGCCTTTGCTCTTTGCTTTGTTTATTGTGTTCCGTTCCACTATTCAATTGCGCGGACAGCCTTTTATTGGGTGGATCACCGACCTTTCCCGGCCGGACAAATTGCCGCTGGGTGTGCATCTTCCGTTGATCGGGGACAATATTCATGTGCTGCCAATCCTGATGGGATTAACCATGATCTGGCAGTCCAAAATATCCATGACCGATCCCAAGCAGAAGATGATGGTCTATTTCATGCCCATTTTTATGATATTCATTTTTTATTCGCTACCTTCCGGGTTAAACCTGTATTATGCGGTATTCAACCTGTTAAGCATGATTCAGACCCATTACATCAAAAAGAAAATGCATCCTAACGGGGTACCGCCGGTTGCGGAAAAAGCGCCGGTTCGTTCGAAAAAGGTGGAGCGCGGAGGCACCACCAAAAAGAAGTCGTAACCTCAGATCATGAACATTTTCCCGACGGAAGACACCATTGTCGCCCTTTCCACTCCGGCCGGAAAGGGCGCTCTTGCTATTGTTCGAATGAGCGGGGAGAAAAGTCTGGAGATTGTGAATCAGATGTTCTCCCGGCCGATATCGCCGAAGGCGCATCGGAAAGCGCATTTTGGTAAAATTGTTCATCCGGAGAGCGGGGAGGTGGTGGATGAGGTGGTGGTCACCTTTTTTCGGGCACCTCACTCCTATACGGGCGAACACGTGGTGGAGATTTCCTGCCACAACAATTTTTTAATTGTAGATCAAATCATTCGGCTGGCTATTGCCCGGGGAGCCAGACCGGCGCGGCCCGGAGAGTTTACCGAACGGGCATTTTTAAACCACAAGCTGGACCTGGCTCAGGCCGAAGCTGTAGCCAGTTTAATCGATTCCAGAACCCGATTGGGTGTGCGCACTTCCCTGCGCCAGTTGGAAGGAGGACTCTCCCGAAAAATCCACCGGCTCAAAGAGCAACTGATGAACATATTGGCCCTGGTGGAAGTTAGCCTGGATTTTAACGAAGAAGAGATGGAGGTCTATCGTCCGGATGAGCTGGAGCAAGCGGCACAAAAAGTGGTGAAAGAGCTGGAGCGGTTGTTAAGTAGCTATTCCCTGGGACGATTGTTAAACGAAGGATTGCGGCTGGTATTACTGGGTAAGCCCAATGTGGGAAAGTCCAGTTTACTCAACCATCTGTTGCAGCACGAACGGGCCATTGTGAGCGAAATCCCTGGCACCACCCGGGATTACATTGAGGAGACGGTGGAGATTGAGGGAATCCCGGTTCAGGTGGTGGACACGGCCGGGGTGCGGGAAACACGCGATCCCGTGGAAGAGGCGGGAGTAAAACGAGCGCTGGAACATGCCCGCACCGCGGATATCGTGCTGGCCATGTTCGATGCCCACAGCGAATTGGATAAGGACGATCGGCGGTTACTGGAATTGTTGCAGGAGTTGAGAAATTCGGGTACCATAATTCTGGTGTGCAACAAAATAGATCTGGGTTGTCATCCGGGCACCCTGGAACAGTTGTCCCGGCTGAAACGTTTGATGGTGAGAATATCTGCTTTAACGGGCGAAGGAGTGGCGGAATTGCGTCAACGGATTAAGCAGGCGGTAGTAGCGGGTGAGGTGGGGGAGGATGAACTGCTTTTAACCAGCGCACGGCATCGGGTAGCGGTGGAAAAAGCCCGGGAAGCACTGCTTTCCTTCATCCGGGGGCTTCGGCTGAAAGCCGATGAGGTCATTCTGGCCACCGATTTACGCAGTGCACTGGATTATCTGGGGGAAGTGGTGGGCGAGACCACCACGGAAGATATCTTAAATCACATATTCGGCCAATTTTGCATTGGCAAATAGATCGTTTGGCAGGTGGTAAGAACAACAGTCAGAAGGTTTCACGTGAAACACAAGGGGAACATTCGGGAGTTTGATGTGGTGGTCGCCGGCGGGGGTCACGCCGGTATTGAGGCGGCACTGGCCGCAGCACGGCTGGGTATGCGCACCGCCCTGGTCTCCCTGCGCATCGACACCATCGGTAAAATGTCCTGTAATCCCGCCATTGGCGGATTGGCCAAGGGACATCTGGTGCGCGAAATCGATGCACTGGGAGGCGAGATGGCCAAACTGATCGATCGCACCGGAATTCATTTTAAAATTCTCAATCGCTCCAAAGGTCCTGCGGTGTGGTCGCCACGCGCCCAGGCCGACCGACAGGCGTATGCCCGCGCCGCCCAGCAGGTGGTGCTGAACCAACCCGGTCTGAAAGTCATCCAGGCTGCGGTTACCGGACTGCAGGTGAAAAACGGGAAAGTGACTGCAGCGGTGCTGGACGATGGCACCCGACTCCCCTGTCGGGCGCTCATCCTGACCTGTGGGACGTTTTTAAACGGCAAAATTTTTATCGGATTGAGTGAACTGGCCAGCGGTCGTGCGGGAGAACCACCGGTACGCGGATTAACCGAAGCGCTGGTGGATTTGGGGTTTGAAGCGGGACGGTTGAAAACCGGTACCCCTCCCCGGGTACATCGGGATTCCATCGATTATTCGAAGGTCATTGAACAAAAACCGGATCGTCCACCCGAACCGTTTTCATTTCAAACAGAATCCATTAACCGCCGCCAGCTTAGTTGCTATATCACCCACACCAATCCTCATACCCACGATTTTCTTCGGTTGGGACTGGATCGGTCACCGCTATACACGGGCATGATCAAAGGCGTCGGTCCCCGTTACTGTCCTTCTATCGAGGACAAAATTGTGAGATTTGCGGACAAAGAACGACATCAGCTGTTTCTGGAACCGGAAGGGTTCGACAACGAAGAAGTCTATGTTAATGGGTTTGCCACCAGTTTACCGGAGGATGTGCAGATACGCTCCCTGCATTCGGTTCCGGGGCTTGAAAAAGCCAAAATCATTCGTCTGGGATATGCCATTGAGTACGATTTTTTCCCCTCTTATCAGATTCGCCATACCATGGAGACCCGGCTGGTGGAGGGGCTTTATTTTGCCGGGCAAATAAATGGTACCTCCGGGTATGAGGAGGCGGCCGCCCAGGGATTGATGGCGGGAATCAACGCTGCGTTGAAAATCAAAGGCGAGCCCCCGTTGATTCTGGATCGTTCTCAGGCTTACATCGGGGTGTTAATTGACGATTTGATCAACAAAACCATCCTGGAGCCCTACCGCATGTTTACTTCCCGGGCGGAGTTTCGGCTATTGTTACGGCACGACAATGCGGATTTACGGCTGATGGAGATTGGCTACCATATTGGCCTGCTTCCTGAGCGCGCATACCAGAGGATGGTGGAAAAGCGGGAGCGGATTCACCGTTTATTCGAAGAAATCGATCGGCACAGCGTGTCTCCGGAGCAGTTTAATGCCTATGCGGAAGAAGTGGGGACTGCCCCCATTCATCAAACCCTTCCCTTGAAGCAGGTGTTGAAACGTCCGGAGGTGAAATTAAGCGAAATGTTAAAAATGTTGGGAATAACCGATGAATACGGGAAGGATGAATTGATCCATGTGGAATTTTTGACCAAGTATGAGGGGTACATTCGTCGGCAGGAGGAGCTGGTGGAGAAGTTTAAGAAGATGGAGCATCGGGAGATACCGGAGGATTTTGATTATCTGGCCATACCGTCTCTTTCGGCGGAGAGCCGGGAGAAGTTGATGCAGGTGCGTCCGCGTTCGTTGGGGCAGGCCAGCCGCATTTCCGGGGTGCGACACAGCGACATCACCATTCTGATGATTTATCTGGACAAATACGAGCGCACTCGCCGGGACGTTTCACGTGAAACAGTTGACGGTTAAATAAAAGACGGGTGTTTCACGTGAAACATGGAAAATCCACATACGCGAACCAATGGATACGGCTGCAGGAGCTGTTTCCGGAATTTTCTTCCGACCAGATGGAAAAACTCAATCGATATGCGGGTATGCTGGTGGAGTGGAATCGCCGGGTTCATCTGATTTCCCGCGCGGATGAACAGCGAGTGTGGACCCATCACCTTCTGCCCAGTTTAATTGTCCTGAAGTTGACCGAACTCCCCGCAGGGGGCTCCCTGCTTGACCTGGGGAGCGGTGGAGGGCTGCCCGGTCTGCCCCTAAAAATGGCACGACCTGACCTGTCGGTGGTGCTGGTAGAATCGGTGCGCAAAAAGGCGTTGTTCTTAAAGCGGGTGGTGGAAGAACTGGGACTAACCGGGATCGCGGTTATCAACGAACGGCTGGAACCGGGTCGAGAGGCACGTTGGGGGCTGGGTGAGAAAATAGATGTGGTCACCGCACGCGCGGTGGCGGAAGTGAATGTGTTGTGGGAGCTAAGTGTGCGACTGCTACGACCGGGAGGGGCTTTAATAACCTGGAAGGGAGATCAGGAGGAAAATGAGTTTCGGCAATTTCAAAAGCAGTTGTCACTTTCCGGCGAAATCCTTGCCGTTCCTTCCAGATGGCACGATTTCTCCCCGCGCTTCCCGCATATGCGCATTTTTCGCCTGGAAAAATCATAACCACTTCATTTCCTGGTGGCATCTCAAAATTCATTTTTTTATTTTTGACCGAACGCAAATGAAAAGCTGGAAACCTTGGGTAAATTTAAACCGAATTTCTAAAAAAACCGGCAGATTTATCCGGAAAGAGCGTTAAATTATCTGGTCAGATGACAGGGATGGAACAATGACAAAAATCGTTTCTTTTATCATTCAAAAAGGAGGGTGCGGAAAAACCACCACGACTGCGAACACAGCAGGGTACCTGGCCCAACAGGGCTATCGGGTGTTGTGCGTGGATATGGATCCACAGGGAAACCTCACCCAACATTTAGGTTATAATAATGAGGCTTTAGATCTCACGATTTTGCATCTTTTTCAGAAAAAAGCAGAGTTTGACGAAGTGGTGTTGAAACGCAGTGAGAACCTGCATTTGCTTCCCAACAATCTGGAAACGGCAGGCGCAGAACTGATTCTGTACCATTCCTTTTCCCGTGAATTCTTACTCCGGGATGTGCTGGCGCCAATAACGCATAGATATGATTTTATATTAATTGACTGTCCCCCCGCACTGGGACTCTTTTCAGTCAATGCACTGGCTGCTTCCACAGATTTTGTGCTGGTGGTGGCTCCTGAATTTTTCCCCATGCGTGCCATTAAACCTTTATACGAAACATACCGAATGGTAAAAGAAAAGCTCAACCATACCTTGCAATTTAATGGTGTATTAATGACTATGTGCGATTTCCGCACCAATCATAGCCGGGAAGTACTGAAAATCCTGAAACGAAATTTCCCTCATAAATTGTACAATGCTTTTATCCGCCAGAATGTCACATTAAAAGAAGCTTCAGCTTACGGCCAAACCATTTTTGAATATGCACCTAATTCCATCGGAGCATTTGATTACCAGAATTTTGTGGAAGAGTTTCTTTTGGATAATCATCAAAACAAGCTCAAGCGGGAATACTATCAGCGCCGGTTTGATTCCCTGCCTCCGGAAGAAAAGCAACAAATCCTGGAATTCGCGAAAAAGAACCTTTCCACTTACAGTCAGACGCTGCTGGAGCGCGTGGATATCAGTCGTGTGTTGAAGGAAGCACTCATCATAGAACGCAATAAAATTATCGAAAGGCTTTTTCCTTATCGAAAGTCTCAACATGTGGAAACGTGATGCGATATTCCTGTCTCCTTGTTTTGCTGATATTTGCAATGCAAGGGATGGCGGCTTTTGAGATTTCAGGAATGAACGTATTTAATAGCGGAAATCCAGCCCGGTCATGGGCGGGGACGAACTCAAACTCCGGTTTCATTAACAATCCTGCCGGAATAACCAATGGACGTTTCTGGAGCGGAATCTCTTATTTTAAACCCTACAATCTGAATTCTCTGTATCAGGCATCCCTGGTGGTGCGTATGCCTGGCTGGAAAAACTTAAATGGTGGAGTGGCTCTGAATAGTTTTGGAAATCCCCTATATCGGGAAACCATGATGTGTTTGAATGTATCTCGTTCTTTTTTCAGGAATACCTTTTATTTTGGGGTGAATTTGCGAAATTATTTTCTGACTATACAAAATTACGGTGGATTCTATAGTTGGGGAATTGATGTGGGAGCAGGATATTTTCTTTATGACCCTTTGTTTATATCGTTTTCGGTGATCAATCTCAACCAGCCCGTTTTGAATGGTTATCGGCACCAGATTCCAACCCTTGCCAGTCTGGGGATCGCTTTTCGACCGGGAGACCGTGTGGAATTTACCGCCGCAGTGCAAAAAGAGGAGGCCTTTCCGGTGAACGTGCTGGTGGGTTTCAGTTTCTGGATTGATCGGAATTTTATGGTCCAGAGCGGATTCCAGAGCTATCCCGGAACCCCTTCGGTGGGACTGATACTTGGCAAGGGAAACGTCCGATTTCACTATGCACTTCAGTATCACTTTCAACTGGGGGAAACCCACTTCTGGGGAATATCGTTCGGGGGAGGAAATTTTGGACACTAAACGGAGAAAAATCGGATTCTTTTTTGTTTTCTGGATTCTGGCAATCTTTGCCCTCCCGATAGCTCAGGACGTCGCCACCCTTCAGCAAAAGCTGGCCCGTATCGAGAAGGAAATCCAGGACCTGGAACAACAATTGGCGAGTACAAACAAAAAACTGCGCACCGAGAGCGCATTTCTGGATAAACTGGACCAGCAGATTAGCTTGATTCATCGAAAGGCATTAATTTACCGGCAGGCGGTGGAGGAAAAGAACCGCCGTATTCAGCAGCTGGAAGCCCAGATAGACTCCCTTCAGAGAAAGAAGAGAAAGCTGCAGGCGGTTTTCGAAAGGGAGGTGCGATTTGCCTACAAATATCAACGGGGGAAACACCTGGACTGGATTTTAGGTGCACGGAATTTTCACGCTGCGCTCATCCGGCAACGGTATTTCCAGCTGGCCACCGCAGCGGAAAAAAAGAACTACCAGCGATTAATGCGGTTAAACGAAGAACTTCGTTCGCGGAAGGCAAAGTTGGCAGCGGAGGTGGAGGCAGTCCAAAAATTGCTCGCCGAATTGAATCAGGAAGAGAACCGGTTGAAAAAACAGCGCCGGTTCAAAACTCAGCTGGTTCAGAAAATTGTTCGGAATAAAAAATTGCTGGCTCAATCCCTGCAAAACAAAAAACGCAGTTTCGAGAAACTCAAGAAACTGCTCGCCTCTCTGGAAAAAGAGCGACCTCAACGTCGGTATGAAACCAAAACAAAAATTAAATGGGAAAAGTTAACCGGCAGCTTTGCCCGCAACAAAGGCCGATTGAACTGGCCAGTGCAGGGAACCATTCTCCATAAATTTGGGCGCTATAGAAATCCCCGATTGAAAACAGTTCTAAATAACACCGGAATTGACATTCGGGCAAAATTAGGGACCCAGGTACGGTGTGTTTTTTCCGGAGTGGTTAGCCTGATTACGTACATTAGCGGCTTCGGCAATACCATCATTATCGATCATAACGATGGATATTATACGGTATATTCGCACCTGGATCAGGTTTTGGTGGGACGCGATGAATTTGTGGAAGGGGGAACGGTTATCGGGACGGTAGGAGAGTCCGGATCACTGGAAGGTCCGAAGCTCCACTTCGAAATCTACGGGAACAATAAACCTCTCAACCCATTAAAATGGTTAAGTAAAAAGTAAATACAGTTTCATTTCGGATAAGAAATTTTTGTATTTTTTACGTGAAGATGTTAAAATTGTATAACCACATCAATCACTAAAATTCAGGGGAGGATTGTATGTCTCGTGGAACAGTCAACAAAGTCGTACTCATTGGGCGGTTGGGGGCAGATCCGGAAGTTCGCTATGCTCCCAGTGGAAGTGCGGTGGCAAATTTTCGAATCGCCACAAACCATTCTTACAAGGATAGGGATGGGAATTTTCAGGAAGTCACCGCCTGGCATCGCATTGTCGCCTGGACGCGGCTGGCCGAATTTGCCAAGCAATATTTACACAAAGGCATGCGGGTGTACGTGGAGGGCCGAATCCAGTATCGGGAGTGGGAAGATCAGAATGGGGTGAAGCGAAACACCACCGAAATTATCGCCAATGATATTCAAATGCTGGATTCGCCACCGGCTCAGGAAGCCATCCAGGATGAAATTGCTGATTCCGAATTCGACTCGCCCTCCGAAAATGATCAGGTAGCGGATGAGGATGTACCATTTTAACAGAAAAGAAACGACCGGGTGGTTGTGGCGTTTAAAATATGACAAAACATTGGGATAATGTGAAATTCAATGAACCGTTTATTTAGCATACTGGTTATTCTATGCGTTCCTGTTTTTCTGATGGCTCAATACGAAGATCTGGAACCGCCACAACATGGTACTGAATATGGAATTGGTTTTACCCTGGCGATGGGCGGATTCGGTCTGGGTGGTTATTATCGGCACGCGTTACCCGGATATATGGGATTGGGTGTCAGTGCCGATTTTTACATGATGCGCGATGACAAGGAATACGAAATTTATGACCCTTATAGCAATTTTTACTATCAGCTAAACAAAATTAACCGGTTATTCTTCATCCCTATCCACGTGGAGCTAAAAAAACGGCTGTTTCCTGACGATATTGAGGACAATTTTCGGCCGTACATAGTGGGCGGTGCCGGTGGTGTTTTTGGCATGAACTTCCCGCGGAAAACACAGGTGGAAGGGGGAGATTACCCCCGAAAAAATGAATTTCGTTTTACTTTGGATTTTTACTTTGGGTTTGGTGTGGATATTACAACGAACGAAGATTATTATTTTTCGATTCGGCCTCAGATTCGATTTGTTCAGTTTGCTCAGAGCATTGCTGGCGATCGAAATCATTCCACTTTTGAAATCCGCCTGGAGTTGGGGAAACGAATTGTGACCCAAAATTAACGGGGGAACTATGGGACCATTTTACAGAAGTTTGCTGAAGAGCAGTGAGACCAATCGTTTTTATAACCATTTTTTCCGTGCGGGCAGGAACATGATGGCTTTCTGGCGACAGCGGCGGAACAGAATTTTAAAGCATGTGGGGTTGGGCGGTAAAACCCACGTGTTCGAGCGAGGCCATGTTCAGTGGAATCGCAAAGGTCGGTGGTAGTTGTAGTATATTGTTTTAAAATGACTTAAGCGCCCTCCGGGGCGCTTTTTCGTTTTAGCGAGGACTAAAATTTTGCACAACATTGATGTGGAACAACTCGATTCATCGAAGATGAATTTTTGCAGAATGTATTAGAATTTGAATATCTGGAAAATACCCTTTTTACTCTCTTTCCGTTTCTCTTCGCAAATCTTTTCCACTACACTTTCGTCGATGTGGTTTTGCAGTAATTTGGCGCGCAGTTCGTCCAGTGAGAGATTACGATTGTTCATGTAAATCTCTCGGGCCCTCTGGGTATCCCACTCAATCTTCATATCCCTGATGTGTGTCTTCAGGTTCGAATATTTATTAATGATATCCTCGGTTTTTTGTATGTATTCCGCGAGGAGTTTGGCATCAACCCGATCATCCTGGATTACCTGCAGACGCTTTAACCGACGATCTGCGGCATCGCGAAAAGCGTTGGCTTTATCCAGCAGTCGTTGCGTGGTATAAAGGGCATTTTCGTAATCCTGGATTTTCAGGTAGAAAAAGATAAGCAGCCTGTACACATGGAAGAGCTTGAGTTTTTTGTCCTCCAGCACTTTGTTTCGAATGATGTCCCGGTAAGCATTGATGGTTCCTTTCAGAACCGTTTGCTGATCCAGTGGTACGCCGGGCCAATAGGATTGAACTTGCGATATGTATTTCAGATAGGAGGGATATTCATGGAAGGGTGAGTGCAACAAATTCCCGGAACCGGCCATGGTTACCTCGCGAAACTCATTGCCCAGCTTGTTGTATTCGTTCAGTCGGAGTAACACATCATCCATGTGCCGAGTCATGGATTGATAGAGCTGATGTATTTTATCCTGAAAGTTTACCCATCCGGGGACATTTTGTTCTTTTTCCAGCTGAATTTGTCTATCCAGCCATTGATTCAAATCCTCCAGGTTGGCCAGCGCATTCATAAAGTTCGATTGCATCATTTCATAATATTTTTTGTATTCATCGTAAATCTTGCTGCGCTCCATTGAGTTTTTGTTTGTCTCAACGGTTAGAAACATCCAGTACAGGCGGTGGTAATACCGGGCAATTTTTAACAGATCAGGATCGCTCTCACCAACGACTTGCTGGATATAAATGGCCAGATAGTGCAAAGAGACCTGAGAAAGAAAATCCGTGTAGGGATAGTTAATGTAACGGCTAAGATGCTCAATCACCGGGTTTTTTGAGTATACCTCCCGGTATTTTTTTATAAGCTGTTTTTGTCGGAAAAGAAGTTCGCTCGGTTTTTTCAAAAAGGTGCTTTTTTCTTCAGTGAACTTGCAATGAATGCAATGCCAGAAAAAGTACTGGTGAAGATTGTAGCGTGTGTAATGGGGGTCAACCCAGTGATATTTGCTAATATAACCATCCTCTTCCCGACGTTCGATGACGTAAGTGCGATCTTTCAGAAATATATGCAGCGACTCCTTACCGCACACCGGACATTTTGTCGTCTTTTCCAGAAAGGGTTTTACATTTTCACCGGGTAGCGGTTGTGTGGAGGCGTTCGTCATACCTGTGCCCTCCAAATTGGTAATTATATAATCGACAGACACGGAATGACTTTAGAATCGGTTTGTGAAACGAATACTAAATCCGAATGATGGGAAAGAAAAAAGGCGGGCCAACCTTAAAAAATCTATCTTCTTGACATAAAATGTTTCCCGATGTAATTTTTCCCACAAATTTAATGTTGAGGGAACAACAGGTGGATGTACAAATCCTTTCTTCGTTGATAACACTGGGCGGTTTGGGATTTTTATTTGGTGCCATTCTGGCCATTGCCTCCCGTGTGTTTTATGTGGAAAAAGATCCGCGCATTGAGCAAATTGATGAGATTTTGCCGCAGGCTAACTGCGGTGGTTGCGGTTACCCCGGATGTGCTAACTATGCAGAAGCGATAGTAAAGGATGGTGCGCCGATTAATTTGTGTGCACCGGGTGGCGAGGAAGTACTGGTTAAAATCAGCGAAATTCTGGGTGTGGAAGCCGAAGAAGTGGAGCCTCAGGTGGCGGTCGTCCGTTGTCAGGGTGCCCATGGCGTGGCAAAGGATAAGTTTGAGTACGAAGGGATTGAGGATTGTAACGCTGCTGTGTTGGTTCAGGGAGGACACAAAGCCTGTGTGTATGGGTGTCTGGGATTTGGCTCCTGTGTCAAAGCCTGTCCCTTCGATGCCATGAAAATGCTGGATAACGGTTTGCCCTATGTGTTTGAAGATAAATGTACCGGTTGCGGCATCTGCGTGGAAGAATGTCCCAAGGGAATCATGGAACTGGTTCCCCGTTCTCAGAAGGTCTTTTTGGGATGCGTGAATAAGGATGCCGGTAAGGCGGTGCGCGAGGTGTGTAGTGTGGGATGTATCGCCTGCGGATTGTGCGCCAAACCAAAAATCACGCCTTCCGGAAAGGTTTATATGGAAGATAATCTGCCGGTGGTTCCCCCGGATTGGGAAGATTTCGAAATGGCGGTTAAGCGCTGTCCCACCAAATCGTTTGTGGTGCGAATTCCCAAAGAAGAAGAAGCTGAGCAGAAAGTGGAGAAAGCAGTGGAGGCCTGAGGGAGACAATAAAATTCCAATTTCTTGAACATTGATTGAATTAGGTTAAATCGTGATTAGCGGTTTACTGATTGACATTGATGGCGTCCTGATAACCAACGACCGGCCGATTCCCGGAGCAGTGGACGCCATTCGTTTTTTAAAGGAGCGCCGCGTTCCCTTTCTGCTGGTAACCAACACCACCCGGAAAAACCGACAAATCATCTGGCATCATCTCAAACGACAGGGATTCGTAATAGAAGAAAACGCTATTTACACAGCGCCCATGGCTGCCGTGCAGTTTTTAAAATCCCGTCGAGTGTCACGCATTCATCTGCTTCTCACCGGAAGTACCATCCATGAATTTCATGATTTTAAAGTGACAGCAGGCAATCCCGAATATGTGATTATTGGCGATCTGGGAAAGGATCTTACATTCGATCGACTGAATCGGGCGTTTCGCATGGTGATGAAAGGTGCCCGGATGTTAGCCCTGCAAAAAAATCGTTACTGGGAAACAGCCGGAGGACTCACTATTGATGCCGGAGCAATTGTGGCTGCACTGGAATACGCCACCGGAAAGCGAGCGGTAGTAGTGGGAAAACCAAGAAAGGAATTTTTTCTGCAAGCGGTGCAAATGTTAGGCGCTTCTCCTGACGAGGTGGTGATGATTGGGGATGATGTGGAAGTGGATGTGGGAGGCGCTCAGAAATCCGGGTTAAAAGGAGTTCTGGTCAAAACCGGTAAATTTCGTCAAAACATTCTGGACAGAAGCAACATCCAGCCAGATCTGGTGCTGGAATCCATTGCCCAACTTCCTCAAATTTTCGAAAAATTTCATTAAACCATTAATTATTTCCTGACGGGTAGTTCAATGCGCGTTTCCTATCTGATTACATTATTATTCCTGTTTTTGCTTTTGGCGGAATGTCAGCGAACCCCCCAATATTCTCCGGAACAACAGAAAATTGTCCAGGCTATTCTGAAGATACGAGCGGAGAAAGATAGCGCCTTCGCTGCGGCGGATTGGTCTCCCCTGTTGCCTGAAGATAAGGCTCATTTTAAAGGACTGAAATACTATCCCATCGATCTCTCCCTGCGGTTTGAGGGACCTATTGTAAAATACGACACGCTTATTCCCGATACCATTATGGGAACCCGGGGCGATTTACGACCGGCAGTTAAATATGGTTACTTCCCGTTTACCTACCAGGGGAAAGAGTACCGCTTGCAAATCTATCAAATCAAACATAAGAATCCGGAATACGACAAATATTTGTTTTTGGGATTTACCGACGCTACCACCGGAAAGGAAACATACGGAGCCGGTCGGTATATCGACCTGGAGATCAACCCTCAGAACAGGTACGTGGTGGATTTCAATCTGGCCTACAATCCCTATTGTGCTTATAACCCCCGTTATACCTGTGCCATTCCTCCGGAGGAAAACCGACTTCCCTTTCCCGTTCGGGCAGGAGAAAAAATATTTAAAGAACACCACAAGTAGTTTGGTCTTCAGAAACAAATCGGGCATATAAAAAAGGCAGGCCCACATTCCCTGTGGTACCTGCCTCTAATTGATGGAGGTAAATATGAGGTACTTTCGTAGGTATTAGACTACAAAACCTGTGCCAAAGTTTCATATATTTTTATTTTTTTGTTACTGATTGATTATTCAGAAGTTACAATGTCTCCCGTCTAAGCATTTGAAGGAATCTTTAATGAAAACAGGTCTCATGTGTTTAAAATTTAATAAAACTGTTTTAATTTTTGATAATAAACCCCACTGACAACAAAACTAAGCATCCGATGGAATTATTCTGGAGCACATTTAACAGTCCGGTTGGTCTTATTTATCTGGTTGCTACCCGGGATGCATTGGTTCGGCTGCAGTTTGGAGCCCTGGGGGATGAAAACGATTTCCCTTTCCCGGTGGAGGCACAGGGACGGGTTAATTCCGTACTCAAACAGGCCATTCATCAATTAGCAGAATATTTCTCCGGGGATCGGCAGAAGTTTGACCTGCCTCTGCAGCTTAAGGGTACTCCTTTCCAAAGGAGGGTTTGGTTGGCCCTTCGCGAAATTCCTTATGGTAGATTGTGGAGTTACAGTCACCTGGCGAAACGAATCGGGCAACCCGGAGCAGTGCGAGCAGTTGGCAATGCCAATGGGCGTAACCCGCTACCAATTATCATCCCCTGCCATCGGGTGATTCGGAAGAACGGCAAGTTGGGAGGATACAGCTCCGGGCTTGAGATTAAACGAATGCTTCTGAAAATTGAGGGCGTGGATGTTTCCCGATTGACAGACTTTTTAATGGATTAGCCAATCAGGTTTTTAACTTCAGGATGATGCGGAAAGTAGTACCCACCCCAATCTGACTCTCTTTCACCTGAATACTTCCCCCGTGATATTCTTCCACAATGCGTTTGGCCAGGCTGAGTCCCAGGCCCCATCCGCGCTTTTTGGTGCTGAATCCCGGATTGAACACATGTTTTCGGTCGCGGGAGGGGATGCCTTTTCCCGTATCGGAAACATCGATAAAGATGGCATCCGGTCGCAAAAAATCTGCCCGTATGGAGATGGTACCTTCTTTACCATTGATGGCGTCAATGGCATTTTTAATCAAATTTTCCAGCACCCAGCTGAACAAATCCCGGTTCAACCGCAGCAATGGGATGTCCGGATTCAGGTGTGTTTCCAGCTTAATGGATTGTTTGGTGCGCGGGATGCGCCGCTCGAAATATTCCAGTAAATCGTTAATAATTTGCTGAAGCGATTCTTCTCGTAGATCAGGTCGCGAACCAATTTGTGAGAAGCGATTGGCAATTTTTTGTAAGCGTTTCAGGTCGCGCTCAATCTCGGGTAAAACGGATGGAGCCCGTTCCGGTGACGATTTGATATATTCCACCCAGCCAATCAGGGAGGAAAGCGGTGTTCCTAACTGATGGGCGGTCTCTTTAGCCATCCCGACCCAGATAAGCCGTTCCTCACTCTTTTTAATGGAGCTGAATCCCAGATAGCCGATCAGGATAAACAGTGCCACCACTATAATTTCGATAAAAGGCAACCAGCGCAGTTTGCGGATAATGGGCAATTCCCCATAATGATAGTAACCCAGTACCGTACCCCGATAAGAGATAGGGATGGGTTCATTCATCTCATCAAATTCCCGAATGAGTTTTTTCAGGATGCGTAAGGTGTCCGGAGAAAGTGGACGCGGTAGGGTGTCCGGTAAACTGATGTTTCGCCAGAAAGCAGGTTCTCCTTGAGCGTCGGTGTAAATAATCGGGTAGTCTGCTTGCTGGATCACTTCGTTGAAGAAAAAACTTAGGTCCTGATCGGCTTCGGCGTTGATGTTCTTTTCGAATATTTTGATTCGAAACTGCAAAAACTCCCGGCTTTGTTGCTGGAGCTCTTTCACTAACAGCTGAGTGTAGTACAGAAAGCCAAAAACCAGTGCCACGGCGAGAATGAATAAAAAGCTCTTGAAATTTCCTTTAAATCGATAGATATTTTTAGACATACGATTCTCCGTCAGACCGTGCTCTAAAAGATATAAGCTACCGGCGGAATTTACAAGGGGCGATACATGTTCAACAGAAAAACGAAAGGGATAATGCGGTGAGTATGGAAAAGAAATATTTGAGCTGGGATGAATATTTTATGGGAATTGCCATTTTTACCTCCCTGCGTTCCAAGGATCCCAGCAGCAAAGTGGGAGCAGTAATTGTAAACCAGAAAAATCATATTGTGGGAACCGGATACAACGGCTTCGTGGCCGGGGTGGATGAGTCGCTATTCAGCTGGGAGCGGGAAGGGGAATGGCTGGAGACCAAATACCCTTATGTGGTTCATGCAGAAGCCAATGCCATTCTGAATTCCACCACCAGCAATCTGGAAGGTTGCCGGATCTATACCACCCTGTTCCCCTGTAATGAATGTGCCAAGCAGATTGCTCAGAAGGGAATCAAGGAGGTGATCTACGTTTCGGACAAACACCGGGATCAGGATTTCCATCAGGCGGCACTGAAGATTTTCCAGGCCGCCGGGGTGAAAACCCGAAAATTGGAAATCCCGCCGTTAATGGATATCTTGAGCAATTTCCTGAAGTTCTTATAATGATTTGATTTTTCCATATTCCATCTGTTGTTTAATTGGTTGTCTTTTCATATATTTTATCTGGATTGGTGAGGTTGAATAAAACGATTCTTGTTAAGAAAAAGGTTCGAACATAGCAGATGGAGGTACGACCATGAAGGGATTTCGGTTTAATTACAGGGATTTGTTCCGGGCTCCCAGAGTTGCTTTCAGCATGCAACGCATCTGGGTAAGTGGAATTGGACTTCTGGCTGGTTATCTGATTTATCTGGTGGTCACCTATCTGGCAATGGCAGTGGGTGGTGTGTCGCTTTCCAGTGTCTGGTTCCGCCATGGACTTCTTCCCTGTGCGTTTGCGGAAGCGCTGCCCTGGTATGCCATGTTGATTTACTGGATTGGGGTGTTGCTTTTTCTGGCAGTTATCCTCCTGACCAACACGGCGGTCTCCCGGGTGGTGTACATGGTGCTGCGGGATGAACTATTTTACACCTGGACGCAGGCATACCGTTTTGCACTGAAGAAATGGATCTCTGTGCTGGGAGCCATGCTTACCTTCCTGTTTATGATAGCCTTTTTTGTGATTGGTGCGCTGATCATGGGCTATCTGGGTCGAATTCCTTATATTGGCGAAATTGGTACCACCCTGTTAACTCTTCCCTACATCTTTGCTGCTCTGCTTCTCCTCTTTATCTCCGTTGTATTTGTCGTGGGACTTTTCTTCGTCCCTGCTATTATTGCAACTTCGGACGAAGACGCCCTGGGCGGTGTGTTCCAGTCGTTTAGCATCACCTTCAACCAGCCCTGGCGGCTGATTGTGTACTCGCTGATAATTGGTGTGCTAAAGTCGGTAGGTGTGTTTCTGTTTGCTGCCGCACTGAAAATTTCCTACCGTATTTTTATTGCGTTGTTTACAGTGGGAATGGGAGAAAAACTGGTACAGATTAAGGAGTATGCTCTTGCTCTGGTGGATAGGGCATTCCCCTCCATGTACGGATTTTTCCAGGCATTGCCTATGGGATTGGGGAACTATGTGTATTTAACCCATTCTCACGCATTGCAAAACCTACCCGGGACGTACGTGATTTCCGGATATATCTTTGCTTTCTTCTTGATTCTGTTGGCAGGCACGGTGGTGGCGTATGGAGCAGCGATCGGTAATGCCGGGTTGACCATCATTTATGTGATTTTGTACAAACTGCATGAGGATGAAAACCTGCTGGAACGGGAAGACGAGGAATTAAAAGAAGAAGAAGAGGAGGAAGAAGAATCAAAAGAAGAGGAAGAAGAACAGGAGGAGGAGCTGGAAGAAGACGAAAGTTCCCGGGAAGAAGATGAATCCGGGGAAGAATCATCGAAGACTGATTCAGATCAGGAAAATGAGGAGGAAGAAAAATAAAATATGAATTCTTTTTCCGGAATGTGAAGCGGTAATTAGTTAGAGAGCCATATTTTAAAGAAGAGGCAATTGGTGTCGAAGACCGGTTGCCTCTTTTTTATTCTTTGGATAAATGGTTTTTTGGAATGAATCCACCGTTTTTAAAGCCTGGAGAACAGAAGTTTCAGAATTTCCCGGGGTTTCGGCTTCCGTCCGTACATTAAACTACCGATTTTGAATAACTTGCCGGCGAATAGAGTCCCCACGATGATGGAACCCAGCATAATGCCCGCGGAAATGTAGTAATCAATAGTGGGTGGGTTTCCCATGGGTGTGCGGAGAATCATAAATGTGGGGGTGAGCGGAGGAATGAAGGAGAGAATCCGCACAACCAGTGAATTGGGGCTTTCCAGCACCAGTACTGCCAGTACAATGGGGAAGATGGACAGCAGACGCATAAACTGATTCAGGTGATGCGCATCCTCTTCGCTGGAGAACAGGGAACCAATTCCCACAAACACGGTGGCAAAGAACAGGTAACCCAGTACGAAGTAGAGCAGGAAGAGTCCGGCGTTTTGCCAGGTGAGAAAAGAGATTTCCCCGGTTTTCAGGACCTGAAGCCCAATTAAAATCAGGGTCAGACCATACCAGATAAGTATCTGGAAAATGCCCAGTAGACCCAGTCCCAGAATTTTACCTGCAACCAGCTGGGTGTGATGCACGGAAGAGAGCAGGATTTCGATAACCCGGTTGGTTTTTTCCTTTAGCACACCGCTAAACAGAAAACCACTGGAGGTAAAGATGCTGATGAACAGAAACAATACCACGATGATAGGACCGATATAGGTAACCATAAAATCGAATTCCTGTTTTTGCTCTCCCTGAAGCTGAATTTCCTTTAGTGTAACCGGTTTTAACAGCTCCTGAATTTTGGCTACCCGGAGCCCCTCCTGGCGCATTCGTTCTTCCACCATCACAATCTGGACAGCTTGTTTGATGGAGCCCATTTGCAGAAAGCTTGCGGGAAGCAGGGAGTGGAATTCCACCACACCGCTGGCAAATTCCTCCGGGTCGATGAGCAAATATCCTTCTATGGTCTGGCTGCGGAGCAGGTTATCCGCATTGCGAATAATTTCCATGTGCCAGAGGGAATCCAGTTCGGCACGGGCTTTCTGGTAATCCAGTTGAGCCAGATCGCGTGCTTCGCGCGTGGCCGAGAGCTGTTCGTAGGTCTGACGAAGCAGTTTTTCCCGTTTGCGTGTGCGTGGTTTCTGAAAAATGTATTTCCGACGCTCTTTGATTTTATTATAAGCATCCTGTAGGCTGTCCAGTTCGTGTTTCATCTGTGCAATGCGCAAAAACCGTTCCTTCATTGCCTGCGATGTATCCGTACGGATAGGTAAAATGCGCAGGGGAATATCGCTTGGTTTCTCACTATTAAGCGTCTCGAATCGTTGTTGAATTTTCTGGCAAATGGTGGTGGAATCCAGTTCCACGCAACCGATAAGGCGCGGCTGGTTGGCGTTCGGATTTTCCAGGAATAGAGTGGGAAAAAGAACCATCAGTGCAAAAAGCAACGGCGATACAAATGTGGCCAGAATAAAACTGCGTGATTTAAAATGGCGCCAGAATTCCCATTGTGCAATAATGAACAGTGCTTTCATAAGTCCGACCTACTGTGCATGTTGAATGGTTTCCAGAAAAATATCGTTTAGACCAGGTTCGTACAGCTCCAGCCGGGAGATTTCGAATCGGTTAACAATTTCGCGAAGGACCTCTTTAATGGGTGCATTTTCTTCCACGTAAAGATGAGCGCGCCCATTTTCCACTATCACTTTTTTCAGATGAGGCAGTTCCCGAATAGCGGAAAGGTCGTCGGGAGATTCCACGATAATTAATTTCTTTTGAAATTTTTTCCGGAGCTGGGCAAGTGTACCCTGAAGTACGGTTTCTCCGTGATGGATGAGCAGGAAATAATCGCACAAATCTTCTGCCTCATTTAATTGATGAGTGGAAAGAAGAACCGCTTTCCCTTCCTTTCGAAATTGCCGGATTTTTTCGCGTACCAGTTTCTGGTTCAGGGGGTCGAGGCCACGAAAAGGTTCATCCAGAATCACCAATTCAGGATTGTGAATGGTGGCGATGATAAATTGGAGTTTTTGCTGCATGCCTTTGGAGAGTTGATGAACCGGTGATTCCACATAATCCACCAGATTCATTCGGTCCAGTTGTCGAATAGCTTCTACCCGACTTTTATTACCGGGCATATTTTTAAGTCGGGCCATGTAAGTCAGCACGTCGATTACCCGGTATTTCTGATAAATTCCCCTTTCTTCCGGCAGATAACCGATTCGGTAACGAATTTTTCGGTTGATTTTTTTGCCGTCGAAAGTAATTTGCCCTTTATCCGGTCGCAAAATATCCAGAATCATGCGCAGGGTAGTGGTTTTACCGGCTCCATTGGGACCCAGCAATCCCACCACCTGGCCGGGCTCTACCGTTAACGATAGTTCTTTGACCACCGGTGAATCCAGAAACGATTTGGAGACTTCATGTAGTTCCAGTTTCATGCCTGCCGTCCTTTTTCCAATCTCTCGTGAATCAGGGTAGAAATTTAATTTGACCGGCTGTGCGATGAATCAGGTCATTTTTAAATCCCGTTAGCTGGGAAGGAAGCAAACGAATGTGAGCGATCATTCCCTCGGGTGTGGCATCTTCCCGGATTTTGGCTCGGTATTGATGGACCAGGTGCTGAACCCGGTTGATCTGAGAAAATGGATAAGCCACACGAAGATTGACCTCCCGAAAATGTTGGATGATGGGAGCCACCCGGATGGTTTCATGCGCTGCCTCGGAATAGGCGCGGATGAGTCCTCCGGTACCCAGTTTGGTTCCCCCGAAGTAGCGGGTTACGACCAGTGCCACTCGTTGCAACGGGTGCTTATCTATTACCGAAAGGATTGGTCTGCCAGCCGTTCCGGAGGGTTCGCCATCATCGGAGTAGCGGAATGTTTGTTCATCAATTCGATAAGCAAAGCAATTGTGGGTTGCGTCGTGGAATTCCTTTCGGATGGTTTCCAGGAATGCTTCGGCTTCCTGGCGGTTGGCAACAGGCGAAATGGTGCCAATAAACACGGAACCTTTCACTTTTATTTCCGCTCGTGCAGGCCGGGCAACTGTCCAGTAAAAATCATCCGAACGATGTTCAGCTTCTGCTTTTTTCATCGCTCGAATTTACGTAGTTCTGGTAATTCTGTCAAGTCCTTCTGCGGTCGTAGCGATGAAGTTATATGGCTTTAATCTTTGTAAAAGGCGTCCAGTTGAGTTCCACAATACTTGCAATAGCGGGCATCTGCATCGTGTCCAGATGCTCCGCAGCCGGGGCATTTCCGGGTTTGTTTGTCCGCCCGGGCTACCTCCACCGTAACAATGCCCGTGGGTACCGCAATGATGCTGTAGCCTAAAATCATCACCAGTGAGGAGAGTGCCTGTCCTAATGGTGTCCGGGGAGAAATGTCTCCGTATCCCACCGTGGTTAGCGTAACAATTGCCCAATATATGCTGCGGGGGATGCTGGTGAAACCGTTCTCTTCCCCTTCGATGATGTACATCATCGAACCCAGGATCACCACCAGCGTGAGCACGGTAAACAAAAAAACGGTGATTTTTCGGCGGCTGGCGCGCAGCGCCTGCATTAGTAAGCGCGCCTCACCCAGATATTGTACCAGTTTTAACACCCGGAAAATACGCAGAACCCGTAGCACGCGAATGACTGCCAGATAGTGACTGCCCGGAAAAATTAAACTAACGTAGGTGGGTAAAATGGCCAGTAAATCCACCACACCGAAAAAGCTGGTGGCATATTTCAGCGGTCGTTCCACACAGTACAGGCGGGCCAGATATTCGATGGTGAAGAGAATGGTAAAAATCCATTCCAGAAGGGTAAAAAGGGCATCCAGGCGCATGTGGAAACGGTTTACGCTGTCCAGCATTACCACTACCACGCTGAGTAGAATTACCGCAATCAAAGCAACATCGAATGCTTTGCCTGCCGGGGTATCCGCCTCAAAAATGATGATTCGCAATCGCTGACGAAATGATGACCGGTATGTGGAATGCATGAGTTCGCCCGGATTTAAATTTCCGCTTAAAAATACGAACAATTCATCGGTAATTAAAATTTTTTTGAAAATAAAATAAATTCGTTTGGAATGGGCGGAAAAAGGTGTTATACTGCTCCCGCTTTTGAGACCTTCCTTCCTATCTGGAACAATCCTCAAGGTGGAATTTCTTAAAAGGGTTAAACAAATTTATTTTATTTTAATGTAGGAGTCGTAATATGTCAGATCGAGTAAGTGGTGTCGTAAAGTGGTTTAACGACAGCAAAGGTTATGGGTTCATCTCGCGCAGTGATGGCGAGGATGTGTTTGTACACTATAGTTCCATCCGCGAAAATGGCGGTTTCCGCAGCCTGGAAGAGGGCCAGGAAGTGGAATTCACCATTGGCCAGGGGAGCAAAGGCCTCCAGGCGCAGGACGTGGTGGTTCTGTAAAAGAACCCATGGTAGAGGGTGTTCGAGTAATTTGAAATTTTTTTTCTAACTACCAGAACAAAACGTTTCTCTGAAAATAAAAGGGCGGTACCAGCAGGTGCCGCCCTTTGTTTATAGAATTGTGTTCCCCTGTGTTTCTCTTGTTTATTTCCCTCCCCGAGGACGAATAGGGGTACGTTTGTAATCGGTCCGATTTAGATTCACATCAGTTCGTGGATCGTACGAAGCGTTATTGGTGTAGATAATATCGCCGTTGGGATTTTCCCACCGATATTGCCACTGATTGGAGCCCAATTCCACCTCTCCGGTAAATGGATTCACATATTCTTCCTGATCAGTCAGAGTAAGAAATACGTCGTTGTGAATTTCGGCATTGGTTCGCTGCTGGTGTTCCAGTATCTCCCGGTCGATTGCTTGTTGCTGGTGCATATTATCCACCAGTGCCTCCCCCCGGTGGTTCTGTCCGCCAATTTCCTGCGCTAACCACCGGGAATTAATTCGCACGGAGCCCTGAATGATGCTGAATACCGGTTCCCAGCGGGCAAATTCCTCCTGTGGTGCCCGGATGAAAAAAGTACTCTTGTTTCCCCACATTCCGGCTCCCATCTCACCCCAGTTTTCGATAACGGCAATAATTTTTTCTTTAAAAACGATTCCGTTTTCCCGATAGGTTACAGTTGCCAGGGCAGCGTCGTATTGCATGGTGAGCATGGGGTTCATCCGATGAGTAAACTGCTGATAACTCCGCGCCAGCTTTTCCATCTGTCTTTGCTGGAGGATTTGAACATCGCTGGCGTTGGGATGGGCATAAGGGAACACTACCCGGGTGATGAATTCCGCCGCGCTCATCAAAGGATACACCGTCATCCCGTTGTAGTTGCTACCGGGCGGA
Organism: uncultured Calditrichaceae bacterium; assembly: GCA_964495805.1. Lineage (GTDB taxonomy): Bacteria > Calditrichota > Calditrichia > RBG-13-44-9 > RBG-13-44-9 > JALXCH01. The sequence goes on from CAZBWV010000035.1 coordinate 44,902, forward strand.
AAAACCCCCATCTGACCGGCTGGAGAAAAACGCATATCCATAAACAGCATGTCCGGTAGCCAGCGAATCATCACGCTACCCGATTGATCTTTTTTCACGGAAAAATCCACTTTTGCAGCAATGGACTGTGCCGCCCCACCCTGTGCAATGGGATTCACCCGAAAAATGCCCCCTTCGGTGAGCCAACCGGCAGGTATTAAAAGGGTAAATGCCTGTTCCCGGGGTTCGGTGGTGCGCTGAAAAATCACGGTTCCGGGTGGTGGGGCATCCTGACTATATGTGTGGCCAAACGGACAGAACAGGGCAAAGATTAGCGAAATAAGAAAATGTCTCTTCATCTCGAATCCTCCTGTAAAGGATTGCTTTGCCGCCTTCGCACCTGGCAGTGACTTTTTCCCGTTCTTCACCATCTGATTTACGCTGCATGCGTCTGGGACCACGCTAAGTTCTGCTGGTTTTTCAGGTGTGGTGGGAACAGAGCTTATCAGGAGAAGAGACCCAGCCCCACCAGCGCGATTCCCGACAAGAGCAATCCGGTAATAAAAGCCATGTACGCCCAGCGGACGTAGCGATATTTTTTTACTGCCAGGAATTTCCCCAGCGTGTAAATCTCGCGGATTTGTGCCTGGTAATTCTTCGACGGGTCATTCAGAATGGTTTCCATCTCTTTTTCAAATTCGTCGTAATCCAGGTGCACAAAATTTCCGAAAAACAAAATGTTGAAATTAGGGCTGTGAACATCCACCTTCTGACCATGCTTGAGCGGGTAGTTGATTTTGGGCATCACCGTGTAAATGGCCAGCACAATGGTAAGCAGGGAGAAAGCGATAAGGATAATGGCGGGATATTTCAGTTGCGGATCGGTGACAAAACGAAAGGACAGACTGGTGACCACTGAGGCCAGGGTGAGCAGGATGTTGGCTTTCAGGTCGGCCATGGAGCTGAGCTGCACGTGGTGGTTGCGCGTCTGGCGGAGCATGTGATCGATGTGGCCGCCGGGACTTTTAACTTTCATGGTACACTCCACAATCTGTTTTCCTGATCCGGAAGGAAACGGTAGAAGTATGCGCGTAAAAGTGACGATTTCGTTGTGTGCTCCTCAATTAATAAACCTCGCTGTTTTTATTTCAGTAGCAGCATGTGCCGGGTCTGGTGGAATTTCCCGGCAGTTAACCGATAGAAGTACATACCCGCCGGTGCCTCTCCGGCATTCCAGAAGATCCGATATTCTCCGGGAGGCAGTGGTCCGTTCACCAGCGTAGCCACAATTCGCCCAAGCGGGTCGAAAATTTGTAGAGTAATCTGTGTCTGCTTTTCCCCTCCTGCGGGAACTGTAAATGGAATGGTGGTTCCCGGATTAAACGGATTGGGATAATTAGCCATCAGAGAGAATTGAGCCGGGAGCGGGTTGCCGTGGGGTAATTCGGACGGGTCTTCGTATTCCAGCGCACCCATGTCCGGTGCACTTCCGGAATATTGGGTGGAGTCCAGAGCCACCAGAGTGTCTCCATTATTCACCAAAAAGGCGGTGCCGGAGTCGATGCAGGGGGAACCTGCGGAAAGTCGAAAATCGCCAGCTGCAGGTTGCGTAAACATCGGATTGGAGTTCAGATTGCCGGTTCCGCCAAAATTGCCCGGGACATCGCTGTAATACACACTGGCCTGTCCCATGATGTCCAGGTAAATTTCGTTTCCGTAGCCGGTATTTCCCCACACAATGGAGTTGGTCAGGTAAAGATTGGTGTAGCTCAGGTAAATTCCTCCGCCCCAGCCAGCGGTTCCGTTGCTGGCGACGGTGCAGTTGGTAAGGATTAATTCACTCAGGTTGGCCTGTACGCCCCCGGCCTGCGTCCCTGCCTGATTATGATGCATCAGGCAGCGAAAAAATCGGGGGGTGTAAGCCGATTCGCAGCAGAGCGCCGCTCCGTGGTAACCGGTGTTGTTGTAGGAGATTTCGCACCGATTGAATGTTCCTCCGGAAAAATAAAGATAGATGGCACCGCCATCGTAAACGGCGGAGTTATCGGAGAATCGGCAATCTTCTACCAGCGGATTGGCGTTCCAGCAAAACAGCCCCCCGCCGTGGTGATCGGCGCTGTTGTGCAGAAAGACGCTGTGGCGGATGGTTACGTCGGTGCTCCACAGGGAGACACCACCGCCGCTGTTGTCCGGCCAGTCGCCAGTGGCGTGGCCATGGGAGAAATGGCAGTAAGCCAGCTCGCTGCCCGGGGAGGCATCGGTAAAGCGCAAACCGCCCCAGGCCGACACACCACTGTCCGGCATGAACCAGATGCTGTCCGATTCACTCCCCACAGCTCGCAGATATCCGTTTACCCGGAAGCGATAATTCCCCTGAAATAAAATTTGAACTCCAGGCTGGATGATTAAACTATCTCCGGCCGGTACCGTTACCTGGCCGGTAATCAGGTAGGGAGAGCCGGAGAGGTCCCAGAGGCCGGATTGGTTCCCGCTAACGGGGGTTTGGGCAAATACCCGGGTCAGTACCGGTAGCAAAAGTAAAATGCTGAACAGGAATTGACGGGAAAAATTCCCCGATTGCCGGAGTATTCCGCTCAATCGGAAGAAATGCGCATGGGTAAATTGTGTGTTCATCAGCGTATCAGCACCATTTTTATTGTTTGTTGATGGATGATTTCCAGGTTGTCCGGTGCAGTTGCGGTCATCCGGCAAAAATACACCCCTCCCGGCAGCGTCCCCGCCTGCCATTCTGTCTGGTAGCTTCCTGCGGTTCGGACTCCCTCATTCAGGATGGCAACTTGCCTGCCAGTAATGTCGAAAATTTCCAGCACCACTCTGGCGGTGGTGGCCAGCCGGTACGCGATACGTGTGGATGGATTAAACGGGTTGGGGTAATTCCCCACCAGCCGGGTGGTGCGTGGGATCGTTGAGTTCCGATCGTTGGTTAAACGGTTCGGTGGTTCCCCGCCGGTGGTGGTCCGTAAAATCACGCCACCACTCCCCACCACAAAGCCGGTATCTGGATTCAGAAAATGCACAGCATTCAGAGCGGCAGCAACTCCACTGTTCTGAAACATCCAGAAGCCGCCATAATTGATGCTTTTCACAATCATTCCCTGATCGCCCACGGCATATACTACCACCATGGTGTCCACATCCAGCGCTTCCACACCGTTCATGGTCGTATTAAAGATTGTGGTATTCCAGTTCTGCCCACCGTCGCTGGTCACGGAGATGGCTCCGCCGCCGTTCCACAGGCGGCTGGCAGCAAAACCGGTATCGGGGTTGATGAAATCCAGCGCCAGAATTCGACCCTCGTTGTTATTTAAATAGAACACCGAAAAACTCCAGTTCATTCCGCCGTTGGTGGTTTTTGCCAGAATAGGCTGAAAGATGGAGTTCTCACCGCCTAAATATCCCACATTCTCATTCACCATGCTGGCGCCAAAAAAGCCACCTCCCATCAAGCCGGACTGAAACACCGTCCAGGTGCGCCCGGCATCCTGGGAGTACAGAATACCCTGGTCCTGAGCCCCGCAGATACCAATGTCTCCGCAAAAAGAGACGGAGCGCAATTTGCTGAAAATCCCGCTGCTGATTTCCGACCAGGTCGCACCACCGTCTGTGGTCCGAAAAATCTTACCGGATTGTCCCACCACCAACCCGGAATCCGCATTGAAGAAATAAATGCCGTACAAATTGGGGGCACCTGCCGGAGAGATATCGCTCCAGCTGAAACCGGCATCGGTGGTTTTTAATACCAGACCATTGTCGCCCGCAACAAAGCCGGTGCTATCGTCCACAAACCAGACGGCATTTAAATTTACCGTTGTACCGGAAACAAGCGGTTCCCAACCAAATTGGGAAAACGCCGGGCAAAAGATCAGGAAAACCAGAAAAATGGTGAATGCTTTCATTGAAAACCCCCTGGAATTTTATTTAATGAGAACCATTTTCTTCACCAATTTCCGATTTCCGTAAGTTAATTGGTAATAGTAAATTCCGCTGGGGATGGAACGGTGGGAGGCATCCCACTGAATTTGGTATTCCCCGGGCGGTAACTTTCGGTGTATCAACGTTTCTACCTGTCGCCCCAATATATCAAAAATTTGCAGGGTAACCAAATCGAAATTCCCGGTGGAGCCAGGGGAACCGGGAATGGAGAAAGTGATGGTAGTAACCGGATTAAACGGGTTGGGGAAGTTTTGCTTCAGCCGAAATTTTAAGGGAACGGGCGGAGAATCAGCCGTCAGATCGTTGGGGATGTTCACGTTCAATTGCACGGGGATGAGCAGCGTATGCCGGTCCGGATCGTTGCTGGTGAGCAGCAGATGTGCCCGGTAGCGCCCGGAATTCAGACCAGCGGCGTTTACCTCCAGGGTAATAGTGGTGCTCTGCCCCGGTTCCAGCGTACCGGAGGTGTCATTCACCGTTAACCAGGGGCAATCAGCGGTGGGAATTCCGACATCGGCACTGATAATCTGCTTGCGGGTGTTGTCGGCAAAACGCAGGTATTGCCCGTCGAAAGTGATGCCACCGTCAGAGTTCCCCGGTGTAATCATCGATTGCACCACGGAGTCTCCCGCCAGTTGCCACAGCTGGTAGGTGATGGCATACCACAGATGGCTGCCATCCCAGCCGAGTCCCTGGCACCAACCGGCTGGCACCGGGATGGTGTCCGTTACCGTGCCAGTGGTATCGAAACGGATAATCAGGCTATCGGAACCTCCACGGTATAGGTCGGTGCCGTCGCAGGTTAATCCTTCGCCGTTAGGTAGAGGGTTGGGAATGCTGCATAGAATATCTCCGCTTAGCGGGTGGATTTTCCGAATCTGGTCTCCGGCGAAATCAAAAAACCACAGGTAATATCCGTCGTGGGCTAAACCGCCGGGAAACGTGCTGGCTGTGGGAAACGTTCGGAGCACCTGTCCTGTGACCGGATCGAGCTTTATGATTTTCTGATTGGTGACATCGGCAATCCAGATTCCCAGATTACCCCAGGTCAGTCCGTTGACCTCCTCCGTTCCGGCGGGAAAGGGCAGTTCAAAAACACGGAAAGGAAGAGAGTCCCGCTGGGTACCGGAGTCAAGATGGCGGGTTGAAATGGAGGTCTGGCGGTCAACCAATTTCCACTTCAGAGTTTTGCAACCGGGTGTTGCCGTGTTGGTGATGGTGAATGTGGCACTTGCTGTTCCGGATGTGCCCACGTACATATCGAAACCGGTGGGAGAGACACCCACCTGCGCTGCCGGAGCATACTTCAGCAGGCAAAAGTCGTCCCGGCTTCGGCCAGCGACGTACAGAATGTTTTCCGTTTCCACATTCAGGGCGTGGCCCACCTCCTGCCATCCGGTGGAGCGAAACTGTGCCGACCACTGCAAATTCCCTCCGGAATCGAACTTAACCGTCAGAATATCCGTCCGATTGCTGAGGTTCCCGGTAAGGTACACATTTCCCAGATCGTCAACAGAGAGGGCTTCGGGGGCATCATCTCCAAAATTTTCGTAACGGGCTTCCCAGAGCAGATTTCCTGAGGGATCGTATTGAACCACAGCGATATCCTTTCCGGTACCGGACATGGAGTAGGCGGTGCCAGCCACCAGGATGTTTCCGTTTCCGTCCAGAGTTAACAGATAGGCTTCGTTCATGGAATCGGGAGCAGCATAGAGGCGCACCCAGAGGGTATCGCCGGTTGCCGCATCATAACAGATGGTGCAAAATGCGGTATATACGGCGCCACCTGTGAATGCCCGTCCGGCTACGTACACATGGCCATTGTTGTCTGCAACCACAGCGTAAGGGTAATCCGTGTTGTGTGCGGGACCATCGTAGATGGCAACCCATTGTTGCTGACCGGCGGAATCGTACTTCACCGTGGCAAAGTTAATGGAGCCGGTTGGTGCTGTTCCCACAACGTATAAATTTTCCTGAGCATCCCGGGCAATGGCAGCAGGCCGGAAGTAATCGGTTGAAGAGGTTGGGTAGCGAGCTGTCCACAATACCTGACCCCGGTGGTTTATTTTCATGGTGCAAAAACTGGTGGCGTAAGGGATCACGGAACTGTCCTTGCGAGATCCGGTGACGTACACACACCCCTGAGAGCCATACGTCATCATAGGGGTTGTTTTTCCGTTGGATTCGCACCACATGCCGGGGATGCGCATCGTCCAGACTGTATCGCCGGTATCCGGGCGGTATTTTAAGACGAAATACCAGGGAGCCTGAGCCGGTGGTGCACCCCAGCCACTCACATAGACAAACCCCGAATCATCCACCACCAGTCCGTGGGGACGATCGTCCATATTGCCTCCATCGAAACGAAAAGCCCAGAGCGAATCTCCTTCCGGAGAGAAGCAGGCGGTGAATATGTCTGCATTGCTGGTGCCAGTGACCAAAAACTGACCGGCATCGTTCCGGCACATGTAGTAAGCTTCGTCCGTGCATCCGGGACCTCCATTCAAAAAACTCACCCAGGCGGTATCCACCTGAGCGGTTGCCAGGCTAATTAGCAGAAGGGTAAACGCAAAGATTCGGAGTCTGATGCCGGACTCCTTACGGAATGTTAAGATTTTTGGTGGAATCATGGTTGTTCCTCCGAATTTGGATGAGTGGATCATTCTCCTTTGCCATAAGGGAAAGATGAGAAAAGGCGATTTACTTACTGGAGCAGAAGCATTTTCCCGGTTCGAATGATCTGGCCCGACTGAAGCCGATAAAAATACACGCCGCTGGAAAGGTTCTCACCATTCTGGTTGGTGCCATCCCAGATGATTCGGTGTTCGCCAGGTGGAAACGTTTGCCGAACCAGCGTGCGGACTTTTCTTCCGGTGGCATCGTACACATCTAAGCAGATAGGGGCGGTCTTTGCATTGCGAAACAGGATGATTGTGCGCGAATTAAACGGATTGGGATAGTTTGCATGCAGATCGATATTTGCCGGTGCTGAATGTTTCGGGCGCGATATGTTTGTGATAGAAGAAGGGAGTTTGAGGGCTACCAGATAATGTTGGGGTCCGTTGAAACTGACCCCGCTTACCAGGACGTCACCGGAGGGATCGATGGCAACACCGTATCCGTCGTTACGATCGGTACCCGGAACGGAGTAGATGGCATCCCATGCCAGCGTACCATCGGGCAAATACTTCAGGGTGGTAATCCGGTTGACTAAATAATACTGCTCCTTTGTCCAGCCGGTCAGATAAATGTTCCCATCGGCATCCAGTGCCATGTCGTTAATCTTGTTATCCTGTGAGAGGGTGTAGTAAAATCGAACCCACACCGTGTCTCCCATGGCGTTATATTTAATGAGGGTTATTTTGGATTGGGAACCCCCTGCCACGTAGATCTGGTTGGAATCGTGTACGGCAATTCGTCGGGCGAATTCAGCACCGCCGCCGGACTGATTATAGAGCCGGATCCAGCGGAGTTGCCCGTGACGGTTAATTTTGGCTACCGCAATGTCGTATCCGGTAAGGGTCTCCAGGGTAAATCCGGTCACATAAACATTTCCGGCGTCATCAACAGCTACGTCGGCGGCTTCGTCGGAATAGTTCGCGCTACCATTGTGGGCGAAAACCCAGCGGAAGTTGCCGGAAGAGTCGTATTTTACCACAGTAATATCGCGTTGGGTCACAGCCCCGGTGGTATAGCCCGCAATCAGTACATTTTCGGAATCGTCCAGTGTTACCCGGTAAGGAATGTCCAGACCGTTCCCTGAACCGTTATAATGGGCAATCCATTTTACGGTACCGTCGGATTGGTACTTCACCACACTGAAATCGCTACCAGTTTGCGGATGGCTGGAATAGCCGATGGCGTAGGCATTGCCGGATGGTGCCGGTTTCAGATCGTAAACCGCCTTCATACCTTCTGCCGGAGTGTGCTTCCAGCAAAATTGCCCGGTGGAGTCCAGTTGAATCACCGTCCAGCCATCGCTATTCTGGGTGGAAGAAAAACCACCTACCCACACACGACCCTGTGAATCCGCTGCCACTACCCGTGCAACATCCATCCCGTTTACCAGCGAGTCGTTGTAGGTGTACTCCCATGCCAGTCCGCCCTGTGGGGTAAATTGAGCCACTTTTAAATCCTCTTGTGTGGTTTCGTCGATAAAACCGCATAAGATGAGATTTCCGGCGGGCGAGACCGCCAGCTGGCGAATGTAGTCGTCGTATATCTGACCATTTACCTGGTTGCTCCATTCCGGTGTAACCTGGCACAGCACAATCCCGAACCACAGCCATCCGATGATTCCCCAAAAATATGCTGCTCTCATGTTTCCCCTTTCTTTTTTGTATCTAATGAACAATTCATTGCGTTAAAAATTGGCGCGGAAAATATTTGAGAGATTGCAGCGCACGGGTTTCGGAATCGCCTCAGGGAGATTTGTGTTGGGCAGACGCACGGTGAATTTGCTGGTAAATATTGCGAATTTCCCGGAAGATGTGCGTTGTGGTGCAGTTCAGTACACTGGCCATGGTCCGGTCGGAGTCGCCGCGCGCGGCATGCTGTAAGATGCGTTGCTGAAAAGCGGACATTCGGAGCCGGAAGGACGGTTGAGATGCTTGTAGAAGAATCGTCCGGGCAAGGGAAGGATTCAGGGGGGAACCTCCCTGAAGAATTGTGCGAAGCACCTTCCGGGTTTTTTCCGGAGCCGATTTTTGAATCACAAATCCCACCGCTCCCGCCCGAATGGCTTCCAGAATGTCCGGACTTTCTTCCCGCGCCGCACAAAGCACAACTTGCATATTCGGGTGGTACCGAATTAATTGGCGGATGCTTTCGGGGTTATTCAGACCCGACAATCCGTTTCCAATGAGCACCAACCGCACCCGATGAAATCTGGGATCAGCAAATGCTTCTTCGAAAGAGGCGTAGGTATGTACGGGCGCAAAGAAGGGTTCATTTTCTAAAAGCAGTACTAAACCATCCCGTACGAACCGGTTGTTGTGGATAATAGCCGTGGGAATGGGTATGGCTCCGGAATGGTGCATGGAGTCGCCTCCTATCCTGAGTTTAAGATTTTTCGGCGTGCGGTTGCGTGGCTTATCGTAATGCATTGCGTTAGCGCATCAGCACCATTTTTCGGATTACCGTGTGTTTCCCGATTTGTACCCGGCAGAGATAAACCCCTCCGGCGACAGGTCGGTGGTTACTGTCGGTTCCATCCCATTCAATGATGTGTTGACCGGCTGGTAAAATGGCTTCGATCAATGTTTTAATTCGTTCCCCGGCGATGGTGTACACCTGGGCGCGTACCATACCCTGTGCGGGCAACACCAACTCCATGTGCGTGGTGGGATTAAACGGATTGGGATAGTTCGACGAAAGAGAGAATTGGTCGGGTGAGCCGGATGGGTGCGAAAGAGCGGTGAGCGGTGCGTATCTGAGTACAGTAGAGTAGTAGCCAATTACATATCCGTTTGTGGACGATGTGAAATACAGAGACGTTAGCACATTGTTGGTCATTCCCCACGCAACAGTTTCCCAGGACTGTCCGCCGTCTGTTGTATGAAGAATCAGCCCCATTATCGATCCGATTACCCAACCTTCCTGTGAGTTGATAAAATGGACTCCCATCATTGAGGTGACATACGGAATGGGTTGAGTGACCCAATCTTTTCCGTTTTCGGTATGGACAATCAGACCATTATCTCCCACAGCCCAGCCGACCAGCGTGTCCAGCATAAAAATATCGAAATATTCGGTCGGTGGGAAGTTCTGATCGGCTATCCAGCTGCCGTTCTTGTAATGGAAAATTCCCTCACCACCGCAAAGCCAGCCTTCCCGGGAAGAGTTGGGGAAACACATTCCACTAAGGTACGAGCTGGTGGGGGTAGTCATTCCATAAATGCTATCTCCCACAATCATCGCCATGGAACCATCACGTCCGCACACAAAACATGTGTCACTGGACGGAATGCATTCCACTTTACTCAGAAATGCACCATATTGCCCGATGATTGGCCAGCTTGCTCCGCCGTCTGTCGTACGATAGATGTACCCGCCAGCCCCCACAGCATATCCGTTCATCTCGTCCCACATGTCAATTCCACTGGTGCGGTAACTAATTAAAGTGGACTGCCAGGTTTGTCCGCCATCTGTGGTGTGGTAGATGTAGGTACTATTGCTACGGGTAACCCAGGCCTGGTTATCCCCCACACAGACAATATCCGAGAGGTAGGCTCCGTAGCCAGTAACTGCCTGCATGTTGCTGGTTAAGTTCTGCCAGACCGGATTCTGTGCCCGAAGGGGTAGAAAACCGGTACTCAGTGCAAAGATAAGCAGGATGTAAAAGTGTTTCATGACGCCCCCTTATGTTTTTTGATCTGTTTGATAGTAAGGGGCCGAAGTGAAAAAAGCACTACATGGATATGTAGTTTTTTCGGGAAAGTTTAAAAAAAATGGGATGGATGGAAAAAGTTGGGTAAAAAACTACGATTCAGGGAAAGAAATTTTATTGGGAAAGAAGTGGGAGGGTGATCATAAACGTGGTTTTCTGGTGAGGAATGCTCTGGCAGGTGATGGTGCCCCGATGGGCTTCCACAATGGATTTGGCAATGGCCAGGCCCAACCCGATGCCGTTCTTTTTATTGTGGGAGAAAAATGGTTCGAACACATGGGGAAGTGTGGAGGAGGGGATTCCGGGTCCGTTGTCGGAAATAGCTATGACCAGATTACTGTTTTCGATATGCGTTTCGATCTGGATGCCCGGATTTTTTTCGGCGGGGAGTGCGCGTACAGCTTCCAGTGCATTTTTAACCAGATTAAAGATAACCCGCTGCATGCGCAGGGTGTCCACCTGCACTCTGGCTTCGCTTTCCACCGGGCGAATTTGCCAGTTGATTTCATAGTTTTGCAGGTAGCTGCGGATGCGCGATTCCAGCACAGCCCAGAATTCACTGACGGTGAGGGTGTCCAGATGTGGCTGGTAGTCTCCTTTGCTGTACTCCAGAATTTCCTGGATCATTTCGGTGAATCGGTGGGTTTCCTGCTTAATCATGGTGGCAATTTCGATTCGGTCTGCCTGGTCCAGGTCCACCCGCGCCATGGTTTCCGCAGCGGAACGAATAAAATCCAGTGGTTGTTTCAGGTCGTGAATAATCATACTGGCCATGCGTCCCAGGACGGAGAGCCGTTCCGCCTGGAGCAACTTTTCCTGCGTTTCCTTTAGCTCCTGCAAGGCAGCATCCAGCTCCAGATTTTTAGCGCGCAAATCCTCAATCAATTGCAGGCGGTCCATGTTCGCCTGGTAGTGTTCCAGCGCTTTTTGCACGGTTACCCGTAATTCATGAGGGTCCCACGGTTTGGTGATGTACCGATACACCTCTCCCCGATTGATCGCATGAATCAGGTAGTCGATGTCCGTGTAGGCGCTTAATACAATTCGGATGGGATTGGGATTGATCTCTTTCAGTCGGGCCAGCAGTTCGGTTCCCAGCATTTCCGGCATGCGCTGATCCGCGATGACCAGATGAATGGGTTCCTGCTGAAAAATTTGAATGGCTTCCTGTGGCGAAGGCGTGATATATACCTGGTACTGCTTGCGAAATGTTCGTTGAATCGCTTCCAGGTTGTAAATCTCGTCGTCAACAGCTAAAATGTTGTAATGATATTTTCTATTCACGGGGAGAATTTACAGCAAAATTGCCATTTTTTCAAGGGGGAAGTAGGGGGAATTTTTCCGATGGTGGGGAACCTGTCCGCTGAACGGCGGGTAAAAAATCATTTGAACAATCCGTAAAAAAGAGAACGAAGTGACGGACTGTTGGAAAAGGTGAAAAAAAGCAAGGAGAAGCGAACCATGAAAAAGGTAACCCTCTGGTTTATTCTGGGAATGCTGCTGTTGTTTGCCAGCTGTTCCAAAGATGAGGATTCCAATCCGCTGGCTCCTTCGGAAGAACCACCCACAGTAAGTGTGATTCCCCGGGTTAATGTACCTGCTCATGCGCCAGCCACACTGCAGCAACAATTTGCGCTATTGAATCAGATGACCACATTCTGGTACAACACTTTTTTCTATTTGCCTAATTTACAGGCGGTGCATCAGGGGAATACCTGGACCTGGACGGTGGTCAATGGCCAGCTAACCGGTACGGTAACCGCTACGGAACAGGACAACGACACTGTACACTGGAAAGTGGTTCTAAACGGCACGGATGGGCAGTACGTGTACCAGAACTGGGTGGCAATGGAGGGAGACCTGAGCCGGGATGGTAACTCCGGAAACTGGACGTTTTATGAGTTGAATTCCACCCAGGTAAGCGCAACCTGCCAGTGGAATAAAGAGGAAAACGGAGATTTTACTGCTACCATCCAGATTCCGGGTACCGGGGAAAAAGTGGAGTTGACCATCCACCCGGATGGCAGCGGAGAGGCAACGGTGTACCAGAACAACCTCAAATTTATGGAGTTTGGCTGGAATGCGGATGGTTCCGGCTGGTGGAAGCAGTATGATGAACAGGGAAATCTGGTCAATCAGGGCAACTGGGCTTGAGTGAAAAGAAATCATTTCCTTAATGAAGACTGACCGAACCGCCTCTGTTGTTAAAAGAGGCGGTTCCTGTTTTTAGGAAAAGGGAGATGGAGGAAATCCGATTGAACGCTGTGTTGCACCACACGGAAATCTCACCTATATTTCTCCATCGAATCAAGAGGGTTCCATGTGGTGGTTCAGGCGAAAATGCTGTAAAATTGTCTATCGCAGTGAGTACATGACAGCCATTCACTCCCGCGATTCCCGGCAATCCTTCGACGTCATGAAATTCAAAAAAATCCGCGACCAGCTCATCAAGGATCGGGTGATTCGGCGGAAGGATGTGCTGAAAGCGCCCAGGTTGAGCGATGAGGACCTGTTGCTGGTTCACACCCGGGAGTATCTGAATCGCCTGAAGAACCCCATGTATGTGGGCGAAATTCTTAACCTGGACTATGTCAATCCCTGGGACGAGTACATTTTTGAATACTTTCGCTATGTAGCCGGGGGAACGGTACTGGCCACGGAATATACCCTGGAACATGGCAATCCGGTGTTCAATCTGGGGGGTGGTTACCACCATGCCCATCCCGACCGTGCGGAAGGGTTCTGCCTGATTAACGATGTGGCCATTGCCATCCGCAAGATGCAACTTCGCGGTAAGTTAGGACGAGTGCTGATTGTGGACCTGGACTACCATCAGGGCAATGGCAATCTGCTGTTCTTTCGCGATGACGAATCGGTGTTTACCTTTTCCATTCATGCCGAAAACTGGGTGGATTGTACCCGCAAAATCAACAATGTGGATATTGAATTACCCTCTCATGTGAAGGACGAGGAGTATTTGCAGGTGTTGCGGGAGCATTTGCCCGGGGTGTTCGAAACGTTTCGTCCTGATTTTGTGATGTATCTGGCGGGGAGCGACCCGTATGTGCTGGACAGCATCGGGGATTTCGACATCAGCGAGGCAGGAATGCTGGAGAGAGACCGCTTTGTGTTTAATTTAACCCGCAGCCGAAAGCTACCCATGGTAATATTAGGAGCAGGCGGTTACGGACCGGAAAGCTGGAAGGTGTATTACAATTTCATTAAGTGGGCTATGAAAAAGGGGAAGTAAACTGGGTATGTCCAAACGTCGTTTTCGTCTGCACTGGATTTCCCGAAGGTTGAGTACACATCAACTTCGTCGCCTTCAGGAGAAAGATATTGCGTTGAATTTCGAGGATATTTTAGGGGCACCACCCACGAAACGCAGTTCGCCTTTTTTTCTGGGATTTTATTCCCCGGACGGGATTCGCTACGCCCTGGAGAAATATGGATTGTACGATGAACTCCGCAAGCGCGGGTACGACAATTTTAAAACGGTTATTAACACCCGGGACCCGTACAAGCAACGCATCGCCATCTACTACGATAAAAAGGACAACCAGCATCTGTTAGGCGAGCTCATTGTAAAACGCAAGCACATTACCGTCTATCCGCCCTTTCCTTCCCGTATTTACGGGCGAAATTTTGAGGTAATCGCAGTGGAATGGCTGTGCATGCAGCATCCGAAGGGAAAATTCACCCCGGAGAAACCCCGTTTGCCGGGCCAGAAATATCCCGGATTGGGGTTAGGGGATATGGTGATGGAGATTCTGGTGATAATGACCGGACGTCTGCGTCTGGCCGGACTGCTCAATGTGCCGGAGCATTTCCACAATGCCCAGATGTACAGTCCGCAGTTCAAGTACATCGACCCGCTGTACGAAGCCAAGCGGATGGCGCTGGAGCGTGACCTGCTCTCCCGCTATCCACTGGCTACCGTCTCCTGGGCTATCGAACTGAAATGCGTGACCGAGAATACCAAGCCATTCGAATGGTTTGTGGCGGAACAAATTATTCCGCTGAACCGCGATCTGCAGGACTATTTTTCCGGAAAAGAATACCGTAAATATGTGGAAAAGGCAGCTCAGCAGTATCACTATGAACTGAACCGGGAACTGTTTGAAAGCAAGCGGGATCAGATGGACCGGTTGATTACCTGTTAAACCGTTTTCCCGGTTACATTCCGTTTCCCCACCGCAGGAGAGCCCCTTTCCGGTAAATGAGAAGGAAAAAAGCTTTCTGTCCAGACATCCTGCAGAGTAAGAGAAAATTTTGATTTCGAAACCGCCCGAATCCTTCCCAACGGTCAAATAGGATTTTTAAAAATCCGTTTATTTTCAATAGGATTCCCTTTAAATTGGAATGCAATGGGAAAAATTTATCAATGAAAAAGACTTTCCAACAGGAGGTTTGTGTATGGCTCGCACAATCAATTGCGATGAACTGACCTTTTCGCTTTATCCGTACGAACACGAAATGAAGATGTACGAAAGCTACTATCGGGATGGTCGCTGGGACGATGGAGCGATTGTAGGATTTCATTCCATTGAGCTATCGCCGGCTGCCAATATTTTAAATTACGGACAGGGCATTTTTGAGGGCATGAAGGCTTACTACAGCGCAAAAGGGAACATTGTTATGTTTCGTCCGCAGGAGAATGCCCGTCGGTTTGTGCGCAGCGCCCGGAAGCTGGCCATTCCCGAAATAAGCGAAGAAAAATTTATGGAAGCGGTGCGCCGGATGGTGCTGGCAAACCGGGAGTTTGTCCCGCAAAGTGAGGATGGTCGCTGCAGCATGTATTTGCGTCCGGTGTGTATTGGCATCGAACCCCTGTTGGGTGTGCGCGCCTCGCTGGAGTACCTGTTTTACATTTATGCCAGCCCTGTGGGACCCTATTTCGACAAAGTGGGGGTGGTAAAGCTGGTAGCGAAAGAAATCAGTCGGGCAACTCCCAACGGTACCGGGGACGCCAAAGCGGTTTGTAACTATCCGGTAACCATGGCCCCCAAAAAGGAGGCCAAAAAGGAAGGATTCGACGATGTGATCTATCTGGACCCCTGCGAGAACCGGTACATCGAAGAGGCGGGAGCAGCCAATTTCTTTGCCCTGATGGAAGATGATACGCTGGTTACCCCGGAACTGGGCTCCATTTTACCGGGCATTACCCGCGATTCGGTGATTCATCTGGCGCGCACGGAGTTTGGGTTAAAGGTGGAGGAGCGAAAACTCTCTGTGGAAGAGGTGGTTCAGCGGGCGAAAGAATGCTTTGTAACCGGAACCGGCGCCATTATTACCTCCGTCAGCCATATCGGCTGGAGGGGAAAAACCTATCCGGTGAACCGGAACGAATACCAGCTGGCACATCGCCTTTACGATCGTCTGACGGGGATTCAATTTCAGCGGGAAGAAGACCCCTACGGTTGGGTCACAGTAATTGAGTAAAAGTAAAAATCAGGAGGTGTTATGGCTCCCAATACAGGTCTTGCGGAAAAAATCTGGTACAACGGAAAATTCATCAACTGGGACGATGCGAAGATTCATGTGATGTCCCATGTCGTGCACTACGGCACCTCTGTGTTTGAAGGCATTCGGTGCTACAAAACGAAAAAGGGGAGTGCCATTTTTCGTTTGCCGGAACACGTGAAACGCCTTTTTAATTCAGCTAAGATTTATCGCATGGTACCGGAGAATTTCACATACGACGACATTTACAATGCCTGCATCGAGACGGTGAAGGTGAACCATTTTGAGGAATGCTACATTCGCCCGGTAATTTTCCGCGGACTGGGTGAGTTTGGGGTGAATCCGTTCAAATCGCCCATCGAAACATACATCATCACCTGGTACTGGGGAAAATATTTAGGACCAGAAGCGCTGGAGAAAGGGGTGGATGTGCAGATTTCCTCCTGGCACCGCTTTTCGCCGGACACGCTACCTGCCCTGGCTAAAGCCGGAGCCAATTACATGAATTCCCAGCTCATAAAGATGGAAGCGGTACTGAACGGATATGTGGAGGGCATTGCACTGGATTCCTACGGCTACGTTTCCGAGGGGAGTGGCGAGAACATTTTTGTGGTTCGGGAGGGCAAGGTGTACACGCCACCGCTGGCTGCTTCGGTTCTGCCGGGCATCACCCGCTGGTCCATCATCCAGCTATGCCGGGACCTGGGAATTGAAGTGCACGAAGAGATGATTCCCCGGGAAATGCTGTACATTGCCGATGAGGTCTTCTTTACCGGCACGGCTGCGGAAATTACCCCCATTCGCAGCATCGACGGAATTACCATTGGAGAGGGCAAGCGGGGACCGATTACCAAAATGCTTCAGGACGAATTTTTTGCCATCGTAACCGGCGAGAAGGAAGACCGTCGCGGTTGGCTCCAGTACATTTAAGTGGGGTTCAATCGAAATTATCCGGGCACCGTTACATTCCGTATCGGTGCTTTTTTGTTTCGGGCCGGAAATAAAAAATTTTTTGATTCCATTCTCCGCCCAATTTTTTATATTAGAAAATCTGTTTTTTGCAACTGTGGATAGCCCGACAAAACGAATTGGATTGGAGATGCCATGAGTACGGTTCAAACCAGTCAGTATCCGTTTTTTCATCCGGCCACACGTGCCTACCGTTTCACTGTTTTGTTATTTGTCTCACTTCTAACATTTGGCAGTTACTTTGCTTACGACATTATCGGAGCCATTGCTCCCCGTCTGGTGGAGGAATTGGGTGCTCAGCGCGGTACCGTGGGTTCCTTTTACACCATGTACAGCATTGCCGCTATTCTGTCTGTGTTCATCGGCGGGGTGTTGATTGACAAACTGGGTACCCGAAAAGCCAGCATGCTCTTTTCCGTGCTGGTATTTATCGGTGCGGCCATAGTGGCTCTGGCGAAAAGCATCCCCGTGCTATTTTTAGGACGGTTTATTTTCGGTGCTGGCTCAGAACCCCTGGTGGTGGCACAAAGTGCCATTCTGGCCCGCTGGTTTAAAGGCAAGGAACTGGCATTATCGTTCGGAATTGCGCTAACGGTGAGCCGACTGGGTACGTTGTTCAGTTTCAACACCGGTGAACTGATCGCTCAGCACTTTGGTGGGTACCACTATTCCCTGTGGGCGGCCGTGATCTTCTGCGGCGTTTCGCTTTTAGCCAATATTGTGTACATCATCATGGATTTGCACGGGGAAAAGGTACTGGAGCTGAAGGAGGAAGGTGCGGAGGAGAAAATCGTCTGGGCGGATATCAAAGCGTTCAAACCCAGCTTCTGGTATGTGACCCTGCTGTGCGTGACATTCTATTCGGCCATTTTCCCATTTACCGCGCTTTCTACGGATTTCTTTGTGGATAAATGGCATATTCCCCGGGTGGCGGAGGCAACCGGCGGATTTATTTATCAGGTGTTTAACAACTTCATTCACATGTTCAGTACGGCGGGCGGAATTACTTCCATCATCATTTTTGCTTCCATGGTGTTTGCCCCGTTTGCCGGTCAGCTGGTGGATAAAATCGGCAAACGTGCCACGCTGATGATCATTGGCTCCCTGCTGATGATTCCCAGCCACCTGGCTATGGGTCTGACCCATGTCAATCCGGTGATTCCGATGATTCTGTTGGGAGCGGCGTTTGTGCTGGTTCCCGCAGCCATGTGGCCATCGGTGCCGCTGATTGTGCCCAAAGAACGGGTCGGCACCGCGTTTGGGTTAATGACCACCATTCAAAACATCGGTCTGGCACTGTTTCCCTTCCTGAATGGTCGTTTGCGCGATATTACCCACGATTACACCGCCAGCATGGTGATGTTTGCCAGCCTGGGATTGTTTGGGCTGGTGTTTGCAATTTTACTGAAGCGTGCCGATGCCCGGGAAGGTGGCGTACTGGAGCGCCCGGGAGTGGTGACCTCATAGTTGTGACGGGGTGGCAGCGCCGGAATTACCACCGACGCTGCCGCGCATCCTGTGTTTTTTAACAATACCGGTCTTACACCCAGAAAAACCTGTCTTTAACCGAACATTTCCTTGCTTTTTAATCTGCTGTCGCTGCCGCGATGTGGTTTAACCTTTGCCCACTTCCCGGCATGTGCTTATATTTAACGGTTCCGGGAAGGAGGGGCATCTGCTTAACAAAGGAAAGAAGTGCATGGGTAAAATTAAAGTACTGCCGCCGCAGATTGCCAACAAAATAGCCGCCGGGGAGGTGGTGGACCGCCCTGCTTCGGTGGTCAAAGAACTGCTGGAGAATTCCATCGATGCCGGTGCCACGGAAATTACCGTGGTGATTGAGCAAGCCGGGAAAGAACTCATTCAGGTGATTGACGACGGCGAGGGCATGGGCGCGGACGATGTGCCCCTGGCATTTAAGCGGCATGCTACCAGCAAAATTGAGACGGTAAGCGACCTGGACCGCATCATCACTCTGGGATTTCGCGGAGAGGCATTACCCAGCATCGCCTCTGTAGCCCGGGTGGAGGTGAAGACGCGCCGCAAAGATTCCGAAAGCGGTGTGTGGGTGGAGCTGGAAGGTGGCGAAATTGTGCGGCAAAGTGAGCTGGCCATGAAGCCGGGAACTATCATTGCCGTTAAAAATCTGTTTTACAACACCCCGGCCCGACGAAACTTTTTACGCGCAGATGTAACTGAATTCAATCACATTCACCGGGTGCTCAAGCGTTTCTTCCTGGGATATCCGGAAATCCATTTCACGGTTATCAACAACGGAAAAGAAATTTACCATTTACCTGCCACCACCATCGACGAGCGCATTAGCGGAGTACTGGGGAAAGAGCTGTACGAAGGGATGGTGTACGTGCGGGAAGAGCTGAACGAAATTGAGCTGGAAGGATACATCTGCCGTCCCGATCTGGCCCGGGGGAAAAGCGATAACCAGTTTATCTTTCTGAATAAACGCGCCATCCAGAACCGCAGCCTGGCGCATGCGGTGTTGCAGGGCTACGGAAATCTGATAGAACGCTCTCAGTATCCGCAGTACGTGATGTTTCTCAACATCCCGCCGGCGCTGGTGGACGTGAATGTCCATCCCACCAAAATGGAAGTGCGCTTTTCCAACGAGCGGGTTATTTATCACCTGTTTCTCTCCGCTGTGCGAAAAGCCATTCAAACGGAACAGATCATTCCGGCCTTTACCGGCGGAAGTACCGCGGCACCGGAAGAGGCTCCCATGCGCCGGGAGGTGGACCGGGAGTTCAAACTGCGCCTTCAGCAACATCCCCGGCCGTTCCGACCCGGGCAGGTGCGTCCCCCCCGCGAGGCACCGGTGAATCAGTTAGCGTTTAGCTACACCATTCCGGAAACCCAGATGCCTGAAGGACAAGAAGAAACGCCGCCCGAAACGGAAGAAAGGGAGGAAAGCAACATCCAGCCGCGTTTGTGGCAGGTACATCGTCGCTACATCTTCTCTCAGATTAAAAGCGGAGTGGTTATCATCGACCAGCATGTCGCGCACGAGCGGGTTCTGTACGAAAAAATTTTGAACTCCATCCGGCAACAAAAAACCATCCCTTCCCAGAAGCTGCTCTTTCCGCAAACCCTGGAGTTATCGCTGGAAGATTATTTGATTTACGACGAGATCAAGGAGTGGCTGGCGAAAATCGGATTTTCCATCTCCGAATTGAGCGGGCGTACCATTTTAATTGAAGCCATTCCGGCTGATGTAAAAGTGGGATACGAGGGCAAAGTGCTGCTGGAAATGATTGATTACTATCGGGAGAACGAGGGGAGCAAACTGCAACCTCACGAAAAAATTGCTGCAGCGTTTGCCTGCAAAAACGCCATCAAATCCGGCGATAAACTTACCCTGCGGGAGATGGAAGCGCTGGTGGATCAGCTCTTTTCCACCAGTGAACCGTATTTCTGTCCCCACGGGCGGCCGGTTATCGTCACCCTGAATCTGGAAGAAATCGATAAGAAATTCAAACGATTGTAAATGCGGCAGATCGAGCTGCTGGTGTACAGGGGGAGGCTGGGAGCGGTTACCGGAAACTCTTTTGGGAAGATCAGACACCAAACAACAGACATGTTGACCGTCGGGCTACCGGCAGGGATTGGTTAAACCCTTTTGCTGAAGCCCGCTCAAAAGCGACCCATGAGTGCGGAGAAACGTCACAAAATTGTCCTTGTGGTGGTTGGACCAACGGGGGTGGGAAAAACCCGATTAAGTAAACTGCTGGCCGAACAGTTGCCGGTGGAAATTGTGTCGGCAGATTCCCGGCAGATTTACCGGTATATGGATATTGGAACCGCCAAACCCTCACCGGAGCTGCTTAAACGCATTCCGCATCATTTCATCAATATTCTCAATCCCGACCAATATTACAGTGCGGGCGAGTATGGTCAGCAAGCCCGGCGGGTGATTGAAGAAATCTTTGCCCGGGAGCGGGTGCCGCTGGTGGTGGGTGGTTCCGGTCTGTACATTCGGGCACTGCTGGAGGGATTTTTCCAGCACGATGTACGCAACGAAAAGATTCGCGAGAGTCTGGAACATCGTCTGCGGGAGGAAGGTTCCCAATCCCTTTATCGGGATTTGCAGAAAGTGGACCCGGTGAGTGCGGGACGAATTCATCCCAACAACAGCCAGCGCATAATTCGCGCCCTGGAGGTGTACCTGGCCGGTGGCGTACCCCTCTCCCGCTTGCAGGAAAAAAAACTTCCTCCGCCCGATTTTACTCCCCTCAAATTTGGGCTCACCCGCGAGCGAAAAAAACTGTACCAGGATATCAATCGGCGGGTGGAGGAAATGTTCCGCCGCGGATTGATTCAGGAGGTCTCCCGAATTCTGGGTATGGGTTACGAAAAAAATCTGAATAGCCTGAACAGTGTGGGATACCGGGAAGTTATTGCGTATCTGGAGGGAGAGATAGATTACGACACCTGCGTGGAGCTGGTGAAACGGAACACCCGTCGCTATGCCAAGCGGCAGTACACCTGGTTCCGTGCCGATCCGGAAATCCGCTGGCTGGAAGTGGAGCGCGAGGAAGATTTTACGCGGGCTGCGCAGGAAATAGTGGACGCGTATCGAAAGGCAATGGAGTTATGAAACAACCTTTGCGGGTGTATTTGGCTGGTGCCATCGAAAAAGCACCGGATAACGGATGTGCCTGGCGCGAGGAAATGGGACGCTTCCTGACCCGGGAATTGCATCATACTGTGTTCAACCCTTGCCTGGAAGAAAACCATGTGCTAACCCCGGAAGAGTTTCGCCATTTTCGGGAATGGAAGGAGAACAACCTGCCGCGCTTCCGACAGGTGGTGCACAAAATCATTCGCACGGACCTGGACACTCTGCTTCATCGCATCGATTATGTGGTGTGCCTGTGGGACCGGTACGTAATGGCAGGTGGAGGAACCCATGGCGAGCTGACCATGGCTTTCTGGCATGGCATACCGGTGTACATGGTCTCTCACATTCCGTTGGCGGAGATGAGTAGCTGGATAATTGGTTGCACCACGGAAATTTTTACCGATTTTGTTCAACTCAAGGGGTTTTTACGCCAGCGTTACGGAGGGGAATCGTGAAACCGGAGGAAAGTGTGATTTTACCAGCGGGAGAAACCCGCTACATCTACCTGCATGGATTCCTGTCCGGACCGGAATCCACCAAAGGGAAATATTTTGCCGAGCAGATGGCGACTGAGGGCGTTTCTCTTATTCGTCCGGATTTGAAGGGGGAGCAACCCGAGCGGATGACCCTCACCTCCCAGCTAAAAATCCTGAAAGAAGAAATAGCCAGGACATCCGGCACGGTGGTGCTGCTGGGTTCCAGTCTGGGGGCTTATTTAGCGTTGCTGGCGGCAGAGCACCATCGCAATGTTCGCCGGTTGATTCTGATCGCACCCGCTTTTGAATTCCCGCTGCGTTTTCTTCGGCTTCTGCCGGAAGAACAACTACGCCAGTGGGAACGGAACGGGGAGCTTCCCTTCTTTTTTTATTCACTGAACAGAGAACATCCCCTGCGATACGATTTTGTCCGCGACCTGAAGCAGTATCGTTCTGTTGAGTTGAAGCGCCAGCTACCGGTTCAGATTTTCCACGGTGTGCGGGATGAGGTGGTGCCTTACCGCCTGAGCGTGGAATATCTGGAATCTCATCCCATGACCGATCTGATTCTGCTCAACACCGACCATGGAATGCTGGATAAAATGGATGTGATGTGGGAGTATATGAAGCTGTTTTTAGGTTTTGTCCGGAACGGATGAGCCCGGGATGCTTCCTGCCCGATTACAATTTTCCGTACATTTTTAAAAGCGTACCCGATAAGCCACTGGCTTCCGGTCGGCACAGGCTAACCAGCACGCTGGCAATTTCTTCCGGGGTAATCCAGCGGGAGTAGTCGGCTTCTGGCATGCTGGCGCGGTTGGCAGGTGTGTCGATGATGCTGGGTAAAATGGCATTGACGGTAATTTTGTATGCCCGCCCCTCCCGGGCCAGAACCTGGGTAAGCGCTAAAACAGCCGCTTTGCTTACCGAATAGGCTCCCATGTTCGCCGGTAGTTCCAGAGCCGCCTGGGCACCCACCGTAAAAATCTTGCCCCCCTCACCACGTTCCTTCATCAGTGCAAATCCGCGCCGGGCAACCAGAAAAGTGCTGTGTAAATTTAGCTCCATCATTTCATTCCATTTTTCTACGGGTGTTTCGGAAATTTCCCCACCCATCCAGAAGCCGCCCATCAGATGTAGCACCACATCAATTTTCTCCAGAAGGTCTATGGCTTCGCTGAAAAAGGCTTCCACCTTCTCCTCCCGGGTCAGGTTTGCCTGAATCCCGAACAGGTTCGGGTTGTGCCCGACCAGATCGCGCAGAGCAGTCATCTTCTCCAGCGAACGGTAATTGGTGACCACCCGGGCACCTTCCCGAAGAAATTGACGGATCACTTCCTGCCCCAGAAAACCGGTTCCACCGGTTACTACCACATTTATGTGTCGTAATAATTCTGCCATGAGCATCTCCTTTTTTGTTGAATGAAATTTACAGAATAGAGGGAGCTGAATCCACCGGATACTGGTTTGGGGGAGAAAAATAGGAACGAATTCGCTGTTTTCTTTATGGAAATCATCATACCGTTTCAGATGTGCTGGCAAAGAGGATATGGTAGTTGCTTAACTAAACATCATTTTACCACACCGAGTACTCTTATCTTTCCAATTTATTTTTCCATTTGTATTCCCTCACTTGTGGTCGAAAATTAAGGATGAAGGGAAAGGGAGAGCACAGGCAGGTGAATTCCTGGCAGGGAAGAAACACAACCTCCATCTCCGGGAATTCATCAGGACATCGTGATTTAACAGGAAGGTGCGGGATGATGAAACGGATTTTCTGGGTAGCGGTCCTGCTGGTACGGCTGGTGCTGGGCCAGGCGGATACCGTGTGGGTGATGACCTACAACGTGTTGAATTTCCCTGGCAGTAATGGCAACCAGCGACTGGGTTATTTTTCCACGATTCTTCAATATGTGGAACCGGATGTGTTGCTGGTCCAGGAAGTGGAGAGTCAGGATGGGGTCAATCTGCTTCTTTCCGTACTGGATACGGACTTTCAGGCGGTACCCTTTCATGACGGGCCGGACACAGATAATGCACTGTTTTATCGTGCCAGCCGCTTTACCTTTCTGGGAGCCAGTTACCACAGTACGGCATTGCGGGATATTGCCGAGTACCATTTGAAGCATCTTGCCTCCGGAGAGGAAATGTACTGCTATTCCGTGCATTTAAAAGCCAGTCAGGGTACCCAGAACGAACAGAAGCGATTGGCTGAAGCGACCATTCTGAAAAACAGCATTCTGGCTCTGCCTCCGCAGGCAAATTATATTGCCGTTGGGGATATGAACCTATACACCAGCAATGAACCAGCCTATCAGCTGCTAATCAGCGATAGCACTTTGTTCGACCCGATTGATGCACCGGGCAACTGGCACAACAATCCTGCTTTTGCCGATATCCATACCCAGTCCCCAAGGGCAAACAGTTTTGGAGGCGGGAGCAGTGGCGGACTGGATGATCGGTTCGACTTTATTCTCATCTCTCCGACGTTGTTGGATAATATCATCTCTTCCGGATACCATGTGGTGGGGAACGATGGTAACCACTTCAACCTTTCGGTGAACGATGGCACCAACTGGGTGGTACCACCGTCGGTTGCCGATGCCCTGTATTACGCATCCGATCATCTGCCTGTGGTTTGTCCGTTTGTTTTTGAAGATGTCAGTACCATTTCCCACGGCGCTGCACCTGTGCCGGAAACGGTGGTGTTGCTTCCCAACTTTCCCAATCCGTTTAATCCCGGTACCACCATTACGTTTCGGCTTGGAAGCGATGCTCAGGTGGAACTTGCTGTGTATGATATACGGGGAGCGAAAGTGGCGCAACTAATCAGCGGATATCGCCAGGCGGGGATGTATCGGGTGAACTGGCAACCTTCCTCCGCCGTGCCCGGTGGGGTGTACTTTGTGCGCCTGAGCACGCCCGGGCTAACGGCTGTTCGGAAAATGGTATATGTAAAGTAAACTGTTTTTTAGCCACCAGGCACAGCCTCTAACCACTCAATCATTCAATAGCAATGCATCTCAACCCGGTGTAAGGGAGCAACCTGTGCTGATAAAGAAAACCGCTTCAGCGGTTTCTCCGGGTGCCAGTTTCTGCTGTTTTCACTGCGCCAGCCCGGGAACTCATCCCGGGCATAGCCGTTCCTGACCGCCCGCTCATCCATTAACACTGCAGCTTCATACCGGCTACTTTACGACAGCCGTTTCACCAGCCAGCTGGCTTCCTGGTAAATGGCTTCGTCGGGGCACACTTCCGCACAGCAGAAGCAATTAATGCATTTTTTGTAATCAATTACCGGCACACCGCGATCGTCGGGACGCATGGCTTCCGCCGGGCAATTTTGAATACAGATGCCGCAATGGGTACAGCGCTCCGGATTTGCCCGGGGACGCGTCCAGATGAGGTGGCCAAGAATTTTCAGCAGGAAGTCCGGGAGCCGACTGAAAATATGTCGTCCGGGAATTTTTGCCTGAATGGGGGTCGGTTCATCCCCCACCACCTCAATCTGATGAATGTCCCCCATCCCCACACCTTTTTGATGAGCAATGCGGGTGGTAAATACCTGCATGGGGTCGATGCCGATCATAAACGAGGCCAGGCTGTCCACGGCTACGGCATCCCTGCCCGCAAACAGGAATCCGGCATCGCGGGGAATGCCACCGGAGGAAGGTCCGTCACCTTCCAGAATGCGAATGCCATCCATTATGTGGAACTGGGGCCGAACAGCCTGATAAATATCCACCATGTTTTCTGAAAATACCTCCGGAGCAGGATACCGGATGTGAAATTCGCCTTTCTGTATCCCTGGAATGAGCCCGAACACATTTTTCACCGCTCCGGTGAGCAGAGTCAGTCCATGGGTTTTCAGCTTGGGCAAATTCACCAGGTAATCCACTTCATCCAGCAGACTGGTAAAATAGAAGTTGCGTTCGCCACCTTTGCGGCTTTTCATGGGCAGCGCGTTAATGTCCACCAGCCGGGCGCCGGTACGCTGACTGACCTGCTCCATCCCGGTGACCCGCCAGAGGTGTTTCAGGTTGTTGTTAAAAATTCCTGCGGGACTATCGGCAATCAGTATGCGGTTGCCATATTTCTGAAGTTCCCGGGTAACCGCTTCCACCAACACCGGGTGGGTGGTGATGGCTGCATCCGGGGAGTGAGGGGAGAGCAGATTGGGTTTGAGCAGAACCGTTTTGTTTTGTGGAAAGTCGGGGTCTTCTTCCTGCCAGAAGCGAAACAAATCCTGCACAATCGGGGATAAGTCGCTCTGGTAAGTTAGCTGTTTTCGGAAAAACACACGGGTCATGGCCGGTTACCGATTGGTGGCAGCTGTGGGGACCATCTCTTCTTCTTCCAGGGCTTCGCCCTCTTCGTTTTCCTGAATCACCAGTTCCTCCACCACACTGGGTGCTGTTCCGGCCTGTCGCTTTCGCCACCATCCGGAGAGTTTTTTGTATAGTGGTGCGGAAACCAGGGACAGGAAGAAAAGCCCGATGAACCAGTTGGGGATATTCAAAAGGGCGCCGGTAACAGCCAGAAAAAAGTAGCGGGGAATTCGGCCGGTTACCACTGCGGTGGTGTACTTCCACATGGGATAACCACTGGCCACAGAAAGGATTCGTACCGGGTAAAAAGGAACCGGTGAGAGGGCAGCAACCAGGTTGGTTAAAAAAGGTGCTTTTTCGAAATAGTACACCGTTTTCTGGTAAATGCCGGTCTGTTTAATTCGCGAGAGTCGAGTGCGGTTAAACACCGGTGTAAGTACGGCGTAGTCGATGATGCAGGCTATGGCGGTGGGAATGATGGCGGCAAGAGTGGTTAAATAGGGACCGTAAATTTTTCCGTAGTAAATGATGGCCGGTTCATGGGGAAAGGGAATGAATGAGTTGGAAGGAATGATGTAAAAGAATAACAAAACCAGCCCCAGCAAGTGCGGAAAATAAAAATAAGCAATAATCCCCGAAAAAGTTGCCAGCGTCAGAACCGAAAAAATAAACTTCCATTTTAAAGAGAGTCGTCGCCACATAGCGTTACAAGATAATCATTGCAGACAAATTTGTCAACCTTCATTGAAAAAGGGTTTAATCGGTTCCGATAAATGGGAGACAAAAAATTAACGGCTAATTGGACGGGTTCCGTATGATTTTGGGTTTGTGAGATTCCTTCTTTCCTCACCGCGTTCGTCGCTCCGGTCGGAATGACAACTGCACACCATGTCACCCCGAGCGAAGCGTCAGCGGAGTCGAGGGGTCTCATCTCTACCCCTTTTTCTGAAAAAAAGAATTTTTGGACAGGATGAACAGGTCGATGTACTCCAGAGATTCCTCCGTTCCGCTCCTCACTGCGTTCGTCGCTCCAGTCGGAATGACAACTGCACACCATGTCACCCCGAGCGAAGCGCCAGCGGAGTTGGTTGCATCGAAAATCAAAAATTTCATTTAATCCTGCTAAATCCTGTAAATCCTGTCTAAAAATCAAAACCCCGCATCCCGGAGGGATGCGCTGAACTTAGCCCACCATTTTAATGGTGGGGCATAGGTAAAACCCGCAACACCCCAAAACCCCGCATCCCGGAGGGATGGTTAAAAGAATTCTCGGACAGGATATACAGGATGGAACAGGATGATGAATTGACAATTTTTCTGTATCCGGAAACCCGAATATTGATTAACACCGCGGCTTTAGCCCGGTGAGTAGAGAGATGTGAACCACAAGAAAACCGTTTAAACGGTTTTCGCCCGTAATGAATCGGCTAAAGTTGTTGTGTGTCCGGAGTTCGGGGGAATTCAAGGTGATAAAACGTGGCAAGTTGGCAATCGATAAACCGCTAAAGCGGTTTTTAAGATGGGATGGCTTGTGCTGTGCCACCGGGCTAAAGCCCCGGTGTTAATGTTCACAGGATGAACCAGAGATTCCTCCGTTCCTCCCGGTGTTCGTCACTCCAGTCGGAATGACAGCAGGTGCCATGTCACCCCGAGCGGAGCGCCAGCGGAGTCGAGGGGTCTTGTCTCTACCCCTTTTCCTGAAAAAAGAATTTTCGGACAGGATATACAGGATGGAACAGGATAATGAATTGACAATTTTTCTGTATCCGGAAACCCGAATATTAATTAACACCGCGGCTTCAGCCCGGTGAATAGAGAAGAATAACCCGCAAGGAAATCGTTTCAACGGTTTCCTTAAGAAGGAATACGTTATCGATTCCAACCGTCCGCAGTTCGGGTGAATTCAAGGTGGTGAAACGCGATAGGTTGGCAATCGATAAACCGCTAAAGCGGTTTTTTAATTGGGCAATTGGCACGTTGCACCGGGCTGAAGCCCGGTGTTAATGAATGAGCGTGTGGTTCAATTGTCCCTACGGGACAAATGTTTGGGTTTGAGGGACGTTTTCCGTTTACCCCCAATGAATTGGGGGCCTAAGTTCACTCCATCCCTGACGGGATGGGTTTTTTCAATCCTGTAAAATCCTGTTTATCCTGTCCGAAAAAAATTAGACAGGATATACAGGATAAGACAGGATTCATTGAAAGAAAAAGAGTTTTTGAACTATAACAAAACTAAAATATTGTTCAAAAATAAAATAAAGGAATAGAAAGCAGCAAAGAGCTGAGATCAATCAAACATCAAAATCACTTAATCATCATGTAAAATCCTGTTCATCCTGTCTAAAAAAGACAACTCCCCATCACCGAAATTTGACCTCTAACGCTACAGTGGGAGTAAAACCAAACATGTAAATGTCCTCCGAGTTCAGTTGATGTCCCTCAGGATAGAAATAGCGGTACCAGATGTTCCGGGTGTCAAACAGATTGAAAACCATGAAACTGAATTTTCCCGTCACATTTTCCCAGCGGAATCGGTAGTTAATGCTCAGGTCCACCTGACT